>JBGTNM010000100.1:0-56187 GCA_041743025.1 Microcystaceae cyanobacterium
CTCAGAAGATTTTATCGTTTCGGCAAAAACTTTAAGCTTATTAATTTTTTATTTCAATTTTTTGCTAAGTATAATCTTTTTAATTTTCCTAACTTGAAAAGATTTGATGCCTTTTCACAATTCATATAGGATTGCTATATAACCGAGGGATTGCGTTAGAGAATTTAGGGAGATTAGAAGAAGCAGTAAAAAGTTATGAAAGAGCAATCGCAATTCAACCGTACGAACGACATTACCGCAATCGTCGGAAGGATATTCGGGACAGTATCAAGAAGCAATAAAATGTTTTAATAAAGCAATTCAAATAAATTCTAACTATCCTAATATTTATTATAATAAAGCTGTTTGTTATGGATTTCAAAATAATATATATTTAGCCATCGAAAATCTACAACAGACGATTAAGTTAGATCCAAAATATAGAGAAATGTCGAAAAATGATACAGACTTTGATAACATTCGCACCGATGCTAGGTTTCAAGCACTGATTACAGTTAAATAATTATATCAAATTTGGGTAAATAACCCACGTATCCGTAGGGGCGCATCGCGTGCGCCCAAAATGTAACAGATGCGAACACTTTACCCCCTGATGTCGAAAAAGCCGTTCAGCTTGCTTGGCTGTCATTCTAGGAAGCTTAGGCAACTGTTACCTCTACTGTCATATTGAAAATTTCTTGATTCAATAAATGAGTTTTTTCTTCTTTAGATAGGGTTGATAAATACAGTTCAATTGCTTCCTGAATATTCTCTTTTGCCTCTTCTAATGTCTCTGCTTGGGTTTGACAACCTGGTAATTGAGGACAATAAGCATAGTAGCCATCTTTATCTTTTTCAATGAGAACATTAATTTGATAAGACATTTAATCTTTAGCAAGATAAACTACATTTTACGTATTAATTATATTGATTATCCATCATTTTATGATGGCGCTCTTGGCGATCAACTTGCATCGGTTGATACTGACTGGCAATCAGGGCAACCATACTCCACCAAAGGGTATTAACTTGAGGACGATACCACACCGTATCAACTAAGCCGTGTGCCAGTAATCCTACCATACCCGCGATCGCAGCGATTGACCAAAAACCATGCAGGTTATTAACTGCTCGAAAACGTTGCAGTTGCCGCACACCTTGATTGATAGTTACAATAATTAGCCACAAAAACACACTCAAGCCGATTAAACCCGTTTCGATCGCCGTTTCTAAATAAACAGAATAAGCACTCAAGGCACTAAAACGGGGACTCATGTAGAGAGGATAGATTTTATTAAACGCACTGTTGCCCGGCCCGATGCCAATGAGCGGGCGATCGCGTATCATGTCGATAACTGCCGCCCAAACATTCATACGGAAATTGTTGCTACTATCTTCTCGTCCTGCAAAAATACTCATCACTCTCAGGCGCAACGGTTCGACGGCAAGGACAGCAACGAGAATAAATGCTCCAAAACCGCCCAAGACCATCGGTAGCAACCACTTTCGCCAAAAAGGAGGCAAGGCATCTCGCCACCAGAGATAAGACAGCAGAAAGAATGCCCCTAACAACGCTAGCATCCCAATCCAACCGCCGCGACTGTCGGTAAAGTACATACAAGCTGTGTTGACCAACACCGTTGTCACTGCCAGCAGTTTCGGCAGCCAACCCTGCCAGACGAAAACAGCAGCCAGAGAAAGGGCAATTAACGGTAATAAGTAGGCGGCTAGTAAGTTGGGATTGCCTAAATAGCTGTAAGCCCTTGTATCGCCTGCTAATTCGGAGGTGGGATCGTTCCAGGTGGCTAACTGTTCAGCCCCGAATAACTCTTGGCGGATGCCGTAACCGCTAACAACGAGGGAAAGCAGCAAGAGGGTAACAATTATCCAATTCGTGAGGCGAGGCGATCGCAGTACCCTAGAAGTTGCTGCAAAAAAGATGAGATAGAGTGTCAACTTGACCCAACCGCCAAACGCTGCCGCTTTAACGGGCGAAAAAGCCACTGCAACCGACGCAATACCCCAATACAGCAATACTAACAGGTGAATTGGCGTTAATGTAGGCCGCTCAGGGTCAGTAACGGTCAATATTGCCCAATAAAGGGCGAGGGCAAGCAACCAAATACCGATTAGGGTGGTGGTGACGAACGGCCCGAAAACGAAGATAATACTGATAAAGATAGCCGCGATCGCATCTGCCCACTGTAGCAAAGCGCTTCCTTGCCGCCAAGTCCCGAATAAGCCGACTAGTCGATACAAAACGCTTGCCCCTCGCCAATGAGACGGCGAAAAGCCAGACAGGGTAAAGCGATCCCAAGCAGAAGCCATATCAGTTATCAGTTATCAGTTATCAGTTATCAGTTGTACTCTAAAATTGGTGATTAGATCTACCTTGTTTCAAATTGCAGAAAAAATTTGATTAATTTAACTTAGCGATCGCACTTATCCTTGAAGATCGTCGAGAAGATGAATTAATGCGACAATAGGTGTCTACCTGTCTATAATTGCTGTCGTCTCATAACTAATGAGTGCCAACTGGATTCGCCGCGCCGATCGCCTCAGCACCCTCCCTCCCTACGTTTTTGCCCGCTTAGACGAACTCAAAACTCGGGCCAGAGAACAAGGTTTAGATTTAATTGATTTGGGCATGGGTAACCCCGACGGATTTGCCCCTCAACCCGTGATAGAAGCCGCGATCGCAGCCCTCAAGCTAGCTCAAACTCATGGCTATCCTCCTTTTGAAGGGACGGCTAGCTTCCGTCAAGCGATTACCAATTGGTACAAACGTTGTTATGGGGTCGATCTCAATCCTAGCAGTGAGGCGTTGCCCCTCATTGGCTCTAAGGAAGGACTCGCCCATTTAGCCTTAGCTTACGTCAATCCAGGCGATCTCGTTTTAGTTCCTAGTCCTTCCTATCCTGCTCACTTTCGCGGGCCATTGATTGCAGGCGGACAGATCTATCCCATTATTTTAAAAGCCGAACAGGACTGGTTGATCGATTTCGCTGCCATTCCCGAAACAGTAGCGCGGCAGGCAAAGATTCTCTATTTCAACTATCCCAGCAACCCGACGACAGCAACTGCCCCTAGAGCCTTTTTTGAGGAAATTGTGGCTTGGGCGCGTCATTATGAAATTATGCTGGTACACGATTTATGTTACGCAGAACTGGCTTTTGATGGCTATCAACCTACCAGTTTGTTAGAAATTTCGGGTGCTAAAGAAATGGGTGTCGAGTTTCATACCCTTTCTAAAACCTACAATATGGCTGGCTGGCGCGTTGGCTTTGTGGTGGGTAATGCCGATATCATTCAAGGATTACGGACGCTCAAAACTAATTTAGATTACGGCATTTTTGCAGCAGTGCAAGCGGCGGCAGAAACCGCTTTGCAACTTCCTGACCACTACATCCACCAGGTACAGCAACGCTACAGCCAACGTCGCGATTTTGTTATTGAAGAGTTGGCGCAATTGGGATGGCAAGTTACCCCTTCTAAAGCCACTATGTATCTGTGGATTCCCTGTCCTCTCGGTCAGAATTCTACCGATTTCGCCCTTGATGTTTTGGAGAAAACGGGGGTCGTCCTCACGCCAGGGAATGCTTTTGGCGAAGGGGGAGAAGGCTACGTTCGTTTGAGTTTAATTGCCGAGTGCGATCGCCTAGGTGAGGCCTTGCGCCGTCTTAAACAAGCGGGAATTCGCTACAAACCTGAAATGGCTGCTTTTTCAGCAGAGTAATTCAATATAGCGTTTCTTAAACTAGTTAGGTACACCTTAATTATATTTTCTGTTCCCTGTTCCCTGTTCCCTAAAACGAGAAATATAACTATGAGTCTCAAAGCCTTACAGCATAATTGGCATATTTTTGGCAAGTTAGACCCTCTTTGGGCTATTTTGACGCTCCCTAACAAACAGGGAGGCAAGTGGCAATTAGATGAATTTTTTGCCACCGGACAACAGGAAATTGAGCGCGTTATGCAGGAGGCAAAGGACTTAAATATCGCCATCAACCACAACCGCGCTCTTGATTTTGGTTGTGGGGTAGGACGTTTAACGCAAGCCTTAGCCAACTATTTTGAGGAAGTTCATGGGGTTGATATTGCTCCTTCGATGATTGAAATGGCCAAGCAATACAATCGCTGTGGAGAACAATGCCAGTATCATTTGAATGCTCAGGCTGACTTAAAACTTTTTTCTGATAACTTTTTTGATGTTATCTACTCCAACATAACGCTTCAACATATGCCGACAGAATATTCTATTAAATATATTGAAGAATTTGTGCGAATTTTAACACTGGATGGCGTGGCAGTTTTTCAAATTCCTAGCGAACCGACCCCAAAAACCAATGAAATTTTAACCAATTCAGTGTCGGATAATAGCTTAAGAACATGGATTAAACAATTAATTCCTATCAAGATTTTAGATATTTATAGGCAGCTTAGATATGGTAAAGATGTCTCAAAACGCGCCACGATGGAAATGTATGGCATTCACACTGAAGAATTAGTGAAGCTCCTCGAATCAAAAGGAATAGCGATCATTCAGATTAAACCTGATCCCAGTGCTGGTAAAGGTTGGAGCAGTTTTCAATACTGGATACAAAAAAAGCCATGAATCAGATGAAATGAAGTGCATTCTATTTTATGACCCATGACCCATTCCGATACCCCCTTCCCGATTCTCCATTACCCGTTCTGAAAAGATAATTTAAGAAAGTAGTCATCTTGCGACCGAAACGAAGGATAATAATAAATAGACTATTAATTTAGCGATCTCAGCAACAAAATAACGTGAGCAACCACCCGACACTCTTAGGCGATCCCCGCTTGAATGGCAAATCTCGGAACTCGCAACCTCAGCAAGCGAAATCTTTTGACTGGTGCTATCAATTTCGAGATGGCAGTCGCTTGGTAGGAACTTTTAAGGCTTATTTGGCTCCAGATGGCAATACGCTGCTTAACCCGACACAAGTTCAGGCAGATTATATTAGCCCCGACGGTCAGACAGTACGGCTGAGTTGGTGCGATCGCGACTTTGTTTGCTTCGACTCGACTATTGATGGACGCGATATGCTCATTGTGGGGTCGAATGACTGCTTTAACGAAAATAGTGTCTGTCTAGTCTGGGGAAAAACTCGCTCGCGATCGCAAGTTACCGACAGTGGCAGGCAACTGATAGCAGAATCTTTTCGGCATGATGCTTGGTCACTAACACCTGCCACATCTTCTCTCCCCAGTCCCCAACTCGGACTCGATTGGTCGCTGTCTCCTTTTTTCCCTTTTCTTACCGTTAGCCTTAATTTTTGGCTGTTAAACCCCCAAACTATTTACCAATGGACGTTTTCTCCTTATTTGCCATTTTTTCCTTGCCTCCGTGTGGCTAAGGCAGCAGCCAACGTGTGAACTACTTCTGTTGGCCAGATTTAAGCTGGGCATGGGGGACTAAATTAAGCGATCGCCTCCTGTCTTTTTGGGGATTTTAATTAGTCGCAGTTACTTTGACTTTTCAAAAAGTAATTTTTTCAAAATCCAAGCGATTAAACCCAATAAAATGAGAAATGTAAAGGGAACCAAAACATTACCTATCCAAAAATTATCACAAAAGGGCATATTATCTTTGAAAGGTGTATCTTTGAGAATTTTTTTACATTTTTCACCTGTAAAGTCAATAAATGTAGCAACGGCTGTTCCCGTACCAACGATAGTGACAAGGTTTTGAAAGTTGCGATCGCGTTCTGACTTTTCCAGTTCAATTTGGCTGCGTAGAGCATTAATATTCGTCTCTAATAATTTTAATCCAAGCTGCATATTTTCCGTATCTTTGGCAATTTGAAGCAAATATTTTTTCTCAACAAGATGACTAAATTTATCAAGAAAACTGAGATCGCTTTCTTCTCCTGCTTTTTGCCTTATTATCTCTAAACGGGTTCGATAATTAACAAGATTAATCTCAATAATTTGCTTTTGAAAGGAGAGGTTTAATAAATCAATTGTATATTGATTGAGAATATTTTGAATATTACTAAAAACTTTAGAATCTTGCTTATTATTGATCTTTACTGCATTTTTTTCAACTTTTTTATAATGATTAACTAACGCTTCTTTAATTGAACGGCTTTGATGATAAGCCCAAGTAATTTTGTGGCGAGAGCAGAACAACATCATCCAATCTGTATAGAAATCAGAGATTTTATCTGCCATTTCTTTATTAGGAAATAAGGCTACAATCACATGAGTATGGGGATAGTCTTGAGATTGCCATATTTCCAAAATATCCCCTTTTAAAAAAGTTCCCTTTCCATAAAATTCTGGTGTCCATGTGTTTTTTTCAAAAAGTGCTTTACAACAATCTCTAGCAATACTTTCAGCATCTTGATTTTGCTCAGTCAACCATCCTGAAAGTAACCAGCTTTGTCCAAAAGTTAAAGCTTTAGGATATAAATCATTAGGGTAATACTTTTGCTCAATTTCTGCTTTGATGCGGCTAAAAGAAGAATCAATAGGATAAGGTTTAGTTTTATCCTCAATTGAACAATCTATTTGTAAGCCACAAGCATCATTAATACAAACGGGATAGTAATACCCTTGGAGGTCATGATGAGCAGAGTTTAACTTAACAATATGATCAATATTTTCTTCGATGAGAGGTAAATATTCAGTTTCATGTTTGACATCCTGAAGCTTAGTATTGGGAGGCAATCTATTTTTAAAAGCGTCAAGATTCTGGTCAATTTCTTGTTGACCTAAATTAAGAGGACTCTTTAAATCATAGATAAATAAGTCAATTGTCGGATAGAATAGCTCACTCATAATTTGAAGGGAACAAAAAATAGGTGTAGGGTAGGTATTGCCCACCTTACAAATTACTGACTATCCTAATCTAACCATTGTTTCACTTTATCAAATAAACCAACCTGTTTAACCGTTTCCTCTGGTTTATCGGTTTGATTGACAATAATTACTAGATTATTTAATTGTTCCTCAGAGCTTGTTATCTTAGGATTTGGGGGAAGTCCTCTACTGACTAAAGTAGATTGATTCGTTACTAATTGATTAATTTCCTCTGCTTTGGGAAGTAAATCAAGGGGAATTTCTCCTAAGCGATCAAGTTTTTCTCTATACAATTGATAGGATTGATTTAACTGGGAGTTGCCTTGGATTGTCTGTATTAAGGAAGGTTCAATATGGCTTTTCCAGGCTTTCGGTTGCATTTTTAGGTCTTTGGCAACTTTCTTTAAGTTTTCTTGTTCATGATCACTCAAGGTATCTGGAAAATCCTGCAAGGCTAAAAGATAAGCTAGAATCGTATTGTTGATTTTTTCTGACATAGTTTTTCTCCTAATAATACCAGTATCATAAAGGGCTAGTAACTAAGACTAACACTCCTTCATCCTTTTGCCATCCTATCTTACCTACAAGGTAAGGTTGCGTTTTCCTGAAAAATCACTTAAACTTTTATAACTAACCTAAATAATTATTCTAGCTTTAAGTTTGACCTTTGCGTTGCGTTCCCTAGCTGATAAATTCTAATTTACGCAATAAAACTTTAAAAATTCCCAAAAACCTTTTACTAGCTCATTCATTTGTGAGTTTATCTGCCATATGACTTCACAATGGGAAGCGCAAGTCGTTGGGATTAATTATTATCCTGATTATACAACCCTTCGTCCTTTGACGGCTGCTGCTGAAGATGCAGAAGCTATTGCAACGCAACTTGAACAATACGGGTATCAAAAATTTCGAGTACAGCGACTTCCTAGTCAACTCAACAACCAAAAAGGAAAATTGCAAATTAATCCCGATGAAGGGGTAAATAGTCGGAAATTGAGAGAGGGAATTGCTAATTTATTCAATCCTCCTGATGATAATCCTCCAGAAACGGCTTTATTCTTTTTTTCAGGACATGGTTGGCGCAAAACGAGCAAGGGGAAGGAGAAAGTATTTATTGCTACCAGTGATGTGTTACCTGATCAGAGAATCTATGGTATCGCTATCAGTTGGTTAGGCAAGCTAATTCAAGAAAGTACGGTTAAAAAGCTGATTGTGTGGCTGGATTGCTGTCATAGCGGCGAATTAATTGAATATATTAAAAAAAATACTCCGACTAATAAAGATTATTGTATTTTCACGGCAGCCCGTTCCTACGAAACAGCAGAGGAGAATATTCAGTATAAGCAAGGATTATTTACTAGGGAGTTACTGGAAGGATTAAATCCGTCAAGTTATCCTGATGGTGATGGCATCGTTGATAGTCATAAATTGGCTAAATTTATTGAAGAACGGATGGCGCAAACGCAACAAGCCCCTCAGTTCCTTTGTTCTGAGAATCCGATTCTTTTAACTAAAGTTCTCAATAAATGTCCCTATCGTTCCCTGTCCTATTTTACAGAAAAGCCAGAGGATGCTCAGGTTTTCTATGGCAGGACGCAGTTAACCGAAGATTTAATCAAACGGATAGCGAAAAAAGAACGCTTAATTGCAGTTTTTGGGGCATCAGGAAGCGGTAAATCGTCGTTAATTCGCGCAGGGTTACTTTATCAGCTTAAATTAGGTCAAAAGATTGCAGGGAGTAATGATTGGGTTTATTTTGAACCGTTTACACCGTCGGATGATCCTTTGGCGAGGTTGCGTGAGGTTTTAGCGAAAAAAGATCCCCCCCTAACCCCCCCTTCAAAAGGGGGGGAACAAGATAATGGGAAAGAAATCAGAGAAAAAACGGAAAAAGCTGAACAAACACAGAAACAACCGGAAAAACTAGAAGAATTAGCCCCCCTTTTTAAGGAGGGTTGGGGGGATCAAACACCCATTATTCTCATTATCGACCAATTTGAAGAATGCTTTACCATGTGCGATGAGGAGAAGCGGAAGGCATTTATTGACAAACTGACGGAGTTAATTGAAACCACACCAAATTTGCAGCTTATTATTGGGATGCGGGATGATTTTCGGGGGAGATTGAAGGAATTTTCCCAATTTTCTCAACAAATAAGTAAGGTAAATGTGGGGCATCTCAACCGCAAAGAAATCCAAGAAGCAATAGAGAAACCGGCTGAGTTTGTGGGATTACCGATTGAAGAAAGATTAAAAGAGAAACTGATTAATGATGTAGAGGATTATCCAGGCAGTTTGCCCCTTTTGCAATATACCCTGACTGAGTTGTGGAATGAGGCGCGAAAGGAAGGAGAACAGCGTTTGCGCTTGGAAACCTATAAGAAGTTAGGGGGAATTGAGGGAACCCTAGAAAAACGCGCTGATGCGGTGTTTAAAAATCTTAGGGACTTGCCGCTTAATACTATACCGATTATTTGGCTACTACTTCGGGAAATTAATTGTATAGCCGGTTTTATTTTTCTGCACAACTCCTTTAAAAATTCCTCAGACAAACCAGTCAGTGGAAAAGATGAAAACCTTTCTCTCAAACAAAAGATAGCGAAACGCATCTTTTTGGAGTTAACCCAGGTTGGGGATACTTTCGACACACGGCGAAGGGTACAGTTAGGGGATTTGGTAAATTCTCACCATTCCTTAAAGATTTTAGAGCAAGTCACCCAAGAGTTAGCGAATGACAAAAATCGTCTGATTACTCGTACACAAGCGCAAAAAGCGAATGTACCAATCAAGTTTGCTCTTTGTCTGCTTAAGATAAATTGCCTAGTTGGTATGTTATTTCTACAAGGGTTTCATACCAACGAATCTACAATCATCATTGATGTGGTACATGAGGCGTTAATTCGCAATTGGAAGCTTTTAGGGGATTGGAAGCAGCAATATCAAGCTGCGATGGTAATTGAACGCAGAATTGAGGCAGCAGCACAGGAATGGGAGGAAAGAGCTAAAAAAGCTGAAGATTTATTGCAGGAATCAAGGTTAGCAACAGCAGAAGGGTATTTGAAATCCTTCAGCGAGTTGGGAATGTTGGATGGGATGGCGGAGGAGTTTATTCAAAAAAGCATCGATAAACGCCGCCGCGATCGTTGGAGGCGTAGAGGGATAATTGGGGGAATTATGGGAGTAGTAGCGTTAGGGGCGATTATTTCCACACTTTTCGCTTTAGATGCGAACCGCCAGAAAACCATTGCTCAATTGAAAGAACAGGCAGCCAACGTTCAATTGCAACTTCCTGTAGAAAACACTGTTAGTCCCCTAATCCTCGCCCTAGCAACAGTCGGAAAAAATGAAAAATTTAATGAAAACTGGCTTTTTAGTGTGTTGCGGGGGTTCAACTCCCCAACTAGCCCCCTCCCTGAAGTACAAGGCAGCTTATTCGACGCGCTCAAGACTGTCCGCGAACACAATATCTTCAAAGGACATGGAGGTGATGTCCATTCCGTTGCCTTTAGTCCCGATGGCAAGTTCATTGTCGGTGGAAGTAAGGACGGCGTAGTGCGGTTGTGGGATATTTCTGGCAACCCCATTGGGCAACCGTTCCAAGGGCATAAAGGTGATGTCAATTCCGTCGCCGTTAGTCCCGATAGCAAGTTCATTGTCAGTGGCGGTGCTGACGGGAAAGTGCGGTTGTGGGAGCGCTCTGGCAACCCCATTGGGCAACCCTTCAACGGTCATAAAGGGCGTGTCTGGTCAGTCGCCTTTAGTCCCGATGGTCAAACCATTGTCAGTGGCGGTGCTGACGGGAAAGTGCGGTTGTGGGAGCGCTCTGGCGAAGCCATCGGGCAACCCTTCAATGGGCATGAACTTGCTGTCAATCAAGTTGCTTTTAGTCCCAATGGCAAGTTCATCGTCAGTTGCAGTGATGACAATACAGTACGGTTGTGGGATAGGAATGGCAAGGCGATTGGGCAACCCTTCAATGGACATGGAGATTGGGTCAATTCCGTCGCCTTTAGTCCCGATAGCAAGTTCATTGTCAGTGGCAGTGCAGACAGGACAGTACGCCTGTGGGATACTTCTGGCAAAGCGATTGGACAACCCCTGAAAGGACATAAAGATTTGGTTCTTTCCGTCGCCGTTAGTCCCAATGGCAAGTTAATTGTCAGCGGAAGCAAGGACGGCACCATGCGGTTGTGGGACACCTCTGGCAACGAGAGCGAGCAACCATTCCAAAGGCATGAAGGTTCTGTCCTTTCCGTCGCCGTTAGTCCCGATAGCAAGTTTATTGTCAGTGGCAGTGCAGACAGTAAAGTACGCCTGTGGGATACTTCTGGCAAACTCATTTGGCAATCGTTCCAAAGGCATGAAGGTTCTGTCCTTGCCGTCGCCTTTAGTCCCAATGGTCAGACCATTGTCAGTGGCGGTAAAGACTATACAGTGCGGTTGTGGGATAGGAATGGCAAAGCGATTGGGCAATCCTTCAAAGGACATATAAATTGGGTCAATTCCATTGCCTTTAGTCCCGATAACAAGTTTATTGTCAGTAGCAGTTATGACAAGACAGTGCGGTTGTGGGATAGGAATGGCAACCCTATTGGGAAACCGTTCCAAGGGCATAAAGGTTTTGTCTATTCCGTCGCCTTTAGTCCCAATAGCAAGTTCATTGTCAGTGGAAGTGAAGACAAGACAGTGCGGTTGTGGGACACCTCTGGCAACCCTATTGGGCAACCGTTCCAAGGGCATAAAGGTTCTGTCTATTCCGTCGCCTTTAGTCCCGATAGCAAGTTCATTGTCAGTGGAAGTAAGGACGGCACAGTGCGGTTGTGGGACACCTCTGGCAACCCCATTGGGCAACCGTTCCAAGGACATAGAAATGCTGTCCGTGGAGTTGCTTTTAGTCCCGATAGCAAGTTCATTGTCAGTGGAAGTGATGATAATACAGTGCGGTTGTGGGACACCTCTGGCAACCCCATTGGGCAACCGTTCCAAGGACATAGAAATAGGGTCAATTCCGTCGCCTTCAGTCTCGATGGCAAGTTCATCGTCAGTGGCAGTCGGGACAAGACGGTGCGGTTGTGGCGAGGAGGTACATGGCAAGATTGGGTAGCAGAGGGCTGCAATAGGTTGCAGTTGCATGCCGATTTCACTTCTCCTCCTGCTCAAGATGCCACAGAACAAATGACCTTACAAGGGGCTGTGGAGACTTGTCTGGAGTATGGAGGATGGAATGCTCTCCAAAAAGCCGAATTTTTTGTCAGGCAGGGATTAGGATTAGCAAAAGAAAACGGGGATATTGAGGGAGCAAAAGCGAAATTGAAACAGGCGCAAAAGTTAGACTCTAACGTAAATTTAGCCCAATTAGAAACCGAAATCAAACAATTGGCCGTCGATAAATAATTGGATTGAAAAAGGCAAAACCCAAGCTAAGGAGGGCAAAGTTACCGAAGCCCTTGCCCTCTACGATAAAGCCCAACGCCAACAATGGATAGAAGCGCTCAAAAAAGCCAAAAATCCCTTTACTGATAAGATTTTAGAGGAGTTAAAAAATTAATGATGTTCAGGGTTGATAGTGCTGGTTCACATATTCGCGCAAAGCTCGGTTGATGCTGGTTTGATACCCCTCGTCCGGTCGGTGGTGCTTCTTGAACCAGTCTATCAGGTCAGCATCAAGCCGTAACGTGATCTGCTGCTTCACAGGACGATAAAATAGCCCTCGCTTGGCATCGCTCCAATCTCGCACTTCGGGCATATCATCTGTTTCGATCTGGTCTTCGGGCAAGGCGGCTAAGGCTTCGAGTTCCGCCTTTTGCTCCCCAGTCAAATGCTCAAAATTCCCCTTCTTCATAAGCCCTCCGTTCATAGTTAGTTGCTTTACGGGCGCTGATGATCCGCCCTATCTCCTCGTTTCTTTCTTGGTTGTAGGTAGGCCATGTATGTACTATAAAAATCACGACTTGTCCAACAAGTCCGATGGTTTGCCAACGTTCTTCGTCAGGGTAAGGATCTCGCCGACTCGCTGCAAGCGGGTCATTGAACACCATTTGCGCTGTCTCGAAACTGAGTCCATGCTTCCGTTTGTTTTCCCTGTTCTTCGCCTCGCTCCATCTCCATCGCAAGCTTTACACCCCACACTTCTTATAACTACAAATATGTAGCTACTTTGGCAGTTTGTCAATTATCGGCTCAAACGTACCTAGCTAGACAAATCTTCAGCCTTTGACGGCTGCTGCTAAGGATGCAAAAGCGATCGCAACGCAACTCGAACAATACGGATACCGAACTTGTCGGGTTCAACGTCTTCCTCCCAATAAACTAGGGGACTTCTGCCAACATTGAGTTAACAAAAGTTTACCTATCGCAGCGAAGTTGTCTAAAATGAGTGTGACCAACGTTGGCCGATACCTCAATGGAAACTTCACTTGCCGCTTCACCCCTCCTGAGCAACTTTAATTTGCGAGATTTGCGACTGAAAAATCGCGTCGTTATGGCTCCCATGACCAGATCTAGAGCCGGAGAAGAACGCCTTCCCAACGCTTTAATGGCCGAGTATTACGCTCAAAGAGCCTCGGCGGGATTGATTGTAACTGAAGCCACTGTCATTTCTGCTCAAGCGAATGGCTGGCAAAACACCCCCGGCATTTACACCGACGAACAAACCCAAGCTTGGAAGCAAGTAGTAGAAGCAGTTCACGCTCAGCAAACCCCCATTTTTCTCCAGCTTTGGCACTGTGGACGTGCTTCCCACAGTAGTTTTCAGGAAAACGGACAGCTTCCTGTCGCACCCTCTGCCATTAAAATCGAGGGAGATCCCATTCACACCCCCCTAGGCAAACAACCCCACGAAACTCCTAGAGTGTTAGAAACCGCCGAGATTCCGGGCATAGTAGCAGACTATCGCGCTGCCGCACAACGAGCGAAAGAAGCCGGTTTTGATGGTGTAGAAATTCACGCCGCTAATGGCTACTTGATCGATGAATTTTTGCAGTCAAAAACCAACCAGCGAACGGATGCTTATGGCGGTAGCGTCGAAAATCGCTATCGGTTTCTCCAAGAAATTATAGAAGCGATCGCGACGGTATGGCCGGGCAATCGTATTGCCGTTCGACTTTCTCCCAACGGGGTTTACAATGATATGGGTTCGCCAGACTATCGAGAAACTTTCCGCTATGTCGTGCAGCAATTAAATATCTACGGATTGGCTTACCTTCACTTAATCGACGGATTGGGGTTTGGCTTCCACGAACAAGGAGAACCCATGACCTTAGCCGAATTTCGCGAGGTATTTGACGGCCCCCTTATGGGCAACTGCGGGTACACTCAAGAAAC
Organism: Microcystaceae cyanobacterium; assembly: GCA_041743025.1. Classification (GTDB taxonomy): domain Bacteria; phylum Cyanobacteriota; class Cyanobacteriia; order Cyanobacteriales; family Microcystaceae; genus JBGTNM01. The sequence continues at coordinate 14,134 of JBGTNM010000100.1, forward strand.
CGCCGAAGCCGCTATTCGAGAAGGACACGCAGACTTAATTGCTTTTGGTCGTCCCTACATTAGCAATCCCGATTTAGTAGAGCGATTTGCCCATCGCTTGCCACTCACTCCGTCTGCCGAACAAGCTGTCTGGTATTCTTTTGGCACTGAAGGTTACACGGATTTTCCTGCCTATTCAGAATCGCAGACCATTCCAGTTTAGATCCCCTATCCCATCCCCCGCTATGACCTCAACCGCCGAAGAAAAAAGACCCTTGTGGAAGCGACTAGAACTTTTTGATTGGCTAGCGGTGGGGAGTATTTTTTTGTTAAGTTTTTCTCTGAGTATCATAGGAGTGCGAGGAGAGCAAATCCCGTTGCGCGTCAGTCGCTTTAGTTGGGAAGGAAAGAAGGTAGGCGTAAACGATCGCCTCTTTACCTTAACCTTCAACCGCCCAGTCAACCGCCAAAGTGTCGAACAGAATTTGGCTATCAAACCACCTCTAGCGGGTAAAATTAGCTGGCAGGGGCAAAAACTGACTTATAGGCTAGACGATCCGCCTATTTACGGGACAAACTATCAAATTCAGCTAAAAAATGCTCGAAGAAGCTACGACAACCAGCCAATTGAATCATTTGTCAGTTTATTAAGTACCCGCGATCGCGCTTTTGCCTACATCGGTATTGAAGGAGAAGAACGAGGTCGCTTAATTGTCTGCAACATCACCGATATCAGCCAACCCCGTAAGACCATTCTCACCCCCAGCGACCTCACCGTCACAGATTTTCAAATTTATCCTAACAGTGACAAAATTCTCTTTAGTGCCGTTGAGTCCAGCAGCCGTCAAGGACTGGCCGAGCAGCAGTTATACACTGTCACTACCGGATTGACGCTCATGCCTGACTCGGCTAGACATCAATCAGCAGGGAGGCTAGAGCGCATTTTGGACGCGGCAGAGTATCAAAACTTAGCCTTCGATCTCTCTGACAATGGCAAAACGATGATTGTCTGGCGCGTTCGTCATAGCAATCGGGCCGATTCCAGTTTGTGGCTGGTGTTGGAAGGCAATCCTCCTAAACCACTTGGCCTGCCTGGCGGGGAATTTACGCTGTCTCCTGATGGCAATCGCCTCGTCGTGTCTCAACAAGGAGGCGTTGGCATTATTCCTCTGGTTCCAGAGGCAGGTTCCTCAGTTTTTCTTGCGGGTTATGAAAAAAGCCTGGGGTTTTCTCAAGATGGCAAACGAATTTTACTGGTGAAAAATAATCAAGACTACACGCGATCGCTGGTACTGCTCAATTCTAAGGGAGAAACCAAAGTTTTATTTCGCACGCTACAACCGATTAGAGAATGTGCCTTTGAACTTAGAGACGAAAAAATCCTCTACTGCCTCAGAACCGAGATCATTTCTGAGGAAAATGGACAGTATCGAGAAGAACCTTTTCTTTCGGCGATCGATCTCGCCACCAACGCCGAACTTCCTTTGTTAGCCTTACCCAACAACCAAGACGTGCAATTGAGTATGTCTCCTGATGGAGTGGCCCTTCTTTTCGACCAAATTGTTACGACCCCTCCCAACCCTAGTCTACAAACGGGAGGACAGCAGGCGATCGCTGATGGTCAGTTGTGGTTGCTACCGTTGCCAGAATTAAAAGGGCCCTTAGCCACTATCACCATTCAACCGCAAGAGATCACCCCAGGTTACAAACCGCAATGGCTTCCTTAGCAAGTATTTGTGTAAACAATTTTTTCAACTGCGTCAATCCGCCTAAGCAAGACGGTAAAACGTTAAATTCGTATTGCCATAGCTTTTTTGTCGGCAGATTTCTAAGCCTTCAATATCGCCTGTCTTCCAGAATTTAGGGTCATGTTCGACGGCGATTTCCCCCTCAGTTGCCAACAGATGATAGGTAACAATCGCGGACAAAACGCTTTGATACAATTGACTGGCATAGGGAGGATCGAAATAAATGCGATCGCACGCCTTTCCCGACAGGCTTTTCAACCCCGTTAAGACATCACTCTGAATAATGGTAAATTTTTGCTCACGCTTAGCCACTTGCTGCCAATTTTGACGAATAATCTGACAAGCTTTGCCCCATTTTTCGATACCGATGACTTCTTTGGCCCCCCGACACAAAGCTTCTGCACCCATTGAGCCATTTCCCGCACACAAATCTAACCAAGAACAACCTTCGATTGACCCTTGCCAAATATTAAATAACGCCTCGCGGACTTTAGCAGAAGTCGGACGAGCTAATTGACCAGGAAGCGTTTTCAAAAGTCGATTGCCATAAATTCTCATAAGATTGAAGCTTATTGTTCAAATTTAGCTAATAAAGACTCTATTGCCTCTAGTAAGATAGCCTGCGTCCATTGGTAAGAAAGTGTCGCTGCGATCGCGCATCCACCTGCACCAACCCCTTCTTTAACAAACCCTTTTTCGTATACCTGTAACTGAGGATAGCGAGACTGAGCAAAACTCAACTGCGTCCCTAACAGCGAAACCCCTTCAATCGCTTGGGCTAAGCCTACTGTGTCCCCACTAGGATCTTCGGCAACCCAGCGCGTGGTTCCCACCACAATGCGCTCTAGAGCGGCTTCTATGTCGTAACAGTCACTAATAGCGCGAATGAGGGCATAAACGGCTAACATCTGGGTTCCTCCTGCCAGAAGTACCCCCATCTGACGGCTAGCAGCGATCGCCATTCCTGCCACCGCAATTTGCATGGGATCGCCAACTGCCGCCACTAACGAGAAAGGTTCGACCGGAAAAACCGAAAATCCTGCCTGTTGCCATCCCGCCTCTACCACTGACCATTTTTGCTGGTGATTGCACTGAGGATGGCTGCTGTTGACTTTGCCTGCTGCTGCTATCCCCAACCCCCTTAAAATCGCCAAAGCGGTTGTCGTTCCCCCAACAACGCATTCACTGAGAATTAAGTAACGCTGCGGCATTTGAGCCAATTTTTCACCCCAATGTAAGCCACGTTCAAACAGATGGCGAACAGTGGCGATGGGTAACGCTTGTCCGCTTGTCAGGCAGTTGGCAGGAACTCCCCCTAAGTCAATGCTACCAACGGTAGGAGGTTGGGGTAATCCCGCATTAAACAGATAACAGGGAATGTTTAACGCTTCAACAATAGCGCGGGTGATCAAGACAGGAGACACCCCGTCAATGAGGGAAGGTAAAGGGTAATCATATTGAGAACAAACGCCTTTAATGAGAAATTCGGCATCAGCGATCGCAGTATATTTTCTCGCTTCGGGTGTCGCACCAGCGGCCGAAATCCCCTCAATCAGTCCGGTAGCCGTAAAACCTAAAATACAGCCCAAAAGCGGAGAAAACTCTCGATACTGTTCTAACCACTGTTGTCCAATCTGTTGTTGCGTATAAATTTGGATCATCAGACCTATATTTTTTATTCATGCAAGAGATCTATTGCCTCTTGCCTTTTATCTAACAATTGCCCCAAAATCGGCCAAGGTTCGGGCATTATTACGCAAAATTCCCAGTAAATTCAAGCGATTCTGCTGAATTTCAACATTTTCAGCCATCACTAAAACACTATCGGGGCCATCAAAGAAATTGCTCACCGTCGGGGCAATTTCCGCCAATCCATCCAGCAAAGACTGATAGTTGCGATCGGTTCTCGCGACTTGGGTTTTGGGCAGCAAGTCAATTAAAGCCTCATAAAAAGCCTGTTCTGAGGATTTTTCAAACAACGAAGGGCGGACAACTGCAACGGGATCGAGCGTTTGCAGGTCTAAGTTTCCTTTGGCAGCCAGGCGCGTCGAACGGTTTACCGTTGCGTAAATGCTATCTAGTCGCTTATTTTGGCGGATAATTTGCAAAAATTGAGCGCGATCGCGTACGTCCAGCAAATCTTCTAACGCTCGTTGGGTATATTCGGGATCGTTTTCTCCTAAAACAGCATTCACCAAATCGTAATCAATGCCAACGTCATCTTGCAGTAGCGTTTGGACGCGCTGGCGAAAAAAAGCTTGTAAAGCAGCTAGCGGCGAGGCTTTATCGGGATGAGCGGTGATAAAATCGGCACAGCCTTGGGCGAGTAGTTGGTCTAAGCGAATCGGCAGTTGTGCGTCCCAAGTGACGTTTACCACTGCATTCGCCGCCCGCCGCAAAGCAAAGGGGTCAGATGAACCCGTCGGGATCATTCCCAAGCCGAAGATGCTGACTAAAGTATCAAGGCGATCAGCCAGCCCTACCACTTGCCCTGTCAGCGATTTTGGCAGTCTATCCTCTGCCCCACGCGGCAGATAATGCTCAAAAATTCCAGTAGCTACGGCTTCGGATTCGCCACTGACGAGGGCGTATTTCTCTCCCATCACGCCTTGCAATTCGGGGAACTCATACACCATTTGGGTAACGAGATCGGCTTTACAAAGCATGGCAGTACTTTCAATTTCGTTGCGTAGCGCTGGCGTGACCTCCAATTGATCGGCAATTTGCTGGGCCATTTCCATGATGCGATCAACTTTATCGTGCATGGTTCCCAATTCTTCTTGAAAGGTGACGGTTTCCAACTGCGGCAGGTAACTTTCGAGCGGTTGGTCACAATCTGATTGGTAGAAAAATTGTGCGTCTGCCAGTCGCGCCCGAATCACTCGTTCATTGCCAGTGGCGATAATCTCAGCTTTTTGAGGATCTCCGTTAGAAATTGTGATAAAATTGGGTAATAGTGAGCCATCAGACCCTTTGACGGCAAAATAACGCTGATGCGACACCATAACGATGATCGTGACTTCAGTTGGCAGGCTGAGGAATTCTGTATCAAACTTTCCAGCGATCGCTGTCGGATATTCGACTAAATTGGTCACTTCAGAGAGCAAATCGGCAGAAATATCCGCCTTACCCTTTAATTGCTTCGCCAAACTTGTTACCTGTTCTTCAATCACCTGACGGCGTTGGCAGGGATCGACTTCGACCTGAGCCGATCGCAAGCATTCTAGGTATTGAGACGCTTGGGGTATACTAATCGGTTTGGGGTGTAAGATGCGGTGGCCCCAAGAAAGGCGATCGCTGTTTAATGTCTGCGATCCGTTAACGAATGTGACAGGCAGAACCTCGTTATCTAACAGCGCGACTAACCAACGAATAGGACGGGGAAAACGCCAATCTCCATCGCCCCAGCGCATGAAACGCCGACCTTCTAATCCAGAAATCCAACTAGGGATTAATTCTTGTAAAATTTCGCTGGCGGCGCGTCCGACAATCTTTTTTTGCACAAAAACAAATTCACCTTTATCGGTCTGTTGAATTTCTAGGTTTTCAACAGAAACGCCCTGTTTTCGGGCAAATCCTGCGGCAGCAGGCGTAGGTTTACCATTTTTAAAGGCGGCTGAAGCGGGAGGCCCTTTGATTTGTTCTTCGCGATCGCTTTGCTGGGCGGGAAGTCCTGTCAGGAGAACGGCAAGTCGCCTCGGCGTTCCGTAGACTTCCACCGCTTCCGGGGTGAGAAAGTGGTCTGCTAAGCTAGTGGGAATGCGCTGTTGCCACTGGGCGATCGCCTCATCGACAAAATCGGCGGGTAATTCTTCGGTTCCAACTTCTAATAAAAAGAACATCTAAGACTCTGACAACAACGCAACAAACTCTACTGCTTTTACAATCGCAATACTTTGATAGTTTGTCAACGCTAAAAGATGCTTTAGGACTAAACTACGTTATTGTCGGCCACAGCGAACGCCGTCAATATTTTGGCGAAACAGACGAAACCGCTAACTTACGAGCGATCGCGGCTCAAAGACACGGATTAACCCCCATCCTCGGCGTTGGCGAAACGAAAGTACAACGAGACGCAGAATAACGAGTTAGATCGCCACTATTAATTTGAGATAAACTAAGCTGAATTTTTAGAGGTTTACCCACAACAAACTGATCCTGATAGCATTCTTGATGCAGTAATAAATAACCTATATTATTCAACACTCCACTCTCTTTTGAATTTAATTCAAGCGATTTTTTAAAGCTGTCAAGAGAGCGATCAAGATGTCCTAATTGATATAAAACATTTCCTTTATTATGCCAAACTTTCCATTGCTCTGCATTAAGTTCTAAAGCTTTATCATAGCTTTCTAAGGCTTCTTATAATACTCCAAACTTCCCATTGCTCAGGATCAAGTTCTAAGGCTTTATCATAACTCTCTAAAGCTTCTTCATAACGCTCTAGTTCATCTAAAATATTTCCTCGATTATTCCAAACTTCCCATTGCTCAGGATTAAATTCTAAGGCTTTATCATAACTCTCTAAAGCTTCTTCATGACGCTCTAATTCATCTAAAATATTTCCTCGACCATTCCAAACTTCCCATTGCTCAGCACTAAGTTCTAAAGCTTTATCATAACTCTCTAAAGCTTCTTCATAACGCTCTAATTTATATAAAATACCTCCTCGATTAACCCAAACTTCCCATTGCTCAGAATTAAGTTCTAAAGCTTTATTATAACTCTCTAAACCTTCTTCATAATGCTCTAGTTCATCTAAAACAATTCCTCGACTATTCCAAACTTCCCACTGCTCAAGATTAAGTTCTAAAGCTTTATTATAACTGTCTAAAGCTTCTTCATGTCGCTCTAGTTGCTTTAAAATACTTCCTTGATCATACCAATTTTCCCACTGCTCAGCATTAAGTTCTGTAGCTTTATTATAACTCTCTAAAGCTTCTTTATAACGCTCTAGTTCCTCTAAAATAGTCCCTCTATTATTCCAAACTTCCCATTGCTCAGCATTAAGTTTTAAGGCTTTATCATAACTCTCTAAGGATTCTTCGTAACGTTTGCATTGCCTTAATATATTAGCCTTATTTAACAAAGCATCAGAATGATTAGGATTTAACTCTATCACTTTATTATAACTTTGTATTGCTTGTTCTTGCTTGCCTAATAGTGATAATACAACTCCTCTGGTATTCCAAAAAGCTTCAGTATTCGGAGCAATTGCTAAAGCCTCGTCTAAAAATTCAAGAGCTTCTTCAAAACGCTCTAACTTAATCAGTATTAAACCTTTTAATAACAAGATTGATTCTGATTTAGGATGAACTTTTAGTGCTTGATTAGAATTCTCAATTGCTTCTTCTAGAGAATTTAATTGCAGAAAAGCAAGACCTTTTTTAATCCAAGCCTTTTCTAAATTTGAATTTATTTTTAACGCTTGATTGTAACTTGCTATTGCATCTCTATACTTATCATCAATTTGAAAGATATCACCCTGTTTAATTAATAAATCAGTTTTCTTTTCTTCAATTAGTTTATTTTCATCAATTAATGCTTGGATCTCTAATAACTTTTGGTGTCTTGCTTGAGGAGATAAATCTTTGTATGCGAGATTATTTTCAATTTCGGATAGAAGACGTGAAGATTCTTTTTGTAAAATTTCATCTTCAGTATCAAACTCAAAAACACCCGAATTCCAATCAAAAAAATCTGGTGCGCGTCGGATAAAGTATTTTAAGGCGTATAGAGGAACAACAAAGACAAAACAAATATTAAAGTTGTCTCGAAAAGACTCTCGTTTCATGTTCAGATGTCCGAGAATCGGAGGTACTGTATCGAGATTGTAATATCCTGCCACTCCCCCGAATCCAGGTTTAATATAGGGTTCTAAAGATTTTTCAATACCTGTAACAAACAAGATCTCTATTGTATCTTTATTAGGCAAGTTTTGAACAATTGTATACAGATCATCAATCGGTTTATCAAGAGACAAAACTTCGATTTTTTTACTGGGAAGTTTTTCTTTTGCTTTGTCAATTAAAATCTTAGCTTCAGGCGTAAGACACCGCACAAATAATAAATCAAATCCATCTGATAGTTGTAACGCACGTATAAACGCTTGATAAGCTTCTTCATTCTTTAATGCTATATCGTGATCCCAATCTTTTATTGCATACATAAACTACTACCCTTTGTTAAGATTGAGAATCTAGTTTTTCGACTGCTTCTTTAAAACTTTCTAAGGCTAAAATTAAAGGATGAACGTCTCTCCATGTGTCTAAAACCCATTCCTCATTTAAAACTCGGTACTCTAAAATACAACGACTAAAGAGAAGCTTTCTCTGCTTATCATTATTCATAATTGTTCTCTTCTGTTTATCTGAATGGACTCGTGCTAAAGTTTCCCAATCATCTTCTTCAATGGCTCTTTTATAGGTTTGACGCACCTCAGAAATAGCTCTAGTTACCGCTTTATTACTAATGGGTAATTCATCATTATTTGTGTACTGTAAGGCAGCTTTCATCAAAGCCATTAAATTTCTGACATGACCTCCACTCATTAAACAAAGATTTGTTAAACCATCGTCTGTGAAAAGCTGATTGAGTTCTAAGTTGTTATCGGCAGATTTTGCTCTTCTTTTAATCATAGTTTTTAAGATTTCAATCCCTGCATCGTGATTGTAACCTTCAGGATTTTTAACCATAATCATTGGTAAAACTTCTGCGGGTTTGTACCTTTCCTCTAAAGTAGTTGCCAGAGGCGAATAAACCAAAGAAATTGGAACAGTATAAATAACATGACAAGCTAATTTTCTGAGGTGATCGCTGTGATGTACAAAAATCTGTTGATAGTTACTACTTTGTGTATTTGTATCGTATCTTTCTATGATTCTGTCTAAATTATCAACCATTAATACGAGTTTTTCAGAGGATTGCTGGCCGAGAGCTTTCTTGATGAATTCATTTAGAATATCAATCAGAGAATCAGCATTTTCTTCTAACCTTCTACGAATTTCTTGACGTTTATTGGGATTAGATTTGATAGTTGTTGCAAGTTTTCCCAACACAGTCTCAGGGGTTTCATAAGTAAATTCATTAACTTCTATTTCAGGCAGTTGTAAATCTTTCAAGAATTTAGTGAGATTGCCCAGCCAATCTTTCCAAAGTGTTAAATCTTTCCACCATTGTTTCCAATCTTGTTTTTTGTTTTCTGCTTTTTGCTTAAGTGTGTCAATCAAATGTTTGGCGCAAGCTAAAAGAATATCACTATATCCAGTATCTATGGGTTCGACATCATTATCATCGGCAGCAAAGTAGATGACTTGATACTCTTGATTTTGTAAATGGTCTTGTAGGCGTAATAATTCGGTAGATTTTCCGCCACCCCGATGACCGGCATAAAGCTGACAAGTAAAACTCTCAGAGCGTAAAATTTCTGTTCCTAACCCTGTTATAATATCCTCATCCCCTCGCACGTCTCGACAGTCTACCCATGTCGGATCGTTGGCCGGTAGAGGGCGAAAAGGATCGAAGGCTTTATAGAGTTTTTTCCAGAAAATAATATCGCGAGACATAAGCATGGCTTCCAAGTTCTTTTCTATTTTAGCGATGAAAGCTGAGGGGAAAAATGAAAGCATTTCTTTTCTTTGGGATTGCTGCGTTAGGAGAACTTTCTGGCTGTTATGCGTTTTGGGCGTGGTTGCGACTGGGAAAAAGCATCTATTGGACGTTGCCAGGGTTGGTTTCTCTGGTCATTTTTGCCTTGGCACTGACTCAAATAGAGATTTCCCAAGCGGGTAGGGTTTATGCTGCCTACGGCGGGATTTACCTGCTTTCATCTTTGATGTGGTTGTGGCTAGTTGAAGGAGTCAAGCCAGATAGAGCAGACGTACTTGGGGTGGCTATTAGCCTTGTCGGGACGCTGGTAATTTTATTTAGCTCACATCGGCATCTCTCGTAGAGCATTACCTTAGTCCAAAAGTTAAGTAACAAAGCGTAATAACCTGATATTTCTGGCAGGAAGTTATCAGTGGTATCTTGGGTATGCTACAATCTAATGACCTCGAACTTTTCCCTGATGCTATTAGGTTTTAGAACTAAGCTAAAACTCAATAATCAACAAAAAACCCAGATGGCGCAACACGCAGGTTATCGCCGATGGGTCTTTAATTGGGGGTTAAAAGCTTGGAGTGAAACCGAGCGTCAGGGACTTAAACCGACAGCGAATCAACTCAAGAAGTTTTACACGCATCAGGTCAAACCCAATTATCCTTGGCAAACCCAATTATCATCGAGAGTCTATCAATATGCCTTTCGCGACTTAGAGCAAGCTATAGCGCGTTTCTTAACGGTTAAAGGAAACGGCTATCCTCAGTTTAAAAAGAAAGGAATTAATGAGAGTTTCACCTTAGATAATTGTGGAAAAGGAATAGCATTAGGGTCAACGAGAACCAAGTTACCCTTCATCGGCTTCGTCTCTACTTATGAACCTTTACCCGAATGTCAGGTCAAAAAAATCACTTTGACGAGAGTGGGTGAGGATTGGTTTATGGCTTTTGCTTATGAACAAGAGCGACCCATTACCGCCAAAAAATCAGCGATAGTGGGGGTAGATTTAGGCATCAAAACTTTAGCCACTTTCAGTAATGGAGAAGTGTTTCCCAATCTCAAACCCTATCGAAAAGCTGCCTCTAAGTTAGCCCGATTACAAAGAGAACTAAGCCGTAAAGTCAAAGGCTCAAAAAACCGACACAAAGCCAGGATGAGACTAGCTAAACAACACACCCGTATCGCTAATTTAAGAAAGGACTATCTGCATAAAATCACCACTTATTTAGCGAAAAACTTCTCTGAAATTGTCATAGAAGATCTCAATGTTAAGGGAATGTTAGCTAATCGAAAGTTGGCCAAAGCGATCTCTGAACTAGGCTTTTATGAGTTCAGAAGACAACTAGAGTACAAATGTGAGCTTTATGGGTCAAAATTGAGGATAGTTGACAGATGGTTTGCTAGTTCTAAGACTTGTTCTGGCTGTGGTGCTATTAAAGCTCAATTATCTCTATCAGAGCGCCTTTATCGTTGTGAATGTGGGTTAGAAATCGATAGAGACTTGAATGCGGCTAAAAATTTGAGGCAGTGCGGTCTTGGGGTCTCCCCAAGTGGAGCAACTGCCGTAGAAAGGGCGGTGCAGTGTGCAACAATTGGGGGTTTCCCCCATGAACAACTGCACTCCTGAGCGGTGGGTTACACCGTGTTAGCCTGTAGACAGAGTGCCGCCGACGGTTCTGGTTGAAGCAGGAAGTAAACATCAATGTCTCGTGATCACACTGATTATGACGCTTTGTATCAGTTTTATGTAGCAGATAATTCGTTATTCTCCAGATGTCCTTAAAGCATTAAACTAAAGTTTGCCCGTATGTTGAAATCAACTCAATAAAAATCGCTGTGAGAAAAATTATCATTGCAGGAAACTGGAAAATGCACAAAACCCAGGCAGAAACCCTGGAATTTTTGCAAATATTTAAATCGAAGTTAAACGAAACGGACGAAGCGAGGGAAGCCGTTCTCTGCGTACCCTTTACGGCATTGAGTATCCTATCTCAAAGTTTACATGGCGGCCTCATTCGCTTGGGGGCGCAAAATATTCATTGGCTAGATAGTGGCGCATTCACTGGGGAAGTTGCGGGTGCGATGCTCACCGAAATTGGACTGAATTACGTTATTGTCGGCCACAGCGAACGCCGTCAATATTTTGGTGAAACAGACGAAACCGCTAACTTACGAGCGATTGCTGCTCAAAGACACGGATTAACACCCATCTTCTGCGTTGGCGAAACGAAAGCACAAAGAGACGCAGAAGAAACGGAAAGCGTCATTATCAACCAAGTCAAGCGAGGGCTAGTCGATGTCGATCAAACGAACCTCGTCATTGCTTACGAACCGATTTGGGCGATTGGAACGGGGGATACCTGCGAATCCCCTGAAGCAAACCGAGTTGTCGGCATTATTCGCGAACAACTGTCCAATCCTAATGTGACCATTCAGTACGGCGGCTCGGTTAAACCGGATAATATTGACGAAATCATGGCACAACCGGAAATTGATGGGGTGCTAGTCGGTGGTGCGAGTTTAGATCCGGTTGGATTTGCTCGTATTGTCAACTATCAAGTTTAAAGTAACCAAAAACGAAGAGATGTAGAGGGGCATAACATTGTTATGCCCCTACAATTCTTCCTCAGAGATGCGCAGGTATATCCAAATGGGAATTAACACCACTACCATCATCAGCACAGATAATGTGGAGCCAAATGCCCAATCGCGGGCTTTAAGAAATTGATTTTGAATTAAATTGCCGATCATCATTGTTTTTGCACCTCCTAGCAAATCAGGCGTGATAAAGGCTCCCACTGACGGAATGAACACCAGTAGCGATCCGGTGATAATGCCTCGTTTCGTCAACGGTAGGATGACTCGCCAAAACGTCCGCCAATCATTAGCCCCTAAATCGTGAGCCGCTTCAACAAAGCTAAAATTAAACCGCTCCAAGGTGGCATAGAGGGGCAAAATCATAAACGGAAGATAGCCATAAACCAGTCCGATAGTGACTGCCAGAGGCGTAAATAGCAACTGCAAAGGCTTATTAATTAAATGCAGACTTTGTAAGAGTGTATTAATGACTCCTTCTGTTCGGAGCAAAACCATCCAAGCATAAGTACGTACTAAGAAATTCGTCCAAAATGGGATAATGACGAGTAACAGTAAGAAATTTCGCCAAGGTTGTGAGCGAGTGGCAATGAAAAAGGCAAGCGGGTAGCCCAGTAACAAGCAAATAACCGTTGTTAGCAGTGCCAACCACAGCGATCGCCCGACAATCCCCCAATAGACTGTCCTAGCCAGCCGTTGATAGTTACTCAATGTCAACGTCCAGTCAACGCCGCCATAGGTTCCTCGTTCTAAAAAGCTGTAAATAAAGACAATTAATAGGGGAAAAATAAAAAATATGAGCAAAAATAAGATAGCAGGCAATAAAAAGATTAACAGGGTGTTACGCCTGCGCTTTTCGAGAGAAGGGACAGCGTGAGAGTGCGATCGCCAAAAAGTCATATGAGTCTGTTCATTGATTTAAATAAGTATTAAAATCTTCGCCGACTTCTTTGATACCTAGATCATCCTGTTCTAGAGCTTGTCTGGCTAGTCTTTGAGCTAGATTTTTATCTAAGTCAAGATAGAATTCTAGTAGTCTTCTGTATTCTTCATCTGTTCCTTGTTTCAATACAGGTTCAGCATTTTTTTCAATGTTCTCTAATACCCATTGACGAGGAAAAGCTAGAATAACTTGTCGGACTAATTCAATATCTGAATGTCCTACGCTTGCTAATTGAATCAAATCGCTAAATAAAGCTTTTTGTTCTTCTATATCCAGCAATTCAAAAATTTCTAAAGCTGTTAGCCTTTCTGTTGGATTTTGTAGAGCTTGTCTAATTGTGTCCGCTTTATTAATACATTGAGTTGCAAAATTACGACGGGTTTCTAAATAGGCATTCTGTTGATTAATTAGGCGTTTCCAATTTTCTACGCCTTGTTTAAGAGATTGAGAGTCTATCATTTTTTATCTCCTATCTTAATTCTTTTTTTCCTACATAAACCCATCCACAATCGAGAAATTTGCTGACAAATTCTGTAAATAACATTTCTTGACGAGGATAAATGGTATGGTGAGTAGGAGAATGAGTCCCGCCAACATCCCTACCATCAGCAATTACGGCAATGCCTGGAGGTAATGGTGTTCCTTTCTCTAGTTTATAATAATGCCCAGTGAGGGGAGTATGGCGGATATCGGCAAATGTTGAAGCTCCAGTGGGCAGTTGAGTCGGTCTAACTAAGTCATTGTCTACGAGAACGTCAATATTAGCACGAGGGGGTCGGGGCGAAGTTCGATTCCCAAAAGCATAAAGTGTTATCGATAAAATTATTGGCTCGATTGGTTGTTCAGTGTTATTATTTTCGCTCAGTCTTGGTTCTTGGTTACTCACACTATTTAACTGTAGGGAAGGCAAGAAAACAGAGGATTAGCTTTTATTTTACCCCTAGAATATTTCTGTTGTTCTTTTATTGCTTCTAGTTGAGCAAGTTGATGACCCAACCGATTATTCCCCCTCAACCCTCGCGCAGTCCCTTCTCTCGTTGGCTACTGCAAGAAGTCCGCAGTGAAAAAGGGCAGCATACCCAGCAGCATCCTTGGTGGCAGGTCATGTGCCTGACGGGGGTAGATTACTTCTCGACACTGGGATATCAACCCGGAATTGCCGCCCTAGCAGCCGGAATCCTCTCGCCCTTGGCAACGCTGATCTTGGTTCTACTAACGCTATTTGGGGCATTGCCCATCTATCGCCGGGTAGCGTCACTCAGCCCACATGGAGAGGGATCAGTCGCTATGCTCGAACATTTACTTCCTTGGTGGCAAGGCAAAATGTTTGTCCTCTGTTTGCTCGGCTTTATCGCAACCGACTTCATCATTACCATTACCCTGTCGGCGGCAGATGCAACGGCTCATATTATTGAAAATCCGCTCGTTCCTCATTTCTTAGAAGAACACGCTGTCGGCATTACCCTATTGTTGATTGCTTTGCTGGGCGGCGTTTTTCTCAGAGGGTTTACTGAAGCGATCGCGATCGCTGTCTTTTTAGTCGTTATTTACTTATTACTGAACCTCGTCATTGTTAGTATCGGTATCTACGAGATCGTTTTGCAACCATCGTTAATTTCGACATGGCGGGAGGCACTGTTCGTTCGCTATCAAAATCCCTTCCTCATGGTGGGTGTCGCTGCTTTACTGTTTCCCAAACTAGCATTAGGATTATCGGGATTTGAGACAGGCGTGGTGGTCATGCCCTTAGTTAAAGGCAGCAGCCGTGATAGCGAGGAACATCCCATCGGACGGATTAATAATTCCCACAAGTTGCTGACAACGGCGGCACTGATCATGAGCTTTTTTTTGCTGACAAGCAGTATCGTGACTGTCCTGCTGATTCCCGCCGCCGAGTTTGAGTCGGGAGGTAAAGCGAACGGACGCGCTCTGGCCTATTTGGCGCATATTTATTTGGGCGATGGACTGGGAACCCTCTACGATCTCAGTACCATTTCCATTCTTTGGTTTGCGGGGGCTTCGGCTATGGCTGGACTGCTCAATATTGTCCCTCGCTATCTGCCCCGCTATGGTATGGCTCCTAAGTGGGCGCGGACGATGCGGCCACTCGTGTTGGTGTTTACGGGCATTGCTTTTGTCATTACGATTCTCTTTCAAGCCAATGTTGAGGCGCAAGGAGGTGCTTATGCAACGGGTGTACTGGTCCTGATGACATCGGCTGCCTGGGCTGTTACCTTAGCGGCACGCCGCCAGGGAGCAAAGCGAGGCGTACTGATTTGTGGCGCAATTACCCTTCTTTTTGTGTATACGACTCTCATCAATATCATCGAGAGACCTCAAGGAATTCAGATTGCGGCTTGTTTTATCGGTGCTATTATCGTGACTTCGCTTATTTCACGAGTCTGGCGCTCGACGGAACTGCGGGTCGATCACATTGAAATAGACGAAACAGCCTGCCACTTTATTGCAGAAGAGACAGCCCATCAGGGAATCATTCGGCTGATTGCCAACCGCTTGAATGCCGGAGACGAGCAGGAGTATCTTTTAAAAGAAAAGGAAGTGCGCGACGATAATCACATTCCCGCCACAGACTCCATCCTCTTTTTAGAAATTCAGGTAGCTGATGCCTCAGAGTTTGCCCATACGATCAAAGTACAGGGCTTCCAAGTCGGTCAATACCGCATTCTACGAGCTAGAGGTTCTGCCGTTCCCAACGCCATTGCCGCCATCCTTCTCGATATCCGCGATCGCACTAATAAGCTCCCTCACGCCTATTTTGGTTGGGCTGAGGGCAATCCTATCCAATTTTTACTGCGTTTTATTTTATTTGGTGAAGGAGATGTAGCAATTGTGACTCGTGAAGTGTTGCGTAAAGCAGAGAAAAATCCTGAGTGCCGTCCCGCTATTCATGTTGGGGGTTAGTCCTTTAGATCCAAAAGAGTATTTATCAAGAAAGTCTAAAAAGAAACCTTAACGACTTGTTAGCTGGCTGTCGCTACTGATCGCTTGCTAATTGTCAGAACTCTCAGCAAACAAGTCAATAACACTACTTTGCATCTCAATTTGGGATGCTTCAAGCTCCTCACGCAGCATGATGGTTCTTCTTGTCTTCTCCACAACACTATTTAATGCGGCTTCATCAGTTGGTATAGCGATAATAATGTTTGAAATATGATGTGGTTCAAGGTGTTGTTGGACTGAACCATATTCATTCAAAATCATTTGATCAAGGGCTAGTTTAGATTGTAAAAAGGCATAAGCATAAAGTCGGAGTGTCTCATCTGGAATCCTGACTCGTATTAAGTCATCAGACACTATTAACCCATTCAAACGATTAGTAATGTAAGCCACACGGCCTATAGAACCAGAGCGTGTAATGAGAATATCACCGCGATAAACACGAACCGCTTTTAAAGCTGAAAGTTGACTTTTAGATGCTTTTGACAAATCTAGTAATTTAACGCTATCTCCTTTCTCTTGTAAAACAGCAGATGGCGTGAAGTAGGGTTCAACTTGATCACCAGGAGTCTCAACAATTAGGCTCTCTGTTCTTAATCGTGGACCCTTGAATATCTTAACGCCAGCGCAAATCTGCCCTAAAGTTGCGATCGCCCAATCATCAGAACCATCAAGAGATTCAAGTGCGCGTATTGTTGCATTTAGATCTGGAAGATATGCTTGAGGGTTGATTCTAAGATCGCCATTAATATCCGACAAGTTGATTGAAAAGCGATATTCAGATGGTTGAAGGCTATTTTGGAAAAATCGATAATAGTCATTTAGAGTTTCATCTAAATCGTGATCAAGAATTTCTGAATCAGAACCGCTGTCTTCTTTCTTGAAGATTGGAATTCCCTCACTATCCTGTCCAACCTTTTTGGAGATTGCCATAAAGATTAAGTAATCATCTGGCAGGTTTTCGTTGGGTCGGTTCTTCTGAAAAAACACCAAACAAGTTCTAACACCTGTATGGGGCTGAAAGGTGTTTTTGTGACAGTTAACTACAGCTAAAAGTCTTGCATTACGAAAGAGCAGTTGCCTTGCCGGAAAGTATGTTTGGGTATCAAGAAAGCTCTTTGGCATAACAATCCCCACTTTGCCACCCGGCGCAACCCATTGCAAGCAACGTTCGAAGAATAACATTTCAGGTGGTACTCCATCATCAAGCTCAGAAGTTACTTGATATTTGCCCTCACGCATCGTCCATTTAAGACCACAGTTGAAGTTATCTAAGATTTTTTTGTCTGAAATGCGTCCTTCACCAACACCTGCAAAAGGTGGATTAGTAAGAATAATTGTCGGTTTTCCCTGTCCAGCTAGAGCGCGGACGTGTTCGTTCAAATTATCAATAGACCCAAGACTATCGCCTTGAGTCATACCAGTATGTCCATCTCCATTGAGGATCATGGCAGTTTTAGCAATCTTCACAAGCCGTTTGCTAATCTCTACCATAAAGAGACGGGTTCTATGTCTATCTAATTGTCTTTGCTTTGCAATATCTGTTGCATTTGAGGAAAGAATCTTGCGCCGAACATAGCGCATTACTCCTGTAAGAAATCCACCAGAGCCTCCAGCAGGATCAAGAATATTATCCTCATAAGTCGGAGCTAATATTCCAACCATGAAATCAATAACGAGGCGATTGGTGAAAAATTGCCCTCTTTGACGTTTTAGGTAGGTTGCTGTGTACTGTTCGTAAGCATAACCCATGATGTCCCAGTCGTCTGACTCTAAAAGGTCGCTTAAGAGACGATAATTTTGCAGTTCAACTACAACATCAGCAATAGCACGTCTACCAACAGTAACCCTTTCATACTCTCCAAATACATCAGGATTATCAGTAACTACTTTTGCAAACAAAATCTGAATTCGCTGTTCTACCTGAGCTTGTCCTTCAGGCGTAGCATATTCTTCAGGTGTACAGTAAAAGGTTGTAAACTCATCAGATGATTCCTCATCTTTCGCTTTTGCAAGAATCAGGCGAACCATATCCATAGTTAGGTCTTCCTCCTCACTATCTACACCACGTCCATGAAGTTTGTTGTGACATCTACGAAGCAATCCTTTGATGTCTTTTGGACGCGTTAAATCTTCTTTTCTTCTACGTCCTAGAGCATCCCAAGCCTCACCCCTCCTGGGAATGCCTGTCCAGGGAATTAATTCATTTCTAGGATTACTTAAGCGGCGGTAGTATTTAACATCGCCATTAAACCAAACACCACCGTTAGCACTTGTATTGAAGATGTAGGAGACAAGTTGGTTATAGCCTGAAGTTTCATTTGGTGCTTTGCACTCAACAATGATCTCAATTCTGCCTTGATCGCGTGCGGTACAAGCAGATGCCGTTGAATAAATAACTATATCGGCTCGAATAGGTTTGCCCTCTGAGTCTTTTAATTCTTTTGATCCGTAATAAACGGGTACTTCTCTAGCTAAGTGAGTTTTTGGGTATTGGTACTCAAAGTGAAGAACTCTTAGATATTGCTGGCGTACAAACTCTTCTGGTTTTGCTTCTAAGAGATCACCAGTCAAAAAGTCAATGATTTTACCTTCAAGGTTAAGTGGAATGTCAAACTGATCCATTGGAGCATCTTTTTACCTCAATCCCCATAATACGGCACATGGCAGCGAGTAAAACAGAAGACTTACTGCATTTCTACATAAGCTTGCCAAATATTACCCTCAATTAAGGTGAATATCCTGAAACTGTCTGTATATCACTCCTACTCTAAAACAGAGGAAAGCGCTGGTAGCAGAACCATCCCAGCACCAATCCTAATCAAGACATAGCAGAGACGATCGCCAAGGTTGGTTCCCGACGACAGACTTTGAGCAAGTCGTCTACCGCGCTACAGAAATAAACCAAGCTCCCAGACCCGCCAAAGCGACTGTGATCGCGACCGCCATTGCTCCCGTCCCTGTCTCTGTCCAAACGATCACCCCGATCATGGCCACCACTTTTCAATGACCAATGAACATGAACGAACTTGAGTGAAGCGAAAGCTCCACAGTGAATGAGCAAAGCCACAACAAACAATGATCAATTAGTCTTCATGATCCTCAAAAGGATCGCTCAATTGAGCCGAGGGAGGGCCAAAAGCCGTATAAATCGCCCATCCCGTAATCGTAACGATCGTTGCCGCGATCGCGATAATAAGAACTGTTGCAGGTTCCATAAGTTTTTTTGAAGGTGATACCGATTCCTCTATAATATTACAGAACATTACAAATTCTCATTGAGAGACATCGTTAGTCACCATGACACAGCGCACCTGGTTGGGAGACATCCTCAGACCTTTGAACTCTGAGTACGGCAAAGTTGTACCGGGTTGGGGAACTACCCCCCTGATGGGAGTTTTCATGGGTTTATTTTTGGTTTTTCTGTTGATCATCTTACAGATCTACAACTCTTCTCTCTTAATTGAAGGGTTCAAAGTGACTTGGGGCGGTTAATTGCCGTCAGATTTTTGAGAAGTAAGAGATAACAGAATCTAGGCTTTAACCCCGGTTCATCCGGGTTTTTTAACTTATAGAAAAGCCTCTAATTAGTAGGAGAAAAAAGATGAATGTTTTTGGCATTGGACTGCCCGAAATGGCTCTGATCCTGGTGGTAGCCCTGTTAGTTTTCGGCCCCAAAAAGTTGCCAGAAATTGGACGCAGTTTGGGCAAAGCCATTCGTGGCTTTCAGGAAGCCTCAAAAGACTTTGAGAACGAGTTCAAGCGTGAAGCTCAACAGTTAGAGGATTCGGTCAAAATGCAAGCTCAATTGGAAAGCAAAGTCTCCCCAGATGCTACTGCTTCGCCCAATGAACCTAGCTCAACCGCGAATACTCAACCAAGATAAGTTCTAAACAGAAGGAGCTACGATCACAGCAGGGCTATTAAATCGGTATCCAACTCCCCTAACAGTTTGAATATAGATAGGCACGGCGGCGTTCGGTTCGATTTTTTTGCGAATTTGACCGATATGAACGTCAATAACGCGATTGTCTCCATTATAAGGCTGTTGCCAAACTTGCTCAAACAATTGCGACCTCTGCCAAACGCGATCGCAATGAGTCGCTAAAAAGTACAGCAAATCGAACTCCAAAGCTGTTAAATTCACGAGATGCTCGTCGAGCTTAACTTCTCGCCGAAAGGAATTGATAGTTAGACGATCAAAGCAGAGGATTGTCTCAAAAGGTGCAGTCATGTTTTGCTGGCGTTTGAGAAGAGCCTGAACTCGCAGGTCTAATTCTTCTAAATCGAAGGGTTTGGTTAAGTAGTCATCCGCCCCTTTTAAAAAGCCCTCACGTTTGTCTTCTACTGTGTTTCGGCTGCTGAGCATAAGAACCAAAACAGGGGCGTGGCAATGCATTTGCTCGCACAGAGCATAACCGAGGACATCGGGTAAATTAATATCTAAAATCACTAAATGGGGTTTGAATTGAGCAAATCGCTCTAGAGCAGATTGCCCATCTTCTGCTGTCTCAACCTGATATTGTTTCTGGCGGAAAAAACGCACTAAAAGATTGCGAACGGGCGCATCGTCCTCGACAATAAGCAGTTTGGCAGCAGCCATCGTCATAGGGTTTTAAAAGAGACTACTAGCTTAGCATTAAACCCAAACATGAGGGCAACAAGCTGGGTTAATCCTAAATTTTGTCAAGATTAGCGAGAGTGTGCTAACTATATTATACTTTTCTCATCGATTTTATTGGGGATCAAAAAAATTCAGAGAGATTTCTGTGAAATTAAAGATTAAGGTTAGGGTAGAGCCATCGAGCTAAACCAGCTTAAAAAACGTTACAATCAACGCTAGTAACCATTCTTAGATGGCACACGATAGCTTGAGCTTTTGCTAAGTGGAGACGCTAGGACAGCGATCGCCTTTGCGTTCATTTCACCCAAATTGCGCCTGCTGCTCGGCCAGGGAAATATCAAAGGAGGTTTTAAATGAGCGAGCAATCTCCCTATGAAAAACTAGGCGTTACAGAATCAGCCTCCTTTGAGGAGATCCAAGAAGCGAAAAATCGCTTAACCGAAGAGTGCCAAAATGACAAGAAAACGCTAGAAAGCGTCGAGACAGCCTATGATGCGATCATTATGGATCGCTTGAAGCTGCGGCAAGAAGGTAAGATTAAAGTTCCCGATCGCATTCGCTTTCCCGAACGAGTCATCCAAGCTCCACCCCATCCCCCTACCCTGGCGGCTAGTTCTTCCCCAACTTGGCTCAAAGGACTGATTGATACGCCTTCTCCTAGAGACATCTGGCTTCCGGCAACAGGTTTCCTCGGTCTCAGTGGGATTGCAGCTTTTGCTCAAGGTAATCCCGCCTCACTGCTTCCCTTGTTGTTGGTGTTTGGCGTTTTTACCAACGTTTATTTTCTCAATCGCAAAGAACACCGATTTGGCCGTTCACTGTTGCTAACGTTTGTCGGTTTACTGGTAGGAGTCGGATTGGGAACGGGGTTGGCGAATCTGTTACTGAGCAATAATCTCAGTGTGCCTTTGAGCCAAGAACAGGTAGCAACACTCGTCACCTTTAGTCTGTTCTGGTTGATGAGTAGCTTTTTGCGTTAAGAGACCCTCAATTGAACTTAAAAATCGTAAAAAGGGCGGGATTTTAAGTAAACCCACCCTCTTTAAAATTTTGGGACTGCGTTTATTCTTCTTCGTCCTCACTGCTGGTAGATGTCGCAAAACTTAAGGTTCCCAACTCCAACTTTTCGCGCAGTTGTTGCTCGACAGTATCCGCGATTTCTGGGTTTTCTTCGAGATATTTCACGGCATTGTCCCGTCCTTGGGAAATATTCTCTCCTTTGTAACTGTACCATGCTCCTTTACGGGTAACGACATCGGTTTGCTCAGCTAAATCGAGCATACAACCCATTTGGGAAATTCCTTTGCCAAAAATAATGTCAAATTCAGCAATGCGAAACGGCGGCGCGACTTTGTTTTTGGCAACCTTGACCTTAGCGCGGATGCCATATTCTCCTTCAGAACCTTTTTTGAGCGTTTGGATGCGGCGGATGTCCAAGCGTACCGAGGCATAAAACTTCAAAGCGTTTCCCCCTGTCGTGACTTCGGGACTACCATAGGTCACACCAATCTTTTGCCGCAGTTGGTTGAGGAAAATGACCACACAGCCAGATTTACCGATATTTCCGGCAATTTTGCGTAAAGCTTTACTCATTAAACGAGCTTGCAACCCAACTTGGGTATCGCCCATTTCGCCTTCGATTTCGGCACGAGGCGTTAATGCTGCTACCGAGTCGATCACCACAATATCAACTGCCGAGGAACGCACCAACTGATCGACAATTTCTAAAGCCGATTCTCCGTTGTCGGGTTGCGCGACTAATAGGTTGTCAATATCTACTCCTAACCCTGCTGAATAAGTCGGGTCGAGAGCGTGTTCTGCATCAACGAAAGCGGCGACACCGCCTGCTTTTTGCACTTCTGCGATCGCGTGTAAGGCGAGCGTGGTCTTACCGGAACTTTCTGGCCCATAAATTTCAATAACTCGTCCTTTGGGTAAACCGCCTCCCAGGGCTAAATCGAGTGTCAGTGCGCCGCTAGGGATGGTTTCTACCCGCATCTGCGTCGCATCCCCCAAGCGCATGATCGAGCCTTTACCGAAATTTCGCTCGATTTGATTGAGAACTAAGCTTAGGGCCTTTTCTTTGTCAGGATTATTCGTTATCGCAGCCATTAGCGCCTCAATTCCGTTTTTACAGAAGGATTTTTATAGTACAAAAGTATTTATCATTGTAACGCTTTTTAGGGCTGAATGTCTTTAATATACTAGGTTAAGAATTGTTAAGGGAAAGCTTGTCGTGCGATCGCTTGGAACCCCTGTTTTTTTAAGCCCACAAATTCGGTATCAGCGTTGACTTTACAAAAATTTACAAATCGCTATGATAGTTGAGGTGACAGCTTTAAATTAAGAGGAAATCTTAGAGCCATGCTTTCTCTAGAATTGGAAGATAAGGTCATTTTCGTAACAGGTGGCAATCGGGGCATCGGTGCTTCGGTTGTTTCGCTACTCAATCAATTAGGAGCCAGAGTCGCCTATACTTGCCGCCAGGCTGACCACGAATACAACGGAGGATTGCCAATCGAAGCGGATGTGACCGACCTTGCCTCCCTCGAAGCTGCCTCGCAGTTAGTCGAAGAAAAGCTAGGGCCCGTTTATGGAGTCGTCGCTAACGCAGGCGTTACCAGAGATAATTTTTATCCAAAACTGAAGCCCGAAGACTGGGATGAGGTGATTGCCGTCAATCTCAAAGGGGTCAACCATACCATCAAGCCCTTTATACAGGGGATGTATGATCGTCGAGAAGGCTCAATTGTCTGCGTCAGTTCTATTTCTGGCGAACGCGGCAATGTGGGACAGGTTAATTATTCTGCTACCAAAGCCGCCACGATTGGCCTTGTCAAAGCACTAGCTAGAGAAGCAGCGCGTTATGGCGTGAGAGCTAATGCTGTCTCCCCTGGCTTTATCGAAACCGATATGACCCAGGAATTACCCGAAAAAGTCAAAGAAAAAATCACCTCAGAAATTCCTTTGCGCCGCTTTGGACAGCCGGCTGATATTGCTTGGGCAGTGGCTTTTCTTCTCTCACCCGTAGCTAGCCGCTATGTCACAGGAGAAGTGTTGCGAGTCAACGGGGCCCATCATACTTAAAATCTTCAATTTTTTACCCTGTTTTCGGGTGGGGGTGATCTTCGAGAAGTGTGGGTAAGCAGTCTGAATTAACCCTTGTCTGGTTAATTAGCATGACAAGTCAGGAAGCCAATCAGATAACAATTGCTCGAAAGGATAAGGACATTGATCGGGTAACTGAAGATCGCTTTTGAGTTGCGCTATTTTCTTCGCTTGGTCATACAGTTTGTCAAGTTTGGGTTCTAGTTTTTGCTGTAAGCGTTTAGTCATGCGAGAGTCTAACTCAGCCCGGAAGTTGCGGATTTCAATAAGCCAGTAGCGATCGCATTGAATTTTTTCAGCTTCCCAGTATTGGTAGAGTAGCAAGTGAATCATCAACTGACGTAAGAACGATTCACAGGCTGCTCTGATTTCGTTACCCAAATCCTCTAACTCCTCTCTAAGATGCTCCCAGTCTAACCCCTCTGGATTCCCTGCCAAGAGGGCTTCTTGTTGTTCCTCTAGCCAGGCCACATAATCTAGATTGTAAGCTGTATTGTTCATAATATTTAGCTTAGCCCGTTAGTAAAATTAATCGCGAAGGTATGCCGATTGAAGAAAATATTCCCATTATTCAGTTAGCTTTTGCTTCTAGTTTTGTCAAACGACTCTTGAGATCTTGGTTTTCTTGTTTGAGTTTTTCGACTTCTTGGCGCAAGTCTTTAATGGCTTTATCTGAGCCTGACTTTTTCTGAACTTTCTCAACTGCTTCATCTGCCATTCGCCGCACTCTGCCATCAGGGGTTTGTTCGGCAAGCGATTGTAGAATACTAATAGCTTTTGGTGTTTCCATTTGTCCCAAGGCGGAAGTTACTGCTACTTGCGTTAGGAAGAAACTTTCTTGCGAAATAGCGGCTAATTGTTCGAGAATTTCTTCTAATTTATCAGGCGTTTGTCCGGTTGAAACTGCTCCTAAAGCGCGAATCGCTGCTAAGCGCAGAGGTTGAGGAATGCCAAGTTTTGTATATTCAGAAATAATATCAACAGCAACGGCAGAGGTTTTGAGTTTACTTAATCCACCAATTGCTCCTGCGCGCACGACTTCATTCCAACCGGAACAAGTCTGTAAAATGTGCTTGAGTAATTCGATGACTTCACTTTGTTTGTCTTTTAAATTACCTGTTATCATTCCCCCTAAACTACGAGCAGAAGACGCTTCTACATAATAACTTTCGTCGCCTTTTTCTAAATGAGATTTTAATGCTTCGTAGCAGTCTATCGTCTTAATTCCACTTAAGCTTTCTACCACTGCACGGCGGACTTTAGGATTTTGGTCTTTTAATCCTTCAATTAAAGTGCTATCAGCTTGGTTTAATTTAACTTTAGCTAATTGTTTTGCTACCTCTACACGAACGCCCCAAAATGGTTCCTGTTTTAAAGAGTCTGAGAGACTTTCAATAGCTTCTAGTCCTCCTTTTTTGGCGATCGCAATAGCAGCATAAATGCGAGAAATGGGATCGCGATCGTGTTTGAGTTGCGCTTTTAATTCAGGTAAAGGATAGTCGAGTTCAACAGTTTTCAAGAAATGATTGCCGATATCAAAACTAACAAAATCAGGCTTTCTCTCTAGAGGAAAGTAAAAGCTTTGTTCTTTTTCGTGGATGCGGAGATAAAATGGTTTAACTTCAACTTTATTGTTGACATAGCCAAAACCAATCGGAATTTTGAGATCGAATAGCTCGCTATTATTTCCGTTCTTATTCTCTTTAACTTGCGATTGAACAACGGTTAACTTAGCCAGATTACTGTCACTATCCCAAGTATAAGAAACTTTATAGCCAGGGTGTCCTCCCCGAAAAACATATTGATCAAATAAAAATAACAGATTGTATCCCGTTGCTTTTTCAATAGCGCGTAATAAGTCAATCGTTTCTACTGTTTTGTGGGCATTTTCATTAACAAAAGTACAAATTGCTCTGTCAAATAATTCATCACCTAAAATAGCACGAATCATGTGATAGACGCAAGCCCCTTTTTCATAAAGATGACGGTCATAAAGTTCAATTGCTTCTCGATAAACGTGGGTGACAATTGGACGACGGTAGCGAGAAGAATCTTCTTCTAAATAATTTCTCGCTTCGCCTAATAAATAATAAGCCGCATCGTCTTTTCCATATTCAAATTCTGTCCATAACACTTCAGAATAAGAAGCCATTCCTTCTTTGATCCAAGCGTGTGACCAATGTTTGATAACCACTAGATCGCCAAACCATTGATGCGCTAACTCATGAGCAACTAAACTTTCTGTCCATTGATTATCAATTGCAGCACGTTTGTCTAACAGACAGCGATCGGTTAGTAGCGTAGTAGAGGTATTTTCCATCCCCCCAAAAATAAAGTCATCTACGCAGACTTGAGCATATTTAGGATAGGGATAAGAATAACCAAATTTTTTGGAGAAAAATTCGACCATTTTAGGTGTTTTTCCCATGCTCAGACGACCTTGTTCTTCGCGTCCTTTTTCAACATAGTAAGTAATCGGAATGCCTTGCCAATCGTCTTTAATTTCAGCAAAATCCCCTACTGCTAAAGTCATTAAATAAGTCGGATGAATTTGCTTTTGTACCCAGTGATAAATCTGGTATTCTCCATTATCTTCAACCGAGATTAATTCACCATTGGAAAGCGCGAGATAGGGTTTAAGAATGCAAACTCGTATTTCTGAACTAGCGAGTTGTCCGGGGTAGTCAAAACAGGGAAACCAAAAGCGAGAATCTTCATCTTCTCCTTGCGTCCAAACTTGGATAGGTTTGTTAGGATAATGCTCGTCGGGGCCGACAAAATATAGCCCTCGTTTTGGATGATTAACACTGTAGGCGATCGCGATTTTTATCGGTTCTGTTTGAGTCGGTTTGAGAAGATGAATCATTAACTGATTTGTGTCGTAATCAAACGGTTGACTGACTTCATCAACTAAGACAGACTCAATATTTAAATCTACGGCATCTAAAGTTAACTGAGTAATTCCTGGACGAACTGGCGTTAAAGTAATAGTGCAGGTTCCATTAAAGCAGCAGTTGGCAATGTCGAGAGATAAATCGAGAAAAATGTGGTTAACTTGACCGGGACGATCAGGATTGTAGTGAGGTTTAGCACCCGGTAACTCAAAAGAACGGCGGTTATTTTCTTCAGTGTCGAAATAGGTCTGTGACATTGCTGTGTTGTAACTTGCTTTTAAATAATATTATACCGTAAAATCATCAACAAGCGTTAGGATAGTTAAATAAGTTATGCTATTTTGATCGCTACAGGAGCAAACAGTTAATTTAGATTTAGAGGAATATTCTTTAAGAAATCTATCCCTTATTCTAGGGCCGCTTGAATTCGTTCAGGCAAGCGTTCGTCGGCATAAAAACAAAGGCTAATTGCACAGAAATCATGCTCCCACCAATTATGTGACAATCTACGACCGGATTACAGATTTATATCATAACCGATCAACTTTCGGCGGTCGATGTGTATAGGCGTTGTTATGCTGTTCTCGATTCACCATTGGAGGTGTGAAAGACGATTTTATAATGTTCCACCATTGGGAAAGGTTCGTAGAAATGATGCAATAGAGAACACCATTCTTGGTACTCCGGTGATTGTCGGAAACCAACTGTGTGGTCTTCTAACTTTTGCCAGCGTACAAGCAGAATATACCGATTTGCAGTTTCTACACAACGTTGAAGTTCATGAGAAATATAGCCTGGTATGGAAGTAATAATGGCTGAGGCGGTTTTGAAAGCAATTTCAAACTCCATACCTAAACCAGGTTTAATATCAAGAATAGCAACTTCTAATATCACAGATTTAACCGGATTTAATGTTAGTACCTCTCGAAACATTTTACTCGATTTTGATAAAATCTCTCTACAAAACCGACTATTGAAAGCTTATTGCTAATTGCTATTTATTGCCTCATTTAAATGCTTAATTAAAGTCGGTTGAGGAAGTGGCCCCTGTAGGTGGTTCCAAGGTAAAATTTGGTCAGTTTTCCAATCTTGATGCACATAAAATGCTAAGTCAGGTAACTTTCCTTGTAGTTCTTTAAAAGCGCGTTTATAGCTGCCTAAAGAATCTCCATAATGTCGGGTTAATTCTAACAGTTTAGACAAACGGCGATCGCCTCTTGAAATCAAAGCTTGAATGACTGACCAATTGTAACTTTCAGGACGGAAATCAATGCCTTGCGATCGCAGTTTTTTGTCTAGTAACTTTAAGCGTTTTTGAGCTTCAGGATTAACTCCTATCCATTGAAAAGGGGTGTGAGACTTAGGGACAAAGGTGCTACATCCTAACGTTAGCTTCAAGCCAGAAACTGTTTTTTTAATTATTTGTAATATCGCGATCGTTTGTTCAATATCTTCTTCGTTTTCTCCAGGAATACCAACCATCCCATAAAATTTAATCCCTTTTAAGCCACCTATTTTAGCATTAATCGCAGCTTGTATAATTTCATCATTGCTCAGTTTTTTATTAACAATCTTACGAATTTTTTCTGATCCACTTTCAATAGCAATAGTAATTGAACGAGTATTTCGCTTAGCTAGCGTTCTAGATAGCTTTTCGGTAACGGTATTGGTACGAACTGAAGAAATACTGACTCGAACACTTTCATACTGTGGTTGAGATAAATAATCAAGCAACGCTTCAAATTCGGGATGCTGAGTAACAGATGCTCCTAATAAACCAATTCTATCAGTTACTTTTAATCCCTTGTCAATGGCAGGAATGAGAGAACTTTCTAAACTCGCTGTCCGAAAAGGTAAAGTGAGATAACTTGCTAAACAAAAACGGCACATTTCAGGACAACTTCTAACCACTTCTACCATGTAAATATTTTCCCAGGCAGACTTATCTGTAACAACCGTAGAAGCCGATAAAATATTGCCTCGATAAGTTTGTTTTTGAACTTGTGAGGGAATATCAGAATCGATAGGCTCGATTGATTTAATCTCACCTTCTAAGCTATGATAGATGACTTCGTAAAGACTGGGAATATAAATACCGGGAATAGTCGCTAAATAGCGTAATTTCGTCTGTCTGTCAGCTTGTCTAACTTGTTGATAAGCATCGATGAAACTATCTAATAATTGCTCTCCATCTCCTAATAAAATGACATCAAAAAAAGCAGCAAATGGTTCAGGATTAGCAGTTAAAACAGTGCCACCACCAAAGACTAACGGATGGTTATTATCTCTTTCCTTAGCATTAAGAGGTATGCTTAAAGATTCTAAAAGATTAAGAATATTAACATAGTCGAGTTCCCATGAAACAGAAAAGCCTAATAATTCAGGCGATCGCGGCAAAGATTCGTGAATGTCAGTGAATAATCGGCTCACTTGTAAGTCGGAACGCATGGCTAATGTTGCCCAGACAATCTGATAACCTAAACTCGTAATTCCGACGCTATATTCATTGGGAAAGGCAAAAATAACAGGAACAGCATCAGTGTTAGAAGAAGCCGGGTTAAATAATAGTTTTTCTTGTTCAAATACAGTCATAATAGTTAATAGTTAATAGTTAAATACTAAATTAATCCCAGTGATTTGCCTGCTATCCATGAAGTTGTCCAAGCGCTTTGGAAGTTAAATCCTCCTGTTATTCCATCAATATCTAAAACTTCTCCTGCGAAATATAAGCCTGAACAAAGTTTACTTTCCATTGTTTTAAAATTGATTTCTTTTAGACAAACGCCACCACAGGTAACAAATTCTTCTTTAAATACACCTTTTCCATTAATTTTATATTTTCCTTGTGTTAGTTCTTGAACTAAACTATTTAAGGCTTTTTTAGAAACTTCTGACCAGGTTGTGTGACTGTCAATATTAGCGATCGCGACGAGTTTCTGCCAGAGGCGTTTAGGGAGTTCGACCGGAGAATGATTAGCTATTTGCTTGCGCGATAAGTGAGACTTTTGAGTTAATAAATAGTCTCGTAGCATTTCTGAATTGTATTGAGGAACCCAATTAATAACGAGTGGCATTTGATAGTTGTGTTCGTGTAAAATTCTGGCTCCCCAAGCCGATAATTTTAGCACAGCAGGGCCGCTAATTCCCCAATGTGTAATCAGTAAAGGCCCTGTTTGCTCTAACGAAGATTTTCCTAAATTGAGCAATCGTAATGAGACTTTTTCGACACTGACTCCTGCTAAATCTTGGAAGCGAGGATCGCGAATATTAAAGGTAAATAACGACGGAACAGGCGGTTCAACGGTATGTCCTAATGCCTCAGACCAACGATAACCGAATGGGTTGTTACCCGTAGCAAGCAAAACGCGATCACCTCTTAACACTTCGCCTGTTTTTAACTCAATCGTAAAGTGATTTAAGTCTTTTTTAACGCTGATAACAGGCGCATTTATGCGTAGGTGAACCCTATTTTTTCGTGCTGCCTCTAACAACCCTTCGACGATAGTTTCAGAATTATCGGTTATGGGAAACATTCGCCCGTCAGCTTCTGTTTTTAAGGTAATTCCCTGTGCTTTAAACCAAGCGATCGTATCTTGAGGCTGAAAACGGGTAAATGCTCCTCTAAGTGCCTTTCCACCTCTCGGATAAGCTTGCACCAATTGCGCCGGATCGAAGCAGTGATGAGTGACATTACAACGTCCCCCGCCAGAAATGCGAACCTTAGTTAATGGGTTACGACTTGCTTCGAGTAGGGTAACATGAATATGAGGGTGAGCGATCGCACAGGTAATCGCCCCAAAAAATCCGGCAGCCCCACCACCGATAACAATTACTTCTTTGTATCTTACTGGTAGCATACTTTTAGTTTAATCTGTTAGAAGATGTACAATGCAATATCCCAACTCTAATAATCCTCATCCCTTGCCAGAATTTCCTCAAGTTTGTTTCATTAAAAACACTGTCTCAAACCTGACGGGGTGACAAGACAAGCTAAAAAGAAGCTGCAATCATGCTTGCTGCCCTGATACCGGCGTTGCATAATAGAGGTATGAATGAGGAGGTTTCACAATGGAATGCCCTGAATGTCAATCAACCCATATTCGTAAGAATGGAGAGTGTCTAAAAATGTATGTTAATGGGATGGGATTTCGAGGCATTGAACGAGTCAAAGGAGTACATCATACAACGGTGATCAATTGGGTCAAACAAGTGGGGAAAAACTACCTGATGCCGATGCTCCAGAGGAAATTCCAGAAGTAGGAGAACTCGATGAATTGGAAACTTTTGTCAAGTCAAAAAAAACAAAATCTGGCTCTGGACAGCAGTTGACCACTTTAGGCAAGGAATTTTAGGTTGGGTTTTAGGTGATCATAGTGCTGAAACATTCGAGCCATTATAGGAATATCGCGACTTACATGGCAATGCTACTTCTATGTCACAGATGGTTGGTCTGTCTATCCAGGATTTATTGCCGATGGAGATCAAATCATTAGCAAGACTTACATTCCTTAGCCATTCATACCTTGATTCAGCAACGCCGAAAAATAAATTAAAGGAATGCAAATATAACATATTGATTATTGATTAACTGCAATATTTCTAGATTTTTGTAGCAAAAGATACGAAAGATCACTCAAAAGGATGTGACTCTAAATACATAATCGGATTGGGTTAAGCGATAGGATGTTTTAATCGTCAGTTAAGTTTGCGTTGCCTGGAGAAAATGGCTTTTTTTTGCTAAAGTTTCTGAGATTCAATCTTAGATAAACGTTAAACTTTGGGCGAATGAGGGGAATTAAATCGAAATTTTCTGCTGCTCAATGACTTAGATTTTAACAGCAAACATAACAATTGCTGAGTTTGACTTTTAAGGTTCATTTCTTCTATTTTATACAGGAAGGTAACTGATTCATGCTTGGAGATATGTGGAAATTTCGGGGTCGATACAAGATCCTGCATTTAAGTTGGTTAGCATTTTTTCTCACCTTTGTCTGTTGGTTTAACTTTGCTCCTTTTGCGACGACGATTGGTAGAGAACTCCAGTTAACCCCCGAACAAATCAAAACCATTGGCATTTGCAACTTGGCTTTGACTATTCCGGCGCGGATTATTATTGGGATGCTGCTTGATCGTTTCGGCCCGCGCATTACCTATACATCACTGCTGGTGTTTGCCATCGTTCCTTGTTTGGCAACCGCTTTCGCCCAAGATTTTAATCAGTTAGTCCTGGCGCGTTTATTGATGGGGATTGTGGGTTCCGGGTTCGTCGTCGGCATCCGCATGGTGGCTGAATGGTTCCCCCCGAAAGAAATTGGCATTGCTCAAGGTGTTTACGGTGGTTGGGGCAATTTTGGCGCATTTGGGGCTGAATTTACACTGCCTCTGATTGCGATCGCAGCTAGCTTCATGGCAGGCGGTTTATCTAATTGGCGTTTCGCTATTGTTTTTACCGGGATTATATCAGCCATCTATGGATTCATCTATTACGCCAACGTACAGGATACGCCTCCTGGTAAAACCTACAAGCGTCCCAAGCGCAACGGTGGACTGGAAGTGACCAGTGCTAAAAGCTTTTGGGCGATGTTAATCATGAATTTTGGCTTAATTTTCGCCTTGGGATTGCTCGCTTGGCGCTTAGCACAGCCGACACTCAAATTTCTCTCTTTCACTCAAATGTACGTAATTTGGGGATTTTTGGCGGCACTTTACCTGTTTCAATCTTATAAAGCGTGGCAAGTCAACCGAGAAGTGGTCAGTGGACGTAAAATCTATCCCCCTGCCGAACGCTATAAATTTGGTCAAGTTGCCTTGCTAGAGTTTGCCTATGTCATCACCTTTGGTTCAGAATTAGCAGCCGTTTCAATGCTACCGGCGTTTTTTGAAACCACGTTTTCGCTCAATCATGCCGTCGCTTCAATGATTGCCGCTTCTTATCCTTTCCTCAATTTGGTATCACGTCCCAGTGGAGGGTTAATTTCTGACCGTTTTGGTTCTCGCAAGTGGACGATGACCTGGATTGCCGCAGGCGTGGGCGTAGGCTACCTGTTAGCTTACAACATTAATGCTAGCTGGCCGATTCCTTTGGCTGTTTTAGTGACCATGATCTCGGCTTATTTTGCTCAAGCAGGTTGCGGTGCGACCTATGCTATCGTTCCTCTGATTAAAAAAGAAGCTACGGGTCAAATTTCGGGCAATGTGGGGGCTTATGGTAACTTTGGCGCGGTGATTTTCTTGACAATTTTTAGCTTGACTAACGCGCCGACCTTGTTTGCTACGATGGGAATCGCCGGATTGATCTGTGCGTTCTTGTGTGCCTTTTTCCTGCGGGAACCCAAAGGCTCTTTTGCCGAGGATTACGAAGTCGAAGCTTATCCTTCTCCTGCCGTCGATCCCGATGCTCAACAAGCGATGCGGTAAAATAATAAGTAGTCGTGCAAAAGAATAGATCCCCCTAAATCCCCCTTAAAAAGGGGGACTTTGAATTATTCCCCCCCCTTTTGAAGGGGGCTAGGGTGGATTAAACCCAGAAATAATGTCCGATATCTATAACTAGCAACTTACGTTATTAATATCTTACTATGACTCGCCAATTAGAGTAAAAGCGGCCCAATCTCTAGGATGCGGATGTTTTTCTTTGGTTTTTAACATTGCCTGACGTAGTGCTTGCGCTTTATCTCCATTTTGCCGCAATTCTTGATAGAAGTATGTCATTAATTCTGACGTTGGTGCATCGGGAACTGACCACAAGGAGACGACTAAACTAGAGACTCCTGCTGTCAGTAAAGAACGAGATAATCCAACTACGCCATCGCCTGTAATTGCTCCTCTGCCGGTATCGCAAGCACTTAGTACCATTAAATCTATATTCAATTCTAAATCTAAGATCTCTCCGGCGCTTAGTAATCCATCGTCGTTATTGGAGGGAGCAAGTGCGATCGCGCCTGGAACTCCCAATCCTTTAAACATGAAGGAACATCATTGGAATTACAAAGACTAAGGAACTAAAGAGTACCGCAAGCATCTTTGATCTAAACCTGTTGAGTTCTCCTGAAATGCTCAAACGCTCATTGCCGTTAAGATGGCTTCGTCCGGCTGCTTGTTTGGCTGCCGTGCTGACTGGATTGGCGATCGCTTTCCCCCTCCCTACCCATGCTGAAACTGCCTCACCGTTCACCAACATGGTTCATCGTTCACTAATTTCCCCTGTTCAATCTGACTTTCCCCCCTTAGAGTTAGAAAGTGATGAAATGCCTTTCCCGCAAGACGTTTCTACCGATCCTCTCGGCAGTCCTCATCCAATTCCTTGGGATTGGATGATGAAAACACAAGCAGAATTCGGTCAAAAAGGCAGATCAGGGGTAAGATACTATCGCAGTCCGTCTCTCGTTTCGCCAGACGGCAAATATGCTGCTTACACCCGCATTCAACTGCACGCTGAACCCGAACTCTATCGCTCTCAAGCCAAGAGTGTGTTATTTGTAGAAGACTTACAGACGGGAAGACTGCAAGTGATTCGGGCTAGTTCTCCCATTGCAGAAGGCTTACTCGCCGTTGAAGCAGGCGAAGAAGTGCCAGGGATTTTATCGATTTTACTACCTGTGTCTTGGTCGGCTACTGGCGATCGCTTGTTGTCTCGCCAACTCGAAGGATATTTCAGTACTTCAGATGCGACAGACTACGCGGTTGTCTGGGAACGCCAAAGTAATAAGTCTGTCACCCTTAATCCCGTTTCTAACGAGAACGGAACGGCTGTTTTGTTAGGATGGAACCACCTCAACCCCGATCAAGTCCTCTTTCGCGCAGGAGAGTTAGGACAAGAAGACTGGTTCGTCTGGGCAATGTCAATTGATGGCACAACCCTCCTCGCCAATCAGCCAGAATCTGTCACTTACGGGCAAACTGTCACCCATAGCTGGACAGGTTCTCATGCTTTGTATTAAGCTCAAAAAAACTTAGTTAACCGTCGCTGACTTGTACTCAATTAATTGAGTCCGTTTTCCGAGCAACCGACGCATTAAAAACGTCAGTTGTCCTTGGAATTGAGGAAATTTTCCGAGCAAGCAAAATAAACTATAAAACAACGCTTCTTTTTCCTCCCTGCCGCGCTGTCGCTGGTAGCGATAAATCCGCCATCCTAATAGAGGATAGCCTAATAAAAGGACAAAACTTAACCCAGACGTAAAAACTGCTAATCCTACAGCTATAACAGGCAAAATCCCGCCCCAAAACCAAATACTCCGGCTTTCTTTAACGCTGTGGCGTTCTGGCGGTTTCCCGTGCAACCAAGCACCTTCTGCATAAGCGTGACCAGATCTAACATTACGTTGCCACCATTGGCGAAATTGAGTGATCTGAGCATCGTGTCGGGTCATTTCGACATCTAAACGCCAAATTTTCCAGTTTTGCTGGCGCAATCGGACGCAAAGTTCTGGTTCTTCGCCAGCGATGATGTTGGAGTTGTATCCCTCTACCTGCACGAAGGCACTTAAGCGCATCATGGCATCTCCTCCGCAGGCTTTGGCTTCTCCTACAGGTGTATCCCATTCTAAATCACAGAGGCGGTTAAAAATTGAGCGATCGCGGTAGCGTTCTCTGCGCCTGCCGCAAACTACCGCCACTTGGGAATGTTGCTGAAGATAGTCTAACGCTTGTTTTAACCAACCATCGACGATTTCGCAATCTCCATCCACAAATTGAACGAATTCTAAGTTAGCATCGAGTTGCAACAGGCGGCGGAATCCTTCGTTTCTAGCGCGTGCGGCGGTAAAAGAAAGGGATAGATCGAGAATAACGACTTCTGCCCCCAGCGATCGCGCTAAATCAACACTACCATCGGTTGAGCCAGAATCGACATACACTATCTTTTCAACTTTTCCCACAACCGACTGAAGGCATTGACGCAAGCGTTTTCCCTCATTTCGTCCGATAGCGACTAATCCTAAGTGTTTCATAGAACAGGCTTATCGATAACTGTTAACTATTAACTATTAAAACGCTCCACTTTTGTTAAAAACGACAGAAATTGTTTTGAAAATGAGATTTAAATCATAACCTATCGACCATTTATCTTGATAAGTCACATCTAACCTAACAATATCTTCAAAATCCTTAATAAACGAACGTCCGTTAACTTGCCATTCGCCAGTAATACCCGGTTTGACCTTAAGGCGTTCCCAATGATGAGTTTGATAGTGTTGAACTTCATCGACGGTTGGGGGACGAGTACCCACTAAGCTCATATCTCCCCGCAAAACATTCCAAAATTGGGGAAATTCATCCAAGCTTGTCCGGCGTAAAAACGCACCTAAACAAGTAATCCGAGGATCGCTAGTGTTTTTGAAAATATGCCCAGTGGCTTCATTTTTGACCAAATGCTTGAGCTTATCTGCTCCGACAATCATAGAGCGAAACTTCCAAATGCGGAAAGGGCGACCGTTGAACCCGCAGCGAATTTGGCTGTATAAAAGTGGACCTGGATCAGAGATAGCCATGATTAAAGCGATGGGAACCGCAATGATCGCCGTTATCGCTAACCCAACTAAGGAACCGATAATATCGATCGCTCGTTTGAGTTTGCTCTCGACAGAGGGATGAACTGAAGCACATTGGAGCGAACGGGAGAGTGTATGAACATTCCGCTCCTGATAAGACTGAGTAGACGCAGGGACTAAAGCTTTAAATGAAGCAGTCATTGCTCAACATTAGCTATAGGTTTAACATACTTAAAAGCATAAAGGGTTGATGTTAGCGATCATGTAAATCTAATGTAAACGAATGTATAACTTGATGTATAACTTTGGGCAAGAAACCAGCGACAGATGTTTGGCCACGCCTTGAAATCGATGGCTTCATCAGAATGCCAAATTCTGATAGGGTAGAAGGCAAGCAATACAAGTGATGACCATGACCACACACTTCATTACGGCTGAAATTGACCTCCAACACAATCCCCTTCAACTCCAGCAGGCAATCGAGGCAGAATTGCAAAAACGGGGAGACCCTTTACGCTGGGCAATTACCGAAATCGATACCCAACGACACAAGGCAAAAATCGAAGCGATCGTGACTCAAAATCAGCTTTAATCTGAATGAAGCGACCGTATACGGCTGTTTTAATCATTCCGACAGGCATTGGCGCGGCCATTGGTGGCTATGCTGGAGATGCTTTACCCGTTGCCAGGGCAGTCGCCCAAATCTGCGATCGCCTGATTACCCATCCCAACGTCCTCAACGGGGCCCAACTGTACTGGCCGCTTTCTAACGCGCTCTATGTAGAAGGCTACGGACTCGATCGCTTTGCCCAAGGAGAATGGGGATTAAAACCTGTCCTTCAAAACCGAGTTGGATTACTGCTAGACTCTGCCATCGAACCCGAATTACGTCTGCGCCACCTGCAAGCTGCCGAGGCAACGCGAGCCACGTTAGGATTGAATTTAACCGATTATGTGGTGACAGATGCTCCCCTAGAAGTAGAACTGCGAACAGCCCCATCAGGCGCAAGTTGGGGAACCATCGGTAATTTAGGCAGTTTACTGAGAGCGGGCCAAAGATTGATCACTCAAGCTAGAGCCGAAGCGATCGCCATTGTCACCCGTTTCCCAGACGATTCTGACAGTACCGTTTTAGCCAACTACCGTCGCGGTTCGGGAGTCGATCCGCTTGCTGGAGCAGAAGCTGTCATTTCTCACGCGATCGTCCGTCAATTTCGCCTGCCTGCTGCCCACGCGCCTGCTTTGTTGCCGTTGCCTCTCGATCCTTCGGTTTCGCCTCGCGCTGCTGCCGAAGAAATTGGCTACACCTTCCTTCCCTGCGTCTTAGCAGGACTCAGTCGCGCCCCTCAATTTGTCAGAGCCTCTTCCGCTTTAGCTAAGCGTTCAGAGGTCATTTGGGCTGACCAAGTTGATACGGTGATTGTTCCGGCAACTGCTTTTGGCGGTAGTGCTGTTCTCAGTTTTAGTCAATACCCCGTTGAGATCATCGCCGTTGAGGACAATCAAACTCAGATGAGAGTCCCTGCCGAACCGTTAGATATTAAAGTGATTAGAGTAAACTCATATTTAGAAGCGTTGGGGGTTTTGGTGACTCATCAGGCCGGAATTCGCTCTGATGCCTTACGTCCTGACGTATCTTCTTTGTCTTGTCTGTCTCAAACCTGTGACCAATCCTAAATCATCCGATATTGAACCGTTAACTCGTACCCAAATCTTAGTGGTAATGGGAGTAACTGCTGTCATTTTACTCGCTATTGCTAAAATTTGGCAGAGACTGGGTTCTATTTCTCTACTAAAAGTTCAGTTTACGGCGATCGCGCTCTTGTGGAGCTTGGCACTAGCAGGCGGCATTATCGCTGCCAGCAGCTTGATTTATCGACTTTGGCCGTCTTACCGTCAGAGTGCAGATGTCTATTTAGATTTGGTCATCAAACCGTTAATTTGGCCGGATTTAATTTGGCTGGGACTTCTGCCAGGATTGAGTGAAGACTTGCTGTTTCGCGGAGTCATGTTGCCAGCATTGGGGCTAGATATAACGGCGGTTGTTGTTTCTAGTATCGTCTTTGGTGTGCTGCATTTGAGCGGTGTGCAACAATGGCCTTATGTGATTTGGGCAACCGTCGTCGGCTTGGCACTAGGATACAGTGCTCTCCTGAGCGGGAATTTAGTCATTCCCATTGTCGCTCATATTTTGACGAATTTAATTTCTAGTAGTTTGTGGAAACTAAATCATTCAGCTTAAATTAATTTTTAATTATGGACGTACAGTTTCGGGAATTCGACTCGTTTAATTTATGGATGTGGCTGGAATTTGAAACGATTCCTTCTCCCTCAGAGCAACAGTATATAGAAGAAGTCTTTGATTCCTGGTTTTATTTAGGAAAATTAGGGGCATTTAATGCGGAAAATCTTCAGGTGCAAGAGATGGGAATTGAGATCAGTTATATGGATTACGATACAGACACCCAAAGCGATACAATGATGTCTCTGATGCACAATATGGCAGATTTTCAATATCAAGGAACTTGGGCACGCTGTTGGTTTG
Organism: Microcystaceae cyanobacterium; assembly: GCA_041743025.1. Classification (GTDB taxonomy): domain Bacteria; phylum Cyanobacteriota; class Cyanobacteriia; order Cyanobacteriales; family Microcystaceae; genus JBGTNM01. Next base: position 52,618 of record JBGTNM010000100.1, read on the forward strand.
ATTTAGGAACTAGCGACCTGATTGCTATCGATATTTTGATTAATGCATTAGCTCAATTAAGTCGAGAATATGTTCCGATTCAACGACTTATTATCGGTGGAGAAAATGAAGATTGGAAAATTGATGATAAATCCCAATCTATGTTTTCTGACAACTAATTAACCTGAGTTCGGGCTGATTTGTTACGAGAGCGCACTTGGGGAAACATTTCTTGAAATTGAGCCTTAAACGATTCAGGCAATAGAGAAAACAGCAAAGCAAAATTTTCAGGGCTAATCGTTTTTACTCCTAATAATTCAACTCCTACTATGCTAGAATTTTCATCATAATCAACAATAATACCATCAGCTATTTCTTCGGAGTCTAAAACGGCTTTATTGTCAATGCGAAAATAGGCTGCATCGACTTCTTGGTCATAGCTAACATCAAAAGTCATCCTTTATACCTCCTGTCAAAAAAGACGGTGACTACTGTTATCGGTTCCGTATTTGGATTATAAACTACTCTTAAAGCCCGATTTCCAAATTCTGGAATACGTTTCCAAACGCGAATAGTATTAGTTCGGTTATCTGTATCGGAACAATCTGGAGTTGTTAATGTACGATGAATCCATTCCTGTTGAATTTGTGATCTACCAGCCTTATCTAATTCATCGGCTGCGTGTTTAGAAAGAACAAAATCCAAGAGATTTACCGATCCTTGTTGATAATACGAGTGATCATATGGCTCTCTTTGAACAATGTCTATCTGTCATTTTAGCTGACTCAACCCGAAAGGTGCGTTATTAGCTCATATTATTCAAAACTGTTCCCTTGTGCCTGGGTTTGATTGCGAATTTCTAAAACAATTTCGGTGGTTATTGTCTGTTCATCCTGTTTAAGAATTTTGACAGATTTAACCTGTCCGTCATAAAGAGAACGAACAGAAGCCGCTTGAATTTGCTGTTCTACTGCTTGTAACTGTCCTAATATAGAATTAACTCCTTGTTTTTGCTGCTGACTTTGGCTTTCATAAGATTGTAAATCGGCGACGTATTGTTCTTTAGAAGCACTCATATTGGTCAGCGCCACTTGCAAATCTACTTCAGCTTCACGCTGCTTTTCTTGCCACTCTTTAATTTCCCGAATCGTATTCGCATCGAGTGCTTCACTGAGTCTAGGATCGTCAAACCGCAAACTTCCTTGCAATCGACTAATTTCTCGCTTGGCTTGGTCAAGTTTAAATTTAGCTTGGTTGAGGGCAGCTTGTTGTGCTTTAAGATCGAGTTTAGGAGAAGGAGTAGGGGCGATCGCTCGGTTGAGTTCTGCTTCAAGCTGTTGCTTTTTGCCTAATAAACCTTGAACCTGCGTCCTGTTATGGCTTAAAGTCTGCCCTTTTTTCACAATATCGCCAGATTTAACGAGAATTTCTGGAGGTTGGGAAACGGTAACGGTAATCGCTATCGTATTGAGATTGACAGGAGGAAGGTTGGGGACTATCGGTAAAAGAGGTGTCTGCTGTTCGAGGAGTTCTTCCGGCAGGATGGCTGACGGGTTCGAGGCAGGAAAATTATCAGACACAGAAGATTGACAACTAACAAGTCCGCCGACTGCTACTATCAGCAATGTCCATCGATTAAGGGATTTGAGGCGATCGCGTGTCATGTCCGTTAACGGTTAGGATTTTTCCCTAAGTTTATCTTACTAAACTTAGAGAGTACTTAAGAAAATATCTCAATTCCATTAATTGATAAAAATGTCTAGACGACAATCAAAGCAACTCTTTTATTGCCATCTACAAAACAGTTATTTTTCACAAGCCAATAACCGTAAGATGCAGCCAATTCGTATAAGGTTACATCCTTACCGTAGTGATACAGGTTTTTGGGCTTGTATATTCACCTCATAGAGAATGATATCAAGAATTTTATTAAAATAAGTTAAGTTTTATTGCATTTTCTCATTTTAAGGAAGCAACTCTCTACAATTTGTAGGCAGTATTAGCAAATTAACTGCTGTTTCAAATTGTTTACTGAAGAAATGTGACGATTTTTACAGATGACTTCAGCTTTTATCCTCTCTCCTCGCTATCGTCTTGATGATGATTCTGTCTGGTTACAAGGCATAGACCCGTCGCGCCGCTACTGGCTTTGGGTTAATGGCGACCCCGCAACATCTGTCATTGTTCCGGGGTTGTGTGTAGTGTCCGTCAGTGAATTCCGGGAAATTATGCTGCGTTTTCGTGGCCTGCAACCTCAACAAATGCTCAAAATAGAACGTATCATCGGTATCTGTACGATTCACTGCCTTAGTGCTAACTGTTACGCCATTGAAGGACGCACTAACGGTGCGCTAACTTGGCATTTATTTGACAAAGAAACCCTCGAAGGTCTACTGATGACAAGCCACCCTGATTGGGTTCCCTCTTATCAAGATTTGGAATTAGGGCGTAAGGCATTACAACTTGCCTTCGAGCAACCTGCTTATGCTGTCTAGTTAGGTGTTGGGTGCGGGGTGTTGGGGGTAGGGAATTTAAGCTCAAGAAATCAATGATAGTTTTATGCTAGGGGATCGACTCCCATGCTAGCAACGATATTCCGTAGAATGGTCGTCTGCTGGTTTAAGTCGAGTTTTTGCAGCGCGAATAAAACGGCGTTTGCCTCGGCACTCAATTGATCGTTAGCGGGAACCGACACGACGGTTCGTTGTTTCATCAGTTCGACGAGTTGAGACCAAAAAGCGAGTTTAGTGTTATTGGTAAGCGTACCATAAGCACGAGTTAGAGGCGTGCTTACTTTGGCAATCAGATTTTGCAGAAACGCTAACTGCTCGCTGTTAGACATTTGCTTGATTTGGTTAAGCAACCCTTGAGCAAGTTGCAGGCGTGTATTACCGGGCACAGCAGGTGTAAAAGAACAGCCAACTTTTGTATAAATGTCCCAGAGTAACCCTAGCTGGTCATCGACGCTGAGACATTGAAATTGGGCTGTAACTGAAAAAACGCCCTCTGCTTGGTCTGATGGAGTTATTGCTGGGTAAATCATAGTGAAATGAGGTATTTCGACATTGACAGTTGATTGCTTGACCTTAGATTAATTATGTAACAAATTTTTAAGAAGTGCAAATAATTGTGTAATATACTTGACAAAAGGACTAATTATAAATTAGAAAGCATTTAATAATTTGCTTTGTTAACGTTGCTTTACACAGAAACAGCAAAATTTTTAACAAGATGTAACAAATAAAGACTCGACAGCATTGTATAAAAGTAACTTGAGGGTAACCGAGACAGACACAAGTTATCTTGAATACCCATTTAACATGACTTTCCTAGTTTCTGAGACAACCTTTAACAGGTTTCTCAGGTTTCCAAAAACAAGATTTAGAGAAACTTGGGAGACTGAGGAAATTATTGTCTGTCTGGAGCCTTCAAAGGTTAATTGGGCAAGTGCCCAGACTCCTTATGGGAGAACCGAAGACCCAGACCCAATGCACTCAACTTCACCAACTGTAGGAGAGAAAATCAATGTTTGATGCCTTTACCAGAGTTGTCTCGCAAGCCGACGCGCGCGGAGAATACCTCACTGGCTCC
>JBGTNM010000101.1:0-1528 GCA_041743025.1 Microcystaceae cyanobacterium
CCATTTGTTTCATCATCAAGGTTTCTTCTACTGTGGGTAGTTCTTCTGGTTTAATTTGGGTGTATGTTTTGATTGGCCCTTGATCATCTCCGTAAGCTTCAATCTTAAGGCGATAAAGTTGTATTTCTTCTACGTCTAAGGTTACGGCTTGTTCGATTACTTCAAGCCAATTATCTATGGTTTCGCCTGGATAGCCGAAAATAAATTCTATATTTACCTTGAATCCTAATTTTCGAGCATTTTCAATCGAGGCTATAGCTTCGCCTGCATTGTGGTGTCGGTTCATTTTTTTAAGAACTTGCTCATTTAAGGATTGAATCCCGATAGTGAGACGATTAACACCATAATCTTTCATTAATTTCAAACGTTCTATCCCTTCTGTACCAACGAGGGTGAGAGGATCTACGTCATAATTAAATTGAGCGCAATCAGATATGTCGATTCTTTTGACAAAGGAAGATAAAAATCTATCAAGTTGATCTAAACTCAAATAAGTAGGAGTACCACCACCGACTAAAACAGACCGGGCTTTAATTGTCTCTAACCCTAGTAAGTTTAGATAGATATCCATCTCTTTTTCTAAAGCATTGAGATATTGATCTTTTTCTTGGGAACGTTCGCCTAACTTAACTGGATAATGACAGAAGATGCAGCGAGAAAGACAGAAAGGAATATGAGCATAGATATCAAACATTCCACTAGAGGGAAGGGTATAACCTTCTAGTAATTCCTCTTGGGTAATGGGAGAATACATAGTAATGGGTGGATAGTGAACTGAAGGGAAAAAGTCACCATCTTTACAGATTAATCCTGCTGTTTTAAGTTTTTTCCAGTCTTCTATTTTTGCTTGAGCATTTTTTAAGAGAATTTCTTTAGTTAGTGTCTTAATCTTTTTATCTGCAACTGTCATGTTTAAATTCCTCTCTGGTTAGTTTAGCATTTATAATACAGCTATCATTTTTTTTTGATGCTTTATTATCAACCGCGAATTCGATAAGAAAATTATATTGTAACTATAAAATACGTAATAATAACAGTATCGATGTTAATTAATATTAATTGTCAACTGTAACAGAGTAAAATAATTCCCACCATAGTTATAAAACTACCAATTAAAGCGGTTAAAGTAATCTTTTCTTTGAGAAAAATTGCTGCTAAAGGAAGTATAAATAGTGGTTCGGTAGAATTTAGAGTATTAGCAACAGATACATCTACATATTTAATCGCCACTAAAGATAACCAAAACCCACCAAAAGTAACTATACAAACAGCAAACAAAAATCTACCAAATAACTGAATATCTTTTTGAAAAGGGAGCATCCAGGTTGTTATACGCCCTGTGGATAAACCAAAGGCAAACATCCCGATAGTACCAGACATCATGCGAATAAAGGTGGCTTGGATTGCTGACACTGAAGCTAAACCCTTTTTAGCAATAATAATAGATAGGGACATACACAACACTGAGAGCAAACCAAAAACCACTCCTCTTAAACCGATATTTTCTTTTTGTGAGGATAATTTAGCT
>JBGTNM010000102.1:0-37455 GCA_041743025.1 Microcystaceae cyanobacterium
ATTAAACAAATTGGAAGAAGGGTAAAAATATCGGGCGCACAGTGGAAAAGTGAGAACGTTCCTAATATTCTATTTTTGCGCTGTGCCTACCTTAATGGGGTCTTGTCTCAATGATATTCTTACAAATGTGAGATGCACCCGATTTAGGTGTTATACTAGGGACAGTATTAGAAGCCAAGATTAGAGTCGAAAGAATTATCAATCGTTTAGCAGAATTAAGATGAAAAAATTACCTGATGAACAAACTTTGCTAGAATTATTGGAAATGGCTAAAGAAGCGGATCAAAAAGCGAGAGAAACTGGTGAAATAGTCACGGAGATCGCCTATAAATGGCAAAAACGCCTAGAAGGAAGACAATCAGCAAACCATCAAAAAAAAGCAGGTCAGCTTGCTGATTAAGGTTGTATTAGATTTTCCTCCTTTTCCCTTTACCCCAACCCAACCAGGATTTATTAAACCTTTTTAGCTTTGTTAATCCAGTAGGATGCGTTCTTAACGCATCCTACATTCTATCTAGAAGAAGTCGGCAATCCTAAACGCTTGGCAAATTCTGGCGTGTATTTAGCGGTTCTCCAATTTTTTGCTAATTGAACTTGTTCAAGTGTTAGTCCTTTAGCTTCAGTTAAATCAGCTTTGTGCAAATCTGCTTTAGTTAAATCTGCCCCAGTTAAGTCAGCGCCCTTTAAATTTGCATGAGTTAAATCAGCTTCCTTGAGATTAGCCTTGATAAGAGATGCACCTTCTAGCTTTGCATTATTAAGCTTAGCATCTTCTAAGTTTGCTCCGCTTAAATCTCGCCTATATAAATCAGCTTTATTCAGGTTAGATTTTGCCTCAATTCTATGGGCATTCTTGCTAAAATCCGCTTTAAATTTTTCAGGTAGCTTGGTTTTTGAATCATAGAAAGTGCCCTCTAGATCAGCGTCTTTTAAGTTAGCATCAGTGAGATCGGCTTCTCTTAAATCTGCATTTTTTAGGTTCGCCTTGATTAATGTCGCTTCGTTTAGGTCGGCATCAGTGAGATTTGCGCCTTTTAACTTCGCCCCATTGAGATTAGTCTTTTTAAGGTCAGCTTTTTTCAGCTTAGCATAGGCTAAATTAACATCCTCTAAATTTTGTCCCGACAAATCAGCACCATTCAAGTGGGAATCTGTATCAATCTTGTAAACTTTTTCGTTTTCAAAAACTTTCTTAAACTTTTCGGGTAGCTTAGTCTTTATATCGTAGAGAGCATTCGTTAGAATAGCCCCACCTAGCACGGTGTGCGTGAGATCTGCTCCTCTTAAATCAGCCTTTCTTAAATCTGCTCCAGTTAATATTGCATGAGAAAGATCTGCATTACGTAGGTTAGCATTAGCGAGAAGCGCATTCTTTAGATTAGCGTTAGCCTCAATTTTATAGGCTTTAGTCTTGTTTATTCCGTGAATTAATAACCAATTGATGGAAGGCGATCGCACTGTAAACTCATCATAAATCGCATTAGTAAACGTAGTTTCGCTATTGTAACTAACGCCATTTAGGTTTGCGCCTCGTAAGTTTGCTTGAGTTAAGTTAGCATCTTCAAGGTTTGCCCCACTTAGAATCGTTTCGGCTAAATTTGCTCTTTCCAAATTAGCATTTGCGAAGTTAGTATCACTTAAGTCAATTCCTTTTAAATCTACTTCTTTCAAATTAGCGTCTTTGACTTTTTTACAATCGATAAAGTAAGCTCCTCTTTTTAATAAATCTTTGTGAAAGTCTGGAGTAATTGATTGAGTCGATGAATCAAAAATTGCCCCTTTAAAATTTGCTTCTTCGGTTTCAGTATCAAGCAGATTAGCTCCTCTAAGATCGGCTCCTCGCAAATCAGCATAGGAAAGATCTGCTTTAGATAAATCTGCCTCTTTTAATCGAGCATTAATCAAGCTTGCTCCAGCTAAGTTAGCACCCATAAGCTTAGCGTCGTTGAAGATTGCACGATTGAGAGTTGCTTCGTTAAACTTTGAAGATTGTAGGTTTGCTCCTGAAAAATTGGCAGCTTGTAACTGAGCCTTCTCAAATGCTGCTTGTGACAATTGCCCATGTTGAAGATCGATTTTATTTAAATTGGCATTGCTGACATTAAGTCCTACGAGATCGATACAATCAGGAAAAAACCCCCTAATAAGGGGAATATCATTGATTACTCCCCAAGGCTTATAGTTAGGATTGCAACCTCGATTGAGTAATTGAAGTGCATCAATTCTACCTGAATTGGTCACGACTTCTTTGCCGACACTATTGATTAATTTCCAAGTATCTTCAGTCGCTTTATCTTCTCGGTTTTCTGCGCTAATAATAAAAAGAATTACCCCAATTAGTATACTAAAATGTCCGACAGTCACCAGCGTACCACTCAATTGAGTAACCTTTTTCCATGTCGCTTGCCAACACTGCTGAAAGGGAGATAGTTTTCTGTCTGATTGACAGTAATTTTCCCACAAAAAACGACAGTCTTGTAAAGGAATTTGCCATTCTTTAGAAATTTGGACTAATTCATCATCCAACTCAAAACCCTTCTTATCCCTACAAATCTTATTAAACCGCTCTTTTAAGTTAGGATTAGCAGACGGGTCATTAGTGTCCTGTTTTCCATTCGTCAGTTGTTTAGATTCGATGTTTATTTTCAGTTTAGATTCGATGACCATTTCCGGTTTCCTTTTAGTTATGATGAAGAGAAATACATCGTCTCCCCTCTCCTGGTAGGAAAGGGGTTGATGATGAGATAAAAGAGAACAAAAAAATAAAAACCGCGAACGGGAACAACTGGTTAAAATGTCTCGTCTAACTGATCAGGCTGTCACGCTTAAACATTGCTCGTTGAGACAAGAGAACGAGAAACAACAATGTACAGCAAAGTACATCAAAGCTAAGACAGGTTTGAAGGTTTAAACTCAACTACGGCAAGGGTTATACTCTTGCCTTCTGTTTGGTAAAGTAAGTATTGTCCTCCTTATTTGTTAGAAGGTGTCATCCCTCTAAATTGCCTATTATTTGTTACCTCTTGCCTGATTTTGACTAGTCATTTAAATGTTCTACAGCTTATGCACAAGCAAACAGGCGCAAAGTATCTTGCGACCTTACAAGATTCTTTACTTTTTGCTGAGAACAATAGATGCACACGTAATAGCATTGGGCTTTTCTAGACCTGAAATCCTCACCCCCAGTAGATTTTGCCCAATATGGAATTCAAACAATAACTTCAGTGAATTTCTGTCATTTCCAGATTATTCGCTTATTGTAGAGTGTGTCAATAAAATAATTGTAAAAAAAGTTACAAGACTTAATTGAAGTCACTGTTGTTATGGAATGGTTCACCATCGTCCTTTCTAGCTTGTTAGGCGCGATTTCGCCAGTCGGAGTCATCCTCGATAATGTGGTTGCTAGTAACTTGCGATCGCAACTGTCAGGAGTCGAACAATTAGCTGTCCGCATTGATAATACGCCGAGTCATCAAGTCTTGCAAGGCAAAATTGATCGCGTTCGCATTGCCAGTCGCGGCGTAGAACCTATCGAAAACCTGAGAATTGAGGCAATTGAGCTAGAAACCGACCCTATCGACCTCGATATTAGCCGCCTTCAGCAGGGCGGACTCCAACCGCTTATAGAGTCGCTACGCAAGCCCCTACAAGGCGGAATTCACCTAATTATCAAGGAAAGTGATCTCAATGTAGCTTTGCAATCTCCCAACATCAAAGCGCAATTGCAACAACTAATTAACCGTTTTCTACCTGCTCAAGCGCCTAAGTTTGAATTATTAAGCGTCCGTCTCGATTTTAGCGAAAACAATCGCCTCGGCGTTCAAGTGCAACTGCAAGAAGCTGAAGAGGAGGGAGTCACTGGCGATCACTTAGACTTAGCCTCAGAAGTCAGATTTCAGGTGATAGAAGGGCGATCGTTGCAATTACTCGATCTTTCTGGCACTTTGAACGGACGAAAACTATCTCAACGGTTTTTAAACGGTTTGACAGAAGGTATCAACCAGCAGCTAGATTTGCGTAAACTAGAAACACAGGGAATCGTGGCTCGGATCTTACAATTAAATCTCGATCAAGATACCCTCGATCTCGCTGTTTTTTTTCGTTTAAACCCAGATGAGGAAAGTCAAAAGTAGAGATGCTCCCATTGCGCGTCTGTCAAGATATTTTATTAGGTTAGGAAAATTACTATGCGAGAACCACGCAACCATCAAAACAGCCGCCGCCTTTCTATCGGGTTTGTCGCAGGTGTCGTCAGTGCTATTTTAGTAACAGGTGGCGTGGTTGCTTGGTGGGCTTTCCGCAACCTGACAACTTCTCAAACGTCTACGTCTACACCAACAGAACCCTCTCCCCAAGATCCTAATCTAGAAGTGCGATCGCAAGTTTATTGGCTCAACACTAGTGGCGATCGCTTGAAATTACAGGCTATTCCTCTTAAAATGCCCCAATCTGCCGACGAACGCCAGGCTATCCAAACTGCTTTAGAAAAATTGTTGGCTGGCCCCACTAATAGCAACGATACCACGACGATTCCCCCAGGCACGAAACTCCTCAACCTTAAACTCGAAAAAGACGGCATTCACCTCGATTTATCGGAGGAATTTAGCACAGGTGGAGGTAGTGCATCGATGAGCGGACGCTTAGCACAATTACTCTATACAGCGACGAGTAACGATGCTAACGCGCACGTTTGGATTAATGTCGCAGGCGAACCGCTAGAAGTCTTAGGAGGAGAGGGATTAATCGTCGAACAACCGATGACGCGAGCCTGGTTTGAGGAAAATTACGAACTTTGACTAAGGCAATCTTAGAACAGCGTGGAGTGAAATTTTATGTCAGACTTATTCACAAGAATTACAGTCAACCCAAAACAATGTGGGGGTCGTCCTTGCATTCGAGGCATGAGGATTCGGGTATCAGATGTATTAGACTTGCTTGCTGCTGGACTGAGTACCGAACAAATTTTGGAAGAAATGCCTGATCTCGAAGAAGATGACCTCAAAGCGGCACTTTTATATGCCTCGCGTAAGCTAAATCATCCAGTGTTAGTGGCATGACAATTTGGGTAGACGCTCATCTGTCGCCTGAGATTGCAACTTGGATTACTAGCACTTTTGGTATAACAGCATTAGCTTTGCGCGATATCGATTTGAGAGATGCTGAAGACCCTGAGATTTTCAAGGCAGCAAAGGCACAGGAAGTTATCTTCCTGACCAAAGATAGTGATTTTGTTGACTTGGTTGAGCGTCTTGGAACACCACCAAAAATTATCTGGTTGACCTGTGGGAATACTTCAAATGCGCGATTACGAGAAATTTTGAGTGCTACATTGTTAGAAGCTCTAGAGCTTTTACAAGCAGGTGAAACATTAGTCGAAATTAGCGGAGACTAGCCTTTAGATTAAGCAAATTTATGAAGATTCAGGCTCAGTTTTCCTCTCCTGATTCGGTGGAAGCAGCGACCGAAATTCAACAGCAACTCCGCCCACAAGTTAACCTTCAAGATGATCTAGGAGAAGTCTGTTACGTTGCGGGGGTAGATGTCGGATTTAGAAATCATTATGCCCTCACACAAGCCGCGATCGCTGTGCTAACCTTCCCTGAGTTGGAATTAGTCGAAACCTCCCTGGCTATAATACCGACTACGTTTCCTTATATTCCTGGATTTCTCTCTTTTCGCGAAATTCCTGCAATTTTAAAAGCTTTACAACCACTTTCTATCACCCCTGACCTCCTAATCTGTGACGGACAGGGAATTGCCCACCCTCGCCGCTTAGGAATTGCGTCTCATTTGGGAGTTTTATTAAATATGCCCACGATTGGAGTCGCTAAGTCTTTATTAGTGGGTAAACATGAGGAAATAGCACTCCTTAAAGACAATTGGCAGCCATTAATTCACCGAGGCGAAACCGTTGGGGCTGCTTTGCGATCGCGCAACAACGTCAAACCCATCTACATTTCCCCCGGTCATCGTATCAGCCTTCCCACTGCCCTTGATTATGTCATGCGTTGCTTGACTCAATATCGCTTACCCGAAACGACTCGCCTTGCAGATAAGTTAGCCTCTGGGAAACGATGATAAGGTATGATCGAATCAATGAGTGATCTAAAAACTATGGGTGAAGCTAAACGTCGCAAATCTGCATTAGGAGAAAAGTACGGACAAGACCCCCCCATCGTTCCTTGGCTTCCCATTACCAAAAGCCAAGCTGACGCGATATATAAGTGGACGACCAGAGGTGCTTGGACTGGCATCGGACTGATGGTTGCGGTTTGGGCGACCGTTCGTTTTATTGGCCCGGCCTTTGGTTGGTGGAATCCTCAATAAATCACGGTTGCGAGTTGTCTAGGAACGCAAAATAAAATTACTAACATTATCTATTGGGGAAGGTGGGCAATGCCCATCCTACTGCTCTTCTTTGTGCCTTTGTGGTTAATATATATAAAATTTATTACAACTTTTGAAAAGTGAAGAAATAAACTATGATCACTAATTTTAAAACCCGCTTATCTAAACTTTACCAGGAAGATTTTGTGCTTTGGCTAGATGAAACGGTTAAACAACTGCAAAATCAGGATTTAGAAAATTTAGATTGGGAACACTTGATTGAGGAAATAGAAGGATTGGGAAGCGAACAACGGCGTAAGGTTGATAGCTATTTGGTACAACTTCTCATTCATTTATTGCTTTATCGCTATTGGGAAGCGGAGAAAGAACCCTGTCAGAGAGGTTGGAAAAATGAAATCGGAAATTTTCGACTAGAGTTAGATCTTTTGTTTGAATCAACAACACTTTACAATCATTTTCTTCAGAGAATTAATATTCTTTATCCCAAGGCAAGAAAAAGAGCGGTTGAAAAGTCTGAATTGCCTGCAAATTTATTTCCTGAACAGTGCCCTTTTACCCCTGAACGGCTTATAGATTCTAGTTTTTTTCCTGAGTAGGGGCACGGCATGAGTAACGTTGCGGTAAATCTCATAATCTTTTCTATCGCCGTCTCCCTACTTGACTGCTAGATACTCAGGAAATCCTCAAAGATAACTACCAAGATAAAATTTTATAGAATGCGATCGCTTTATGAGAAGCGATAAAGAACAATTACGAAATATTTTACAAGTGAGTGAAGGATGCAGAATCTGTAGGGGCGCATCGCGTGTGCCCTATCATCATATTGCATAGAGTCGCAAAACGCTATAACACCGCAGACATAGCAGTTATCCGTATGTCTTAATGTTCAGACAAGTTAGAAGTTGACACTCTCTATCGCTTTTTGCCGCCTGCGGGCTATTTTGACGCTACAATTTTTGTCAGACCTAACATAGATCAAGACTAACATGAAATTATCATTAAACGCAAAATTCAAAAGTTATAAGCTGCTCACTCCCTATTTATTTTTATTGCCCGCTCTTATCCTGCTGGGAATTACCGTTTTTTATCCTGCCATTCAAGCTTTTTCTTTGAGCTTCAGCCGCTTCGATTATGATCTGACGCAAGCACCTCAGTGGGTAGGATTAGACAATTTTCAACGCTTAAGCAAAGATCCGGTTTTTTGGCAGACTTTGGGCAATACATTTCTGTATTTAATAGGAGTCGTTCCTATTTTAGTCATTGCGCCCTTAGTATTAGCGATTATTGTCAATCAAAAATTGCGGGGAATTCGTTGGTTTCGCTTAGCTTATTATACCCCTGTTGTTATCTCGATGGTGGTTGCTGGAATTGCTTGGAAAGCGCTTTATTCTTCTAATGGCATTCTCAATCAATTGCTCAAACAAGTCGGGTTTACTGAAGGAATTCCTTGGCTGACTAGTCCTCAATGGGCACTGTGGAGTGTTATGGTAGTGACTATCTGGAAAGGTCTCGGTTATTACATGGTCATTTATCTGGCGGGACTGCAATCGGTTCCTACAGAATTATATGAAGCGGCTGCTATTGATGGTTCAGATGGATGGAAAAAGCATTGGGATATTACGCTACCGCTCATGCGACCTTATATCGTTCTGGTCGGGGTGATTTCTGCCATTTCTGCAACTAAAGTTTTTGAAGAAGTTTATATTATGACCCAAGGCGGGCCTCGCAACAGTTCTAAAACAGTTGTTTATTACATTTTCGAGCGAGCTTTTAAAGATTTAGATCTCAATTATGCTTGTACGATGGGCTTAATTTTGTTTGTGATTATTCTGGTTTTATCACTTATTAACCTTAAAATTTCTCGTAATACTGCATTATAAGGAAAGTTTAATTATGGCTCTAATTGTTCAATCTAAAGATATTACGCTTGACCAGCTTCAAGCTTCTTTTAATTTACAACAAGCTAGCGATCCTAATTTTTTTCGCGAATGGCAAGAAGATTTACCCTTTTTAAAGGAGGAAGAAAAACTAGTTTTAGAGCGAGTGAAGCACAATTATGCTAATTTAATTTTTCGCCGTTCTCTGTCAGAAGAAGCGGTTAAAATGGTTGTTTTATCTCCGTTACTTGACCTTGCTGGATTTTATCAACCTCCCTTTTTTATCGAAACAGAAACGCCCAGCGAAATTTTAGCTGAAGATGAAGAGGTAGTGATTAAAGGTAAAATTGATGTCTTGATCATTTACCGACGGTTGTGGGTTTTGGTCATTGAATCTAAAAACACTAAGTTTGATGTCATGACTGCATTGCCACAATGTCTATCTTATCTGCTCAATTCGCCCAATTCTCACCAACCTACCTACGGTTTTTTAAGCAATGGCAGAGAATTTGTTTTTATTAAATTTATGCCAGGAGAAGTGCCTCAATATCGTTCTTCATACGCACTTTCTCTTGATCGGGAAGATGATTTATATCGCGTTTTAAGAATTTTGAAATCGATTGGTCAGGCGATTTTAAATCTGGTTAATTAGCCATTACAAAAAATACATTGGTGTAGGGGCAAGGCATTGCCTTGCCCCTACTTTTTAACGGCCTTCTTGTGCGCGATCGCCCAGAGGACGACCTTTGGTTTCTAGAATGGCAGGATAAGATTTGTAGGGGAGGATACGGACAAACTATTGAACCTCGGATTTGCTGCATCAAAAAGACAAAAAGCGCAGAGGTAAGGCGATCGCCCATCCGTCTGCACTTATCGTGAGGGTTTTAGGAAAAATTGTCAATCAGTCGTTAGGGCAATTCACTGCCATTTCCGTTGCCGTTGCCCAAACGGGGCTGAATCACGCCATAACCGCCGTGATTACGGATGTAGATCACGTTAATTTCGTTAGTGTCTTGATTGCGGAACATATAGAAGTCGTGATCGACTAACTGCAATTGATGCAAAGCGTCTTTGATCGACATCGACGGCATGGCAAAATATTTCATGCGAACGACTTCTGGTGGCAATTCTGGGGCGCGATCGCCGATCAAATCTTCCTCAATTGGCTGCTGGGCGATCGCTTCATCCGCTTTATCAATAACTTGTGTTTTCTGATCGAGTAATTTTTCCTTGTATTTTCGCAGTTGGCGGGCAATTTTGTCAGAAACTAAGTCGATACTGGCGTAAAGGTTTTCACTACCTTCTTGAGCGCGGATGACCGTTCCGTTAGCATAGACGGTGACTTCAGCTTTGTGTTTGTCAGCGATCCGAGCATTGCGGGCTACCGAGAGATGAACATCAACTTTGGTGGTAATACTTTGAAAGTGCTTGACCGCTTTTTCGAGCTTTTGTTGCACATAGTCGTGAATGGCATCGGTAACGGTGATGTTATTGCCTTGAATCAAAAGCTTCATATTGTATGCTCCATTCTTGTGCGATCTATCGTTTTTCCCCTTTCTTTTGAGAAGCTTACTAACGCAACCTTTTTCCCCCCAACGCTGTTGCTACTTATTAGACTAGCACTTTGTATTCTTCTAAACATACGCCTTTGGTTTCTTTTTATCTTCCTTTGCATCTCTTGACATTTCTTCAAATTAGAAAAAGAACGGAAATACCACAAAGATGTTAATTAATCGCGGAAAACGGCAATGCTTACTGCAACAGATGGGAGTCGTTCCCTATATTGAGGCGTGGAACTATCAGCGATCGCTCTTTGAACAGCGCTTGCAAAATCCCAACTTAGATGACATTCTGTTACTGCTCGAACATCCGCCCACCTATACACTGGGAACAGGTGCTAACTTAGCCTTCCTCAAATTTGACCCCGATAATTCCCCTTGGGAAGTCCATCGCATCGAACGGGGAGGAGAAGTGACTTATCACTGTCTGGGGCAGTTAGTAGGCTATCCTATTCTCAATCTGCGCCATTATCGCCAAGATTTGCATTGGTACTTGCGCCAGCTTGAAGAAGTCATCATCCGAGTGCTTGATAGCTACGGACTCCCAGGAGAGCGCATTGAAGGGTTGACAGGGGTTTGGGTTGAAGGGTACAAAGTGGCAGCGATCGGCATTAAAGTGCGGCGTTGGATTACCCTACACGGCTTTTCTCTCAATATTTGTCCTGATTTAAGCGGATTTGAACGCATCGTTCCTTGTGGCATTGAAGATAAACCGATAGGTAGTCTGGCGCAATTTTGCCCAGATCTTTCTTTGCAAAAGGTGCGAACCGACGTAGTTGAAGCGTTTGCTGAGGTGTTTCAGGTAGAATTTAGGGAATCGGTAATCGGTAATATTTCAGTCTCTTACACCCTAATTAATAAGGAAGGATAAACGATGCCTTACACCTGCGAACTTGAAAGCGGTCAAACCGTCTATTTAGACAACCAAGGAAGCCAAACAGTAATAACGATCGCCAGTCGAGGAATGGGACAGCAACAACAAGCTAGCAACCGTTTTTCGACAGGAAACTGGACATCTCCCCCAGAAATTTATCATACGGCTGGAGGGGCGATTTTGAAAATTAGCACCGCACAAGGAGAACACTGCATACTCATTCAAGGAACGAGTATGAGTGCCACGAGTCATTTTCCCAATTTGGCGGATGCTCAACAAATAGAAGTTCACTCAATTGCCAAGACTCCCGTTACCAATATGCCATCCATGCAACCGATGCAGCCGATGGAACCCATGAAACCGATGAAAATGGGCAACATGGAGATGAATATGAACCCGATGGAAATGCGGATGGGCAATATGGAAATGCGGATGGGCGGTTCTGGGCAGAGTACGCGGCAGTTTTGCAGTCAGTGCGGGGCTAAACTAGAAGCGAGCGATCGCTTTTGTGCGAGTTGCGGTCATCGCCTGAGCTAGTATTTTGACGTTAATCTGTGTTGGGTAATTCTCCAAACTGTTGTTGATAACGCTTAAGCATGGCTTCTAATTCTAAAACTCTTTGGCGTTCAGTGTCTGCACGTTGGCATTCTCGTTCTTCGGGAGTAAGTATCGGGTTTCCTTGCCTATCATACCAGCGCAGCCAGAGGCGTTCAGTCCCTTGATAAATCCCGCGCCACAACCCTAGTCCTAGTTCAATTTCTGGCAACCAGAGACGCTGATTTTCGATGACTAGAGGCTGATAGCGATTCTGTCTCAACCCAAATGCCTGCCATTGATTGTTATAACGATTAAAGACTACATAGTAGGGAATTTGCAGAATTTGTTCGTAAACTTGCCATTTCGTCGGCGGTTGGCTGGCTTCCCGTATAGTTTGTCCCATATCTTCTGCTTCTGTGCCAGGAGATAGTAATTCCACTGCAATAAAAGGATTGATTTCTTCTTGCCAGATAACGTAACTCAAGCGTAAATCTCGCTGTTCGTAAAAGCGAGAAACTCCTAACACCGCAAACCAATCTGGTCGCTTGTGCCATAGTGGATGGCGAGCATCGTAGTAGAGATTCATGTCACTCGCCACGAAAAAGCGATCCGCCGCATAATTAGCCGGTTGGAAGGTGAGACGCAGCAATTCAGGTTGGAAGTCGTGAAATTCGTCAGGCAATCCAGGTTCGTTTGGGTCTTCACTGGGTAAATCATACATCGTCGGCAGGGCTTCTTTGGGAGGAAGCGGGGGATTCGTCTGATACATGAGATAGTTCGCTCTCAATCAGGGGAAACATACAAGTGAGGCTGTCTGGTTTTCAGTTTAACCTTTGAACACAGCGCAATCTGTAATCCAAAATCGCAATGATATGAATCCCCAACATAAATGGCTACAACGGCGTTCCTTTCTCATCGGATTGAGTGCCGCCGTCGCTGCTGGAACTCTCAGCCTCCCCAAACGCCTCAATGCTTCAATTGAACTCGAAATAGCTGAGGTAGAAGACTCCTTACGAGCAAAAGCGGCAGCCAAGGGATTGATTTATGGGGCAAATCCTGAAGGAGGAATGATGGCTTTTAAGAGCGATCGCGACTTCCGGGAGCAGTTTTTGCAAGAATGTGGTTTAGTGGTAGGGCCGTTTGCCTTTGTTGCCAATTTTCCCCAACGCGATCGCTTTGATTTCACCGAAACCGACTATTTTTACCAAGTGGCTAGGGAAAATAACCTTATCTATCACGGCGGAGGACTGGTTTGGCACGATTTGCTCCCAGACTGGCTCATCGCAAAATTTCAAGACACCCAAACGACAGCCAAAGATATCGAAACGATCTTAACGCAGTACATATCAACGGTGGTGGGGCGCTATGCTGGCAAACTCAAATCTTGGGTGATTGTTAACGAAGCGATCGGCGTTAGTGACGGACGAGCCGACGGTTTGCGGGATACGCTAGTTAGTGGCAATCTCAGTGGCGTTAAATATCCCACCTGGCTACACTTTCTTGGCCCTGCGTACATTGACCTCGCTTTTCGGATTGCAGCCCAAGCAGATCCCAATTTAACGCTAGTTTACAACGAATACGGGCTTGATTTCGACACCCCCGCCCAAGAAGCTAAACGAACTGCCACGCTCAAACTCTTGGAACGCTTGGTTGCTCAAGGCACTCCCGTTGGTGCGTTGGGGATGCAGTCTCACTTATTAGGAGATGAAACTCGGCTCAATCCTACAAAATTAAGAAATTTTTTGAAAAATGTAGCAGATTTAGGTTTAAAAATCATAATTTCAGAACTAGACGTAGCCGATCGCGATTTAGCCGCCGATGTCGAACAGCGTGATCGCCAAGTTGCTCGGATGTATGGCGAATTTCTCTCGGTTGTTCTCGATGAACCCGCCGTCAGTACCGTCATTACCTGGGGACTGAGCGATCGCTATACTTGGCTATCCTGGTACTATCCCCGCCTCGATGGGTTACCTGTGCGTCCCTTGCCCCTAGACAGCCAGTTAAAGCGCAAAAAAGCATGGTCTGCGATCGCTAATGCGTTTGAGGCTACGTCTAAACGTTAAAGAAAAAACACTTTACTTCCTGAGATATATTATAATTACCAGACTCAAACTATCTTGGAATTTTTTGATGTGGAATAAAAAAACAATATTTTGGTTAGGATTGAGTCTAACTTTTTCATTAATCTACAGCACAATGGCTCTAAAACAGGCATTTTCTGGGCAATACGTTATCCAGGATGATGCTCGGTTACACGTATTTTGGATGCGTCGGTTCCTAGATCCAGAATTATTTCCTCATGATTTAATTGCCGATTATTTTCAATTTCTTGCCCCGTGGGGTTATCAAACTTTTTATAAAATATTTGCCTTAATCGGTGTCGATCCCGTTGTATTAAGTAAAATTTTGCCAGGATGTCTAGGGTTATTTATCACTTTTTATGGGTTTTTAATTACGATAAAGTTGTTGCCAATACCTTTGGCAGGATTTATTTCAACCCTCATGCTTAACCAAAATATTTGGATGAAAGATGATTTAGCTTCTGGAACACCGAGGGCTTTTTTTTATCCTCTTTTTCTAGCCTTTTTGTATTACCTTTTACAAGGTTCATGGTGGTTGTGTTTGTTGACAATTGCTTTACAGGGAGCATTTTATCCTTCTACTAGCTTAATTTCAGTAGGAATCTTAATGCTGAGGCTGTTTGACTGGCAAGGCAATCAAGTTCGTCTTTCTCGTAATTCTAAAGATTATTTATTTTGTGCCGCTAGTCTGGGAGTATTAATTTTGTTTCTGTTGCCTGACCTTCTAGAACCTGCCAATTTTGGCGAAATCTTTACGGCAGCACAAGCCAAAGAAATGCCAGAATGGAGAACTGGTGGAAGGGTTCCTTTCTTTCACACTTATCATCAACTATTGGGTCTGTGTGATAAGTATAGCGGGCCTTTGCCAACTGAATGGTGTTCGCTCATGAGTCAGTATACCCCTAAATATGTCTTATTGCCTCCTCAGATTTGGTTAAGCATTTTATTGCCGATTTTTAGGCAATTTCCCTCCCGCTTTCCTTTAACCCAAAAAATCAGTCAAAAAATTATTATTTTGCCTCAAGTTATTTTTGTCTCTCTGGGTTTATTTATCCTAGCTCATTGGGTACTTTTCAAACTTTATCTTCCACAGAGATACACCGAACACACATTGCGAATTGTCGTAGCATTAGCGGGCGGAATTGCACTTACCATCATCATCAATACCGTGCTTCGTTGGTCGATGCAGAACCGTCAAAACTATCGTTACAGACAGATATTAGGTGTGGGGCTAACACTATTGCTCATGGCTACTATGATTAGCTATCCTTATTTTTTGAGGATGCGAAAATACCCTTTTCCTCGGTCTGCATATATAATAAATGATAAAGAGTCACTCTATCAGTTTTTGACCGTGCAGCCTAAAGACACCTTAATTGCTACTCTCGCCGATGAGGGAGACAATATACCTTCTTTTACTCAACGGTCTGTTTTGATGACCAAAGAATATATTTCACCTTTTTATCCACGATATGTTAACGAAACGCGACAACGAATTTCAGATTTACTGAATGCTCAATACAGTCCTGATATTAGTCAAGCAAAAAACTTTATTCAACAGTATGGTATAGATTTTTGGCTGATTGAGAATTCAGCGTTTACTTCAGAATACATTAAGCATAATAAGTGGCTTCATCAGTTTCAACCGGCAGCATCCAACGCTGATGCTGTTCTTAAAAAAGACATAAAACCTGCATTAGCAAGGTTTTTGAATCGTTGCTCAGTCTGGAAAGATGAAAGTTTGGTTCTTTTGAAGACTTCCTGCATTTTAAATGATAGGGATTAGACAGTTTAGCTCACATAATTTGATAAATGACCCATTCTCCTTCTCGATCAAAAATCTTTCCCTGAATGTCTGAATGCCATTCTGCCTTAGTTAAAATATACTCGGCTCTATATCGTCGGGCAGTTTTTACTAAATGCGCTCCACTTTGCTGTCGATACATTAAATCTACATTAGCTAATGTAACTGGAGGTTTAACAGAGCCGAGAATCGTTTCTAACCTATTCATCCACTCTTTAATTCCTGCATCTGTAAAAGGAAAACCCTTAAAAGTCAAGACAACTGCTCTCTGAGAATACAATCTAAAATCTTGTTCTGAAGGAGGAATCAAGATAAGAGCGTCTTGGCTGCTCCGCTCGCGAAATCTTAAAGCCAATTTAGTGATATCATTATTCCACACCCGCTCGATCTTAATTCTTCCTTGAAAAGTGCTAAATATTCTTTTCGGTAAAACTTCAAAAACTTTCATAATAAAAATTGAGAAAATAATCAAAGAAAATGCATAAATTGAGCTTCTTGTAAATCTCTTAGAAGGATAAAATATCGTTAACACAAAAGGAAAAGCGAGGCTGGCAAATAGTATCAGTTTCCAGATTGTGAGCTTAAAAGTATCAATATTTAGAGAAGGTAACGGATATATAAAAAAGAGCATTATAGCTCCTAGTATACAGATAAAGGTTGCTGATTTAGACGGGAAAAATTGTAACTTATTTGTAACTATTAAAATGCTTATTACGAGCAGTATAAGCGATCCAGAATAAAGCGTGGGTATTACTAGTAAAAGTAAACTAATTGCTAAATTCTTTTTCTTATAATACTCAGCAATAAGAGTACTAATTACAATCAATACCATCAATTGAGCAAACGGTGTAGTTCTGGCTAATTGTAATTTAGTAATAAATGATAGAGGATAAATTTCGACAAAAACATAACCCAATAGCAAAAATAATAATAATGTAATAATAATTATTCTTAAAGTAAACTTGTGTTCTGAGCTAAGTGTTTCTGAAGCCTTAATTAATAATAATCCACTCAAGATAAATAAGAAAAAATCTCTCCATTTTATAGGATCGAATGTAGAAAATATAAAGTGATGGGGATGCCGGATGTGTCCATATATATAAACAAATTCTTGATCGCTTAGCTCGACTGTTCCTCCACTTCCTGTAAAAACCATTGGCAGATAAATTAAAGAAGCAAAACCAAATAAAATCAGCAAAGCAATTGTTTGAAACTTAAAATTCTTCTTTTTTCCTGCCTCAAGTAACAGAATAGGTGTGAACATGAATGCTGGTAGAATGCCTATTAAAAATTGTAAAAGACAAGCGAGTCCAAACAAGAAATATCCTAGTATCCATCTTTTACAAAAGCAAAAATAAATACCCCAAATTGTTATTCCCATGGCCAGTATAGCTGGAATAGGTTCAGGTCTAAAAAGATCTACATAACCGACTGTTCCATCCACAGTCAGCAAACTGAGAAAGGCTAAGCTTATTGCAGAAATTTTAGATTTTCCTAGCTTTTTACCAATAGCGAATAATCCAAGAATAAAGGAAGTAAAGGTGATAACATAATAAATAAAATAAGTTAGTGGCAGACTTATTCCAAACTTACTTGGCAGTATCATCAGATACTGATAATAGTATCTGGGAGAAAATTTAAGAGCTTCTTGAACATAAAAATCTCTCTGATATAAATCATTATCTAAAATAGCTTGTAAGTAAGGAATATGCTGAATTAAGTTAGATGAAGGAAACTCATAGCCGTATGCTAGTAACGCACCAATTATAGCCGTACTATAAATAGACAGTGCAAATTTCCAGTTAGTTTTTGACATAAAGTTCATCAAGCTTGATTTAAATTAAGGTATCGATGTATATTGGAAAATTGTATAGCTAGTCTATTTGATTGTCTAGTTTTAGCTAATTTTAGCTAAGAGAAGCAGTGAAGCTATTTGTCTATCACACACCCGAATTAACCCCCTCCGATTGCCTACCTGAGTGCGCTGTCGTTATCGACGTGCTGCGAGCCACTACCACCATCGCCACTGCCTTGCACGCAGGGGCCGAAGCGGTACAAGCCTTCAGCGACCTAGAAGAATTAAGACAAGCTAGCGATCGCTGGCTGCCCGAAAAACGCATTAGAGCAGGGGAAAGAGGTGGTGCCAAAGTCGAAGGCTGTGACTTGGGTAACTCTCCGCTCGATTGTACGCCACAACTGGTGGCAGGCAAGCGGTTCTTTATCAGTACCACCAATGGCACTCGCGCCTTACAACGGGTAGAACAATCTCCCTCGGTCATCACCGCCGCCTTGGTCAACCGCCGCGCCGCCGTCGATTACTTGATCGAGTCTCAACCAGAAACCGTCTGGCTGCTAGGTTCGGGATGGGAAGGCGGTTACTCCCTCGAAGATACTGTCTGTGCTGGCGCGATCGCCCATGCGCTTTTCAACGCCGATACGCCGTCGCTGACGTTTGGCAATGATGAGGTAACGGCTGCGCTTGCTCTTTATACTCAATGGCAAGATAAACTCCTAGAACTGTTCTACCAGTGCAGTCACGGACAACGCTTGTTAAGACTCAACTGTGACGAAGACCTGCAATACTGCGCTCAACGCGATCGCTTAGATGTCTTGCCTATTCAAAAAGAACCCAGTGTTCTCGTAAAATATGTTTAATGGGTAATCAGTAATAGGTAGAAGCAGGAAGAAAATGACTCCTCAAGAAGCCAAAACCCAATGGCAGTATCTAGAAAAGCGTCCCCACCCCTGGCGACAACAACTTTACATCAAAGGGCGAAAGCTGAGGGCTTTTACCGTCTGGATGGACATGATTGTCAATGACCTGACTCCAGAGGAAGTGGCAGAGAACAAAGAAATCCCCTAAACTGTTACGACTTTGAAAACCTTCACCTTACTTATATAAAAAAGCTGAATCCAAAGTAATTACTGCTCATTTTGATAGACGGATGAGAAAAAAGCTATAGTTTTGTCCAGGACTGTTCAGGACATAATAGACTACGTTCCTCGGCATCGACTCTCTTATTAGCTAAACTGGGGATAATCTCTAGTAAATAACCTATTTCTCAACACCATCATTTCCATCGTGTGACAGTCTTTCGATACAATGAACTGACAGGAGATTGATCGCGTCTATCCGGCATCTTGAAAGTCTGACTCGCATCATTTTAGGGTTTTATGACCGCAAACCAGCTTACTTCATCGAAATTCCCCGAAAACCGCCGTTCTGAATTTGACTTATCCCCTGGCAACTTGCAACCTTGGCGGGGGCTAATCGAAACCTATCGCCCTTACCTGCCGGTGAGCGACGCGACTCCCGTTATTACGCTACAGGAAGGCAACACCCCCCTCATCCCCGTTCCGACCATTGCTGCCCAAATTGGACGCGGCGTTAACGTTTTAGTCAAATTTGACGGGTTAAATCCGACAGGCAGTTTTAAAGACCGGGGCATGACGATGGCGATTTCCAAGGCAAAGGAAGAAGGTGCAAAAGCCGTTATCTGTGCCAGTACGGGCAATACCTCGGCTTCTGCGGCTGCTTACGCTAGACGTGCTGGGATGCGAGCATTGGTCATCATTCCTGACGGTTATGTAGCATTGGGAAAATTGGCGCAAGCGTTGCTGTACGGGGCAGAAGTCATCGCCGTTGATGGCAATTTCGACGAAGCGCTAACGGTTGTGCGCCAGATGGCCGAAAACTACCCTGTGACACTGGTAAACTCGGTCAATCCCTATCGCTTGGAAGGGCAAAAAACCGCCGCTTTTGAAGTAGTAGACGTGCTGGGCAATGCTCCCGACTGGCTGTGCATTCCGGTGGGTAATGCGGGCAATATTAGTGCTTACTGGATGGGTTTCTGTCAATATCATAGTGCCCTCAAATGCGATCGCCTGCCGAAAATGATGGGCTTTCAGTCGGCTGGGGCTGCTCCTTTCCTCAGTGGAAAACCTGTATCCCACCCCGAAACGCTAGCAACGGCGATTCGCATCGGCAATCCGGCTAATTGGGATAAGGCATGGGCGGCAAAAGAAGCTAGTCAAGGAGAATTTAATGCTGTCAGCGATGAGGAGATTTTAGAAGCTTATCGGCTACTTGCCTCACAGGAAGGAATTTTTTGCGAACCGGCTAGTGCAGCTTCGGTGGCAGGCTTGCTTAAGGTAAAAGATAGCGTTCCGGCTGAGGCGACAGTGGTTTGTGTGTTGACAGGTAATGGCTTAAAAGATCCCGATTGTGCTATTAATTATAGTAATAATCAGTTAAAAGCGGGTATTAAACCTGAATTATCGTTGATTGCCCAGTTAATGGGATTTTAAGATTAATTTGGCAACACAAAATTGTAATTCTGCGTCAAAGGCTGAGATTGCTTTGTATGCGCCTTGAGAGGGAGCCGTATCGTTAGAAGTTGTCATGTAATGTGATTAAGCTTGCTTGATCTGAATGTTCACGCTCCATAAAATTAAGGAATCTTTTTTATTCACAAAATTAGGAAACAAAATAACTTGACCAGAATCACCCTATTTTACAGTACAATTGTATTTATTGTATTATCTCTACAGATAAGGATTTCTTGAGAGGCATTATGAAAGCAGAGCTTCTCAAACGATTATTTCGCGCGATCGCTAGTGATGATACAGAGGCGATCAACAAATTATCATGCCTTGTTATAGAAGACGAACGAAAAAAAGGGCATACGCTTCTGGCTGATCAACTAGAAACCATTCAAAAAAGAAGCACTCAAAAGACAAATGGAACCGAAAATAACCAAATTTTAGACAATTTACAAGACTTAACAAGTTTACCGACTAGCAAACGTTTGAATCTTCCTCTGGTAACAGTGATTCCTAGAGAAAAACTACAACATCAGATGATTTTGCCAGAGGCAGTCGAAAAGCGTTTTCGCCGTATCGAACAAGAGTATGCAGCAAGAGATAGATTAGCTCATCATGGCTTGCGCTACAGACAAAAAATTTTGTTGTATGGCCCTCCCGGTTGTGGTAAAACATTAGGTGCAGAGCGTCTTGCCTGGAATACAGGGCTTTCTTTACTTAAAGTCCGCTTTGATGCAATGGTGTCATCTTTTCTCGGTGAAACTGCCAGTAATCTGCGATTAGTTTTTGAAAAAGCGTCAGAAAACCCTTGTTTATTATTTCTTGATGAGTGTGATAGCATTGCAAAATCAAGAGAAGATGTCCAAGAAGTCGGAGAAATTAAACGGGTGGTCAATACATTTCTTCAGATTCTTGATGAGTATCAAGCATCATCAGGCTTATTGGTAGCAGCAACTAATCTTAACAAATCTCTGGATACTGCTCTTTGGAGACGATTTGATGATGTGATAGAAATACCCAAACCAGGGGAAACTGAGCTAGAATTTATTTTAAGGCAAACATTATCGGCAATTGAAGTTGGAGTCATTGACTGGAATGCTATTGTCCAAAACATGAAGGGATTTTCAGCAGCGCAAGCTGTTCGTGTTGCTCAAGATGCTGCCAAGAGAGCTATTCTAGAAAGGGAAGAATTAGTCATCCAAGAGCATTTAGAAGAAGTTATTCAAGAAAATAAGTTAATTTATACTTAAGTCAATAATCAATGGTAGAGCGCTCCGATTCTTATTCTCACATTCCTCTAAGACTGACAAGACAAGGAACAGCAACTCCATTAGGAAGAGGTAGCAGAAGAAAAAACCCAAATACAGAGGCTAATTTGGGTAATCGTCAGGGTCATGGTGGTAGACTCAGAAATAGTTTAGAGTCTATTATTTTTGATTGGCAGGAAAATAAAAAACAGCGAGAAGATGAGGAAGATAAAACACCACTGAATGCTCAACGTCTCATTCTGCAAATTGATCCTAATGTGTTTGAGCCGGATGACTTAAAAAGTTACGGAATTGAAGTCATTGCAGAGCTTGAGGATGGCTACATTATTGGAGCTTCAGCAGATATAGAATTAACTGAGCTACAAAAGAAAATAGAGAAATTTATTAAAGAAGAATATGTTGCAAATAAAGTTGCTGAAATTTGGGATCTCATTGATGGAAAGAAAAAACCTGAGTTAATCGTATCTGAAGAGTTATGGCAACATTGGGATCAAATTAAAGACGATCAAATATACATTGTTGATGTAGGAATTGCTTGTTTGGGAACAACAGCTAAATTGTCTGACTATCCAAAACGTAACAAATATCAAAATGATGAACTTTTTACACAAGCGACTCATCGCTGGATAAATAAAACAGATCAATCTTATCAAGAGTGGGATGAAATTAAATCAAACCGAGAAGATGAATTGATCGAATTTATTGGATTTTATAATGGAGAGGTTGTATCTGTTATTGATGCAGTCATTCATAGTGCGGCTAAATTATCTGATAGTTTTTCCTGTAGGATCAGAATTTCTGGCAAAGGATTAAAAGATTTAGTTCTCAATTTTCCTTATATTTTTGATGTCAGTGAACCTGATGAATTTGCTGAATTAACACAACTTCAAGAAATAACTCAACAAGAAAAACCTTACTTTAAATTAGAACCACCTAATATTAATGCGCCAAAAGTTTGCGTCATTGATAGTGGTATTCAAGAAAGACATTCTCTCCTAAGAGCGGCAATTGATCACAATAATTCAAGATCGTGGATTCCAGGAGAACAAGATCAAACGGCTGATCATGTTAGTGGTGGAGGACATGGAACAAAAGTTGCTGGCGCAATTCTCTATCCTATCAATATACCTAGAACTGGTGCTATGCAAGCACTTTGTTGGCTTCAAAATGCTAGAGTTCTTGACAATAACTGTCGTTTGCCCCAGCAACTATTTCCGCCTGATTTCTTAAGTGAAATTGTTACTATTTACCATAAAAATTCAGGAACAAAAATTTTTAATCATTCTATCACGGGAATTGTTCCTTGTCGAACACAATATATGAGTGCTTGGGCATCAGCTATCGATGAGTTAACCTGGCAAAATAATATTTTATTTGTTGTTGCTGCTGGTAATTTGCCAATGCAGAGAAGAGTGGGAACAACAAGACTGTCAGTTCAAGAACATCTTGTGGCTAATCGACTTTATCCAGATTATCTCTTAGAAAAATCTTGTAGAATTGCTAATCCTGCACAAAGCTTTCAAGCGTTAACAGTGGGTTCAGTAGCACATACCTTTTATCAATCATTATCGTCAACCTCAATGGCAAAACCGAATCAAGTATCGGCTTTTTCTAGTTCAGGTTTTGGAATTTGGGATAGTATTAAACCAGAAGTTGTTGAATATGGCGGGGATTATGTTACAGATAATGGTCATCCCCCCAATTTAACCTATCTTACAGAAGTTTGTCCTGAACTAGTGCGTTCAACTTTAAATGGTGGTTCTGCTATTGGTTGTGATGCTGTAGGAACATCTTTTGCTGCGCCAAAAGTTACCCATATTGCTGCTTTTCTTGCTGCTACATTTCCTGATGAAAGTTGTTTATTATATCGTGCTTTAATTGTTCAATCTGCTCGATGGCCAGAATTATACAGTAATGATAACAAATCTGATGTTCTTCGTTGGATAGGATACGGGATTCCTAATCTTGATCGTGCAGTAGGAAATGCACCCAACCGAATTACTTTAATAACGCAAGGGGAGCGAATAATTAAAGCACGACAAGCTCAAGTTTATCAAATTAAGCTACCCGAAGAACTACGATCTCAAGGGGAGGAAATAGAATTTCTTATTGAAGTTACTTTATCTTATAAAGCACAACCTCGACGAACAAGATGTAATCGTAGAAGATATCTTTCAACCTGGCTTGATTGGGAATGTAGTAAGCGGGGCGAAGACCCGGAAAGTTTTTTAGATAGAATTTTGAAAGACTATGATGCGCCAGAAGATTCAGAAAAAGCGGAAAAAAGCTTTTCTTGGACACTGGGCAAAAGAACTAAAAAACATGGTATGATTGAAGGAGTTTCTAGAAGTTCAGGAACAATTCAGAAAGATTGGACAATTGCTAAATCCTATGAATTGAGAGAGTCTTTTTGTATTGCAGTCGTGGGACATGAAGGCTGGAATAAAGATCCTGATGCTGAGGCTCCCTATTCTCTAGTTGTTAGTTTTGAAGCTCTTGAGACGGAAATTCCTATTTATGCAGCCATTGCTAAAGCTCAAGTTCCCATTGAAATTGAACAACGGGTAAATTTAATTGATCGCTGAATAAATCGCTGAATAATCGCTATCGGCAAATCCTAATTCGATTGCTCTTTGAATGGCTTGCTGCACTCCTACTAAGCTTTCGGAATTTACTCCAATCAGGCGAGATTGATTTAAGAAAAGATCAACATCTTTTAATAAATGTTTGGTGGGAAAATTGGGATTGTCATAGTTGCGATCGCACATTCGCTTGAGCTTTTTATCAAAGGTAGGAGCATATAAAGCACTCTGTCGCAAAATCTCCATAAATTGATCAACATCAACATTTTGCTGTTGCAGAAAGGCCAAACTGAGAGCAAAGGCACTTGTTAAAGCCGCAATTAATTGATTTAATGCCAGTTTTAAAGCCGCAGCCGTTCCCACTTCGCCAATCAATATTGGGTCAGAACCAAAATTTTGCAGCAATCCTGACCATTGTTTAAACTGTGCTTCCGTTGCGCCTACCATCACTAACAATTTACCCGCTTTCGCTTCAGGAATGCTGCCTAAAACGGGGGATTCTAAATACCCTCCCCCTCTTTCTACCACTGCTTTTTCAATCGCTTGGCTTTCTGCTGGCGAAATGGTTCCCATTTGAATAATAGTACGATCAACCAACGAATTAGGAACATTTTCAGCTAAAAGTATCTCTTGAATTGCAGTTACATTCGTCAGCATTAAAATTAGACAATCAGCCGCTTTAATAACTTCTTGAGGAGAGGTAGTTATCTCCGCACCAAGCGCTTTTAACGGTTCCAACTTCGCTGCCGTGCGATTGTAAGCCATGACAGAAATTTGAGCAGTTAATAGCCGTTCTACCATAGGCTGCCCCATCAATCCGGTTCCTAAAAATCCAATTTTCATTTTTATGGGTAATTGATAATTGACTACTGCCATTGCTAATATACAAGATTGGGTTGATGTAAGCAAACCTAAAATTCTCAAGAGTATGACCTCATCTCACATTTTGAATTTCAAGCTCAACTGCTCCATCAGTTAACGCTAAAAATGAATCTGTGCTAGAGCATAGAAGTCCGATATTTACCTCAGATGAGAAGTAATCAGAGGCCCATGTTGGAAGCTGAAGATTATTACTGAGAACCAAAATAGAATTTGGTCTTATTTGAGTTTGAAGTTGCCGTCTGTATCGATACTCTGATAGTTGCCCTACACCTAAACGAATACGTGGTTGAAAGTTCCGACGATTAATTGTTTTAATCTCAAAAATAGCTTCAAAGCCATTCTTTGCCGCAAGTAAATCAACTGAATTTGGATCATCTGCTAGATTGTACGAAAGTTCTGTCAATCTTACTGCAAGCCGTGCAACTATTTCTTGATGTTGGCGCGTTTTATCACGTAGACGCATCCTACCCTGAACTATATTATCAACATCAACGTCAACGCTTACATCAACAGCTTCAGGAATCCTTGGTAAAAAAGGTCTGAGATTAATTTCTGACATCTCAAAAACTACGGAAGGGCTGTCAATTTCATCAAGCAATTCGTGATCGGGGTAATTCTCTGAAAGATATTCTTGGCTACGTAACTCATCTGGTGTTATCCACTCAGATTCAATGCTTGGACTACCAAAGAAGCCATACCACGCTAAGGCATTTTCACGCTCAACTGAACTTTGTGGTATCCAAAAAGTTGCTGGATCGGCATGAAAGTTCAAAATAGTTTGAATCTGCTCAATTTCTGCCAAGGCTGTAGACGACAATGAAATTCTATTTCCTTCTTTAATTGCAAAGTCACTTTGCCCTAAAAATTGAAACCATTCTTGAACATCTCGCAGTCTTCGCTGATCTGCTTCAGATGTGTCACCCGTCTGTCTCAGTTGCAATAATCTTGCATAAGCCTCCTGCCAAACACTATTACGAATTGTGGGTACGAGTGCTAGGAGACACTCACGAGTATCTAGAGTTGGTTTATAACCTTGTCGGTACAGTTCAACTAAGACTTGTAGAATCAACACTCCTGGCTTTATCAGAATTCCTGAATTAACATCTAGCTCTGTTCGATTCGTTGGAACGCTAATTCCCGCCTGGGCTAACTGCCCTTTTACAGTAGGAGATATATCTGTTTTGTGCCCATTTGGATATTGGTAAGCAAGAACCTGGGTAGAGAAAAGTTCAGAGTAACCAATCGTGCCATCAATATACATAAGACCAATTGGTGTTAATTGTGGCTGTCTAATATATCTCGTCGAGTAGATCAAACCCAAATCAGGAAGGATTTGTTGATAATCGCGCCAAGCATCTACTTGTCCAGAATCAGACCTGACATTTGGGGTAAAAATCCCTTCAGCAACTAGAGTTTGATTGACCAGCGTTCTATAGTTCGGATATTGCCTAAATCGATATGCCGACTCAAGAAGAGCGAAAACTTCTCTTGAGTTTACCCTTCCCATGTGATGATTGAAAGACCAAGAATATCCCGGATAAGGAAGCGTCAAAACACCAACTCCTTTTTCTTCAGGCTTTTCAGCGCAGTTTTGATGGATTTTCCAACTGCAAGGGCAAGCAATGGAGGTACAGCGTTACCAACCTGCCTGTACTGCGCTGTTGATGTTCCTAGAAATCTGTACCAATCTGGAAATGACTGAAGACGTGCTGCCTCTCTAACAGTAATATGCCGAGGAAGATAGGGATGAATATGAGGTCTGCCACCTCCAGCTTTAGAACCCACTAACACTGTCCCTGACGGTCTTTTAGGGTCGATTCTATCTGTATGGTCTATTTTATCTCTTCCACCTTGAGGAATTTTTTTATATCGGTTACGTACCCTATCCCCATGAATACGAATGTCATGGTTGTACAAGCCATCAACGTTTTCTAGGGCGAACTTTGCAGGTATCCAGTCTGGTAAGTGCTGATTAAGCAAATCTAAGCTTGATGAATCGCGGTACTTAGGATTAGGAAACGTAAATTCAGTAGGATGACGAAAGCCTACTATAAAAACCCTCTTTCTGATTTGTGGGACTCCATAATCAGCAGCATTTAGAGTAGAGGTGTAAAGGTCGTATCCGGTTTCAATTTGGAAATGGTAATAGAGCTTTTCCCAATCTTCACCGTTATTAAGGGTTAATAATCCTGGAACATTCTCAAAAACGAAAGCTTTCGGCTCTAACTCATTAATAAGACGGATGTAATCAAAAACGAGTTGTCCTCGTAAATCTGAAAAAGAGCCTCTTTTGCCCAAAATACTAAATGCTTGACAAGGCGGGCCTCCTGCTATCAGACTTATTCTCTGAGCCTTAATCAGTTCTTTGATTTCTTGGCCTTTCAAATCTCTGACATCTTTAGCTTCTGTTACACAGCTTGAGAAGTTATGGGAAATGGTGTCACAGTAATATTGAACTTCATCGTTTGCATACCTAAAATCAAACCCCGCCAGTGATAAGCCTAAATCTAGTCCTCCGCCTCCTGAAAATAAAGAAACTGCAACAAACTCTTTGCTCCTTCTTTGGGGCAAGCGTAGAGTATTTAGAGTGGCAAGATAAGAGTTCATTGAGGTTTTAAGAGCTTATTGTTTAAGGACTCTCAATATGCGATTATACCTCAAAAAATGACATTAACTAATACCATCGCCAATTAAAAGGCAGGCGCAGATAAATGTCTTTGGGATCGTTTAAACTTTCCCAAGTCGCTAATTCCTGTTTGAGCTTAACAAATTCTTGAGATAGCGGATCGCCAGATTTTGCAGAAAGTACGCCATCTTTGAGCAATTTTCGAGAAAATAAAGCTTCTAGCCCTTTTTGCGCGGGAAATTCTGCGATTTCCCAGTCATCACCGAGGTTAGCTTGCTCAGCCGCATAAGCGATCGCAGCGTCTAAACCCCCAAGACGATCAACCAAGCCAATCGCCTTAGCATCTTCGCCTGACCAAACGCGCCCTTGAGCAATTTGAGAAACTTTGGCTTTCGGTAGGTTGCGCGACTCGGAGACTTTTTCGAGAAAGAGATTATAAATGTTGTTGACAAAGCGTTGATAGATAGCTAACTCCTGTTCCGTTTTAGGACGCGAAGAATTGGCTAAATCGGCAAACCGAGCCGTTTTGACGCTATCCCAAGTCAAACCGTTGTCATTGGCGACTTCTTGCAAGTTGATTAACAAGCCAAATACCCCAATCGAGCCAGTGATAGTATTAGATTCGGCAAAAATGGTTTTTCCGCCAATGGCAATCCAGTAGCCCCCCGAAGCAGCTACGTTACCCATCGAAACAATAACAGGCTTTTTGTCCCGAATTAGCTGAACTTCTCGCAAAATAACCTCAGAAGCAGTAGCACTGCCGCCAGGACTGTTAATTCGCATAACGACAGCTTCGATCTGGTCATCTTGGCGAATTTTGCGTAAGAGTTTAGCATAGCGATCGCCGCCAACGCGATCAAGCGTTCCCTGTCCGTTTACAATTTCTCCTTCAGCATAGACGACGGCAATTTTATGGGCTGAGGAGCGGTCAACGGCTGAGAAAGGAACGTCTACATAGTCAGCTAAAGTAATTTGAGGAAAGGTTTTTTGTTTTTTAGGGGTGTCAGTCAGTTGCTTTAACTCGTCGATGACTTCATCAAAATAGGCAAGGCGATCAATCAGTTTGGACGATAAAGCTTCTTGCGGGGTTAAAATGCCCTTAGTGTCAGCCATTTGCTGTAATGCCTGGGGGGAAACTTGGCGATTTTGACTGAGGGTTGCTAAATAATTTTGCCAAATGTCTTCGAGGAGGGCTTGCAATTGTTGGCGATTTTCGGGGCTAAAATCTTGGCGGGTAAAAGGTTCGACTGCACCCTTGTAGCTGCCAACTCGCACCACTTGTACGCCAATGCCGTATTTATCTAACGCACCTGTCCAGAATAATTGTTGCACCGCCAGCCCGTTGATTTCGAGTTGTCCCATCGGATTCGTCGTGACAGTATCAGCCATAGAGCCAAGATAGTAGTCAGTTTCGCTCCAATCTACGTCATAGGCGATAATTTTCTTGCCGGCCTCCTGAAATTTGGCTAAAGCTTGTCGAATTTCGCTCAAGGTAGCATAGCCATTGGGGTTACTGTCTTTACTCCCATCTAAGTAAATGCCGACAATGCGATCGTCTTGGGTGGCTTTCTCAAGGGCATGGAGAACTTGACGCAGGGTGATCACCTTTGCGTCATCATCTGAAAGTGCGCCTGCCAAGGTAAGAGGCGGTTCAGTATCACGGATTTGGGTCGATAAGTCAAACACTAACACGGACTTATCTTCGACCGTTGAGCCTGTATTGAGAGCAGTCAGAGCAATGAGGAAAACGACCAATCCTGATGCGCCCAACACCCCCAATAAGATCAATCCTGCCACTGTTCCCAGGAGGCTGGCAAGGGTTTGTTTGAGAAAATTCATAACCGTGAGACCGGAAAGTACATTTTTATCATGTTAAAGATTGCGCGGCCAAGGTGCGGGCGCTCGTTTGTAGGGATTGGCAAAGACGGGAGCGGGCATCGTTTGCAACTCAACATCTATCTTTACATCAAGACTCTTTTCCAGTTGTTCCAACATCGCAGAAGGACTGGTACGGTAGATCGTTCTCAAGAACAGATCTAGATTGACCACTTCCTGTTCAGGCATTGACCGAAAGAAAACGTCAACTTCTGCATCTCCCCATTCACCAGTCTGACTTCTGGCGATCGCAGGCGGACTGACTGGGCGGATAGGGTTGCCAAATTGCCTTTGTGGCCGGCCAATCGCTTGCAACGGGCCGCCAAAACGGGGAAGAGAGAGAGGGCCAATTCCAGTCAAACTGGGGGGTCTGACTCCTCCACCGCCTGAAGTAACATTTCCCACCGCCGAAGGAGCAGAAAGAGGACGCGGGGGTTGGTAGGTCAGAGAGACTCCGCCTTGTAAAGGCGGAGCTTCCTCTGACTTCGTGAAAGTGGCAGAGCCAAACGGCTCAGACAGCGTTCTTTCTGAGGAGGATGAAAACCCATAAATCCCCTCATAAACATCCGATAGAGCCGTTTGGGGCAAAACTGGAACGTCAGCCTCTCCTGCGCTGCCCTCTCGGTCGAAACGCAGTTGTTTCAACGCGCTCACGATAGATTCGGCTGACAAGGGATCGGTGTCTGAGACGCTGGCAGCACTTTCCCAGGCGAAATTTACCCCAGTCTCTTCGTTGGCAGGCAGTTGGGCGAGCAGGTTGCTTAATAATTCAGGAGTAATGAAATCCTTGGGGAGAGTTAGAGGGTCAGTCGGGGTTCCTTCTAACGAGACGATATTGACCAGACTGTTTAATTGTAAGGTCGCTCCCCTGACCGCCCCAGCACTCAGCAGGCAAAGACTCAAGACGCAGGCTGTGGCGATCGCAGCGTCTACTGAGCGATTGAGAAATCGGTTAACCATAGTCTAACCTGCCTGTAGTCATTCGATTTTGGATTGACCCTACGAATAAATCCGCTAGAAAAAAGTCAGGGTTCATCTAACAAGCTTAACTGTTTTTCCACCATTTTTGCTAGTTGAGAAGCGGCTCCTGTCTGAGCGCGTACCTGCCGCAAGCGATCGCGAATCAAGGCTAATTTTTCGGGGTGGGCCAACCAATCTAACACTCGTTGGGACACATCGGTCACTTCTAAAAAGCCCACTAGCTCAGGCACAATTTCTTCGCCAGCCCAAATATTGGGCCAGGCAAACAGATGTTTCCGGCGCAGGACAAACCAATTAATCCCTTTGGTCAAGGCAGACCGCAGAAAAGGCAAACTCGCCAGAAGTCCCGCCATACCATCCAAAGTTCGCATGGCATCGAGTTGTTGGGTGGGCAGCAAGACGAGCATGGGAATGCCCAGCGCTCCGAGTTCGGCGGTATTCGCGCCGACAGTGGTTATGGCAAGACTGCACTGCCTCAGATGCTCGTGAGCAGGAAACTCAGTGATGAGTTCGACCGACAAAGCACCAGACGTTTTGAGCAAGGCAACTTGTCGGGCATTTCCATCGGCGACGACTAACTGGGCACTTACTCCTCCCATAACCCCTACCATTGGGTTGCTCTTGGGGTCGGCAAATCGCGCTAGCGTGCTTAAATTGAGGGTCGGAGCGACGGGCAAAATGAAGCGAGTTTGGGGATGGTGTCGGTGAATCTCCTCGGCGATCGCCAAACTAAAAGGGACTCCTTGTCGGAGTTTTCCGGGTTTCGATCCGGGCATGAGCGCGATCGTAGGCGAAGCCACAGACTCATTGACAGTACTAGAAGCGATATCTGCCATCAAATCGCCAATTACAGTACATTTTGCTCGATATTTAACGGGTAGCTTATCGCTAACAGCCGCATCTCTCACCCCAAAATGGTCAACGAGGCGATACCAACGGGCCTCCCACTCGGCATAAATGACGGTGCGATAACCCAATCGCTTGCCAATGAGAACGGCATAAACCTGGTCGCCGCCTAAAAATAGTACGACTCCCCGCTCGTGCCAATCCCAAAGGTCTGCCGTTTTACCTCCTAACAAAAAGCGAAAAAAGTGTTCGCTGCCTTGGACGCGATCAACTTCGGCATAGCCAGTGGCGATCGCAGATTCAGTGCCGGTGGCATGGGGGCAAGGCGACAGCATCACCGAAATTCTCACCGTAGCACGGTCGTCGCCTAGTTGCGATCGCAAGGCACGGACGACCGGACGCACCCAAGTTGTAATTTCACCAGGGCCGTTGGAGAGAATAAGAATGTCAACTGGCAGCATAAATTTTGCCCTTACCTCTTGTCTCAATTAAACTCCTGAACTTTTGCAACTATTGTCAGATATTTTATAAAATTTATCCTGCTTTTCTTTTAACCTAAACTTCTGAGAACTTGTCTGATTTTGCTGTCATTTTCTCAAGCTAATCCCACTGGCGATCAAACTAATCAAACGTTCTGAAGCCACAAATGAGCGATAGTAGACTAGACTAAATTCAAAGGTCTTAGCGGTAAGGCAATTTCATGACAAGTTCGAGAGAATTATCCCCTAGAGGTAGGTTGGTCACCTGGTGGGAGACATTTAACCCCCCTTTCAAGCTACTCCTCATCACGCTGACGGCTCCTCTTTTGGTGTTAAATGTTTGGGCATTTTCGACCATTTTTAGCTATTTTCAATCACTTCTCGTGACTGTTTTGGTTGCCTCCTTACTGTCATTTTTCTTGAACTATCCGGTTAATTGGTTAGAAAAACAAGGACTCAAGCGAGGACAAGCGGCTATCTTGGTTTTTTTGCTGTCTCTCTTTGTCTTGTTAGTCATCGGCGTAACCGTATTGCCGCTCGTTCTCAATCAAGCTCAGCAATTATTTGTCCGATTGCCTGAATGGTTTGATTCTGGTAAAAATCAACTGTTAATCTTAGATGATCGCCTGGTAAATCTAGGCTTGCCTGTCAGTCTTGACGGATTGATTGGACAAATTAACGACCGCTTCAAAATTCAGTTGCAGAATTTGACCGGCAGAGCTATCAATCTAACGCTAGGAGTAGCAGTATTTACCGCAGCTAAAATATTTTACCTGTCGTTGACAGTTATACTCATATTTTACTTGCTTCAGCATGGTCGAGAGGTCTGGCAAAGTCTTGTCGCTTGGCTACCTAGTCGCCTTCAAGTCCCTTTTTCGCAAACCTTACGCCGCAGCTTTCAGAATTATTTCATTGGACAACTTATCATTGCGACTTGCATGGCGGCGGCGTTGATGTCGATTTTTATCTTGCTAAAAGTGCCGTTTGGCTTACTGTTTGGAGTGACGATTGGCATGATGGCATTAGTCCCTTTTGGCGGTTCAGTCGGCATTGGGTTGGTCACTTTTTTAGTCGCTTTGAGAGATATTAAAATTGCCTTACAGGTATTAGCTGCTTCGGTAGTTGTGCAGCAATTGCTCGAAAATGGCATTGCTCCTAGAGTGTTAGGTAGCGTCACTGGCTTAAATCCTTTTTGGGTTTTTATTGCTATCTTGGCAGGTGCGCGAATAGGCGGACTGTTAGGCATTGTTGTAGCCGTTCCAACAGCAGTTGTGATTAAAGAAGCTCTCATGGCAGCGCGAACGGTTCAAAAATCGAGTGAAGGGTCACAAGCGAGTGACTGGGATACGCCTTCTTCTGAATTAATTCATCCAGAAATCTTATCCCCATCGGCTGAATCCTCTGAGCCATCAGAATCTGTGCAGCAAACCGAAAATTTTGCCGAAACGACAGATTGAATAGAGGCATTCAAAAGTTAAATGCTTAATATTCTTTGTGTCTTTGTGGTTAATACCAAATTCATCTTTTCTTACGCTTTTGGCGCAAGCTGACTGTTATAATGTTTGCCCACAATTAAGTCAGCTAAAAAGGAATACGCCGATTCGAGGGAAAAATGTCTGGGTTTCCCCTGAAAGACAATTTGAAATTCATTGTCTTCTAAAACGTCGCCATATCCCGAAATTAGATTGCGGTGGTAGGCTTCTTCAGCCAGGAGACGAACTTCA
The DNA here is from genome assembly GCA_041743025.1 of Microcystaceae cyanobacterium. Classification (GTDB taxonomy): domain Bacteria; phylum Cyanobacteriota; class Cyanobacteriia; order Cyanobacteriales; family Microcystaceae; genus JBGTNM01. Next base: position 32,667 of record JBGTNM010000102.1, read on the forward strand.
TCTCTAAGAGTAGCTTGTGTAAAATTCATACTTCAGCTTTCTTCTGAATGCTTGTTTTTGTCATTACGATTATAAAAAAATAGCTGTTTAAAGACATCTTTCAGAAGCGATAGATCTTTGGGTAAATATAACTAAAACTAAAGTGTAGGAGAGTCCCTGCTGCTGAAGAGGCTGTAGGAGTGGAGGTTTCCTCCCCACGGCACAATTTAAGAAGACGTGGTAGAGTACGGAGTGTAGGAATGAAGAGAAAATACAATTTAGCAAAAATTGAAATAATTCTATCTTGCGACAGGGTAAATGATCTTTGATTACTGCTATAATAAGTCTGCTGTAATCGAAATTCTTAGCCATCAAAGTAACAATCAAGTAATGAATATTTGAGCTAAGCTAAATTAGTTATGAGAAACTCTGAAGTATTCGACCTATTTAATTTTACCTTTTATATCGGCCCTAATCCCTTTTTAAATGCACGTGCTGTTGCCTTCGACTTTGCACCGATAGATGAGAATACACCTTTATCTATCGAAAGCTATGTCGAAAGTGTGAGCGATCGCTACCCCCATATAAGCGAAGGAACTTATGAATCTTACGCTGACTTATTTGCTCGGACTCTCTCAGAAGTTGCTAAGTTAGATATTGATTTGCACGTCAACCGTTGCAGTGTTAAAACGCTTGATGGCACGACAAAAATTGCTCTACAATCTCTACACGATCGCACGACAATTGAAATCATTTACTTTGTTTGGGATTGGTTTGAAGCCATCACGCAAAGCGAAGACTTTAGATTTGATCGACAAATGCGAAGGCTGCAACATCAGTTTGGAAGGTCTGTTTATGGTGGCCCTACCGTTTACACGCTGTTACGAACCGCCGGAAATAAAGGAATACCTGCCTTCTACCTGTGGGAAGAAGGATTGATGCAGTACGGATACGGTAAGAACCAGGTTCGCGGCGTAGCAACGACTTTTGATTGCGACAGCCATCTCGATTCTGACTTTAGCACCCGTAAGGATGACTGCAAAGCCTTTTTAGGAACGTTAGGCTTTCCCGTTCCTAAAGGAGATATCGTGATTTCAGCAAAGGAAGCGCTAGACGCAGCGCAAGAAATTGGCTATCCCGTCGCCGTTAAACCGGTTAGCGGTCATAAAGGCATTGGGGTAACGGCAGAGGTGCAAAATGCTGACGAACTAGAAATAGCCTTTGAGAGAGCAATCAAAGCCATCCCCGAAAATGAACGAATTCGGGTGATTGTGGAAAAAAGCATCTCTGGATCAGATTTTCGACTGTTGTGTGTCAATGGCAGATTTGTCGCAGCGACCGAACGCCGTCCCGCTTGGGTGGTAGGTGATGGATATTCAACCATTGAGGAATTAATTGAACGGGAAAATCGCCAACCTTCACGCCTGGATTCTCCAACTTCCCCTTTGAGTAAAATTCAAGGCGACGAGGCGATGGAAGATTACTTAAAAGAACAGAATTTGTCGATTAATAGTATCATTGAAGCTGAACAAACTGTCTATCTTCGCAAAGTTGCTAATTTGTCTTCTGGAGGAGTAAGCATCGATGCTACACCGACTATTCACCCCGATAATATTATTTTAGCGCAAGATATTGCCCAACATTTTCGATTGACCTGTTTGGGGATTGATGTAATTACTCCCAGTCTAGTTGACTCCTGGAAATCTGGTAATTTTGCCATTTTAGAAATCAACGCTGCACCTGGTATTTTTATGCATCTCAATCCCGCAACTGGTGAAAGTGTTGATGTACCCGCACACATTTTAGAAACCTTTTTTGAGTCAGAAACTTCTGCTCGCATTCCTATTATTACCTTCAACAAAATTTCTGTTCGTGAACTGCAAGAAACGATAGACCGAATTTTGGAGCAACATCCAGACTGGACAATTGGGGCAGTTTGTCGCCAAGGCGTTTTTGTTAATCGTTCAGAAAAAGTGCTGAATAAGAGTTATAATAGTAATGTACAAAGTCTCCTACGCAATCCTAGACTTGACTTGTTGATTACTGAGTATGATGAAGAAATTTTAGAAGCTGAAGGAATGTTCTATTACGGTAGCAATTTAGTTGTTTTGGACAACCCTAGCGAAATTGAAATGATGCTGGTACGGGATGTTTTCGAGACTTCGACGACTGTGATTAAAGAAAGAGATAGTATTTCTATCCGCCGGAAAGGACTGCTCGAACAGTACACTTTAGAACCAGGCGAACCACTAACGCGAGTTTATTTGAAAGAAATAGGAACCATTCATCAATGAACAATTGTTGATAATTAATTACCAAGCTCTTCTAAAATGGAAGTCGCGATTCAACCTTTAACTAGAATTCTTTAAATAGACGGAGATAAGTAGATGATTCAGCAAACTCAAGTGATTTTAAGCGGCACCAGATTGATTAAAGCCTTAAAAAAAAGTGTCAAGCAAGTTGTGACCGAGCAAGGAATTAATCCAGCCACTCGCAGTGGTGATAAAGAACTAGAATTGTTAGTTAAGAAAATTGCCCGACAGCCATTGTCTCTCGAACAAGTTCAACATCTTGGTGAACAGATAGGAAATCGCATTGTTGAAATTTCTCAACAAAAAGGCAAAAAAGACTTAGATAGAGGTGTTATTCGGGAAATAGCACTCAACAAAGAGCTACTATCACCACTCACAGGGGAACTCTCTCAACCGTTGGTTGCTCGCCAAGCTAAATCAGTAAAGTCCGCTCAAACCGTTATCGTTCCCCCCAAAGCCACTAAAATTAAACCTGTGCCTCCTGCTGAAGCCGAAATTAGTGCCGATGATGCTGAATTAGAACCGCTTTCTCCTTTAGATGCCGAAGATGAGACAGAAGACCTTCTAGATGAAGATGAGGAGATGTCAGCCGAAATTAGCGCAGATGATGCTGACTTAGAACCGCTTTCTCCTTTAGATGCCGAAGATGAGACAGAAGACCTTCTAGACGAAGATGAGGAGATTGCCGCAGAAACAGCGACCATTGCTGAAGATGAAGCTGAAGATACAGATGAGACAGAAGACCTTTTAGACGAAGATGAGGAGATTGCCGCAGAAACAGCGACAGTAGCTCAAAATAAGGTTGAATTAGAGCCAACTTCAAATAAGAAAATAAGCCTCAAAGATAGACTTAGTTAATAAATGGGTAATTTCAATAAACAATGAATAATTGCTCATTGTTTATTGTTCATTGTCTAGGGGGAGGGCGTTTTTTCGGCGAATTAGGCGCTCTTGTGGGTGCTGGAGCCGGATTTCGCGCAGGGGAACCCTCATAAATTTGTTGGCGACCGTTGCGAACCACTGCCAGCATTGCACCGAGTTCTTGCTCTAAGCGCGTCAACACCGCATTGGCGTATTCTTCGGCATCGTCTTGAAGACCTTGGCACTCACTAAGGGTTTGTTGGCGATATTGCTGAATTTCCTGCGCCGTCACTTGACGCAACTGCTCAATTTCTGCTATGGTCTGGCGTTGGATAGTTTCACATTCTTGTTGAACTTGCTGCCTCAATTGATTCGCTTCTTGCTGAGCTTGCTGAACGATGCCTGTCTCATCTAAAATCTGAGCGGCTCGTTGTTGAGCGGATTGAATGATTCGTTGAGCGTAGGTTTCGGCCTCTGCCAAAATAGTCTGTTCTTGCTCTAAGACCTCTAAGGCTTTTCTAATAGCTTGCGGGACGCTTTCCCCAATGGCTTCTAAGTGATCGAGCAATTTGCCTTCATCAATAACTGTCCAGCGCGTCAGAGGAATGTGAAAGCTTTCATAAATCATTTCTTGCAGTCGAGCAAGCTCTTGTTGGATGTCAAAATCAACCACTCGACGTTGGACAATCGCGCCGCTTTGCGGGTCGTGCGGCTCAGTAGAGGAGGGAGGATCTCGGCGTACCATAGGCGAATCAGGTTAATCTAATCGTCAGCAATAGCTTTCTCAGTAGCTTGCCACTTTAACTGTAGTATAAGTAGATATCTCTAGCGACATTTTCAGGAACGAGGTGAGCCACCTTTCCCCCAAATTGGGCGATTTCTTTGACAATACTGCTACTCAGAAAGCTATATTCTTTCGTCGTTGCCAGAAACACTGTCTCAATTTCTTCTTTAAGGGTTTTATTAGTATGGGCCATCTGGAGTTCTTTTTCAAAATCAGACAAAACTCGCAATCCTCTCAGTAAAACACCTGCTTGGCGTAGCTTAGCATAGTCTACGGTCAATCCGATAAAACTATCAACTTCAATATTGGCAATGTGTTGGGTACACTCGCGAATTTGTTCGACCCGCTTTTGTACCGAAAACATAGGTTGTTTGTTGGGATTGCACAAAACAGCAACAATAACACGCTCAAATAACTTACCACTGCGCTCGATAATGTCGAGGTGTCCGAGAGTAATCGGATCGAAACTGCCAGGATAGATTGCAATCACAAGATTAATATTATGTTCCTACAGGGTTATTATTCTCTGTTTGAGCGGGTTGAGGCAAGGGGCGATCGCCGTTAAGGGATCAAAAAAGCTGATTGTTAATATAACTAAGTATTTTGTTAAAAAGCTTTACAAAACTTAGCAAAGTGCTTAATTAGCAAAGTGCTTAAGATGAAGACATATATCCAACCCGTACTTCGATTAATACTTAGGAATCATCACTCTATGACTACCGCTTTACAACAACGCGAAAGCGTTTCCGTTTGGGAGCAATTTTGCCAGTGGATTACCAGCACCAACAACCGCCTCTACATTGGCTGGTTCGGCGTGTTGATGATCCCCACTCTCTTAGTGGCTACAACGTGC
>JBGTNM010000103.1:0-4312 GCA_041743025.1 Microcystaceae cyanobacterium
ATTAAACAAATTGGAAGAAGGGTAAAAATATCGGGCGCACAGTGGAAAAGTGAGAACGTTCCTAATATTCTATTTTTGCGCTGTGCCTACCTTAATGGGGTCTTGTCTCAATGATATTCTTACAAATGTGAGATGCACCCATTTGAAAAGTTATCAGCCGTCGGTTTCACTACGCCGACCCATTGATTGGTTGATACGGAAATAATAGGAAATTTATCATGAGTCACCTCATTCGTACTTTCCTCATCTTTTTTCAATGTTATGAGAGATAGTCGATGTTCTTATCGTTCACGAGGATGAAATCTATGAAATGGCACCAATTAGTTCTGGCTTTTATAGCCACTATTTGCATGATATTTGCAGGCAATGCCCTGGCACAGACTGATATCAATATCAACAATACCAACCTTATTCGCTTTGGTGGCAGCGTGACCGTACCAGAAAACCAAGTTGTCGAAAATGCCCTTGCTTTTGGGGGCAGTGTTACGGTCTCCCCTAATGCCAGAGTTGTGGACACTGCTATCGCTTTTGGTGGAGATGTCATATTAAAAAAAGGAGCGCGGGTAGAGGGTGATGCTTACTCCTTTGGCGGCAAAATCGTACAGGAACCTGGTGCGATCGTTGGTGGCGAAAAAGCCACATTCAGTGATCGACATGGTATGATGTACGGCTCTGATCGAGGTCGAAGTAGCTTCTTCACTCAGTATTTTTTCAGTGCCATTTTTAGAATCAGTGCCGCCGTAGTAGCAGCTATTCTCGGACTGATTATTTTGCATGCCAGCCCACAATTCCTACCGAATTTGGCTACAAAATTGCGTCAGCACCCTAGTTTGGCTGCTCTATGGGGGATCGGAGCGATTGTCGCCATTATCTTTATCAGTGTGTTTCTGGCGATCACGCTCATTGGTATTCCCCTGATTCCACTACTGATTCTGAGTGTAATTGTCACTTCTCTAGTCGGGTCATTAGGGGTGGCCCTTTTTGTCGGTCAATGCCTAGTCAGTAATGGCAATCGGTCGTTACAGCAGCAGTTCTTGGTGGGTTTGGTGATCCTGACAGTTCTGACACTCATTCCATTTTTTGGAGGGTTAGTCGTTTTCCTCGTCAATCTGTTCGGCTTGGGTGTCATCTTGCTGTGGCAATTTGGTAGAGAAAACCTCAAATAGCTACTTAGTAAGCAAGGCGGCGTGAAAGAAATGAAAACTCTATTTACGATTGAAAGTGAAATCAAATTGAAGCTGATTAAAATCATTCACACTTTGATCTGGGTGTTCTTCAATTTTGTTATTTTCTATATGCTTTATGCTGCGATCGCCAATAAACTCGACCTCTGGCTCTGGATCGGTTATGGATTTATATTTCTAGAAGGGCTAACCCTACTAACTTTTAAATCCCACTGCCCATTAAATCTTCTTGCTCGAAAATACTCAAACTCCGCAAAGAACAATTTTGATATTTATCTTCCAAATTGGCTAGCCAAGTACACGAAATTAATCTACACGACTATTTTTGCGATCATTTTCATGATAACTATTTATCAAATTCTGGATTAACAAACATAGGTAAGTATTATGTGGATTACAATTATTGGCGTTTTAATCATAGTCAGCTTTGGAATTGCTGCCATTTATGGTGGCAATCGCTGGCAGTCAGATACCGATAAATTACGTGCCAAGTTAGTAGGTGGACGGAGAATAATTAAGCCTCAAACCTATGACCAAAAAGAGATTGAAGGCTTGCCAGATCCTGTACAGCGATTTTTCAAGACAGTACTTAAGGATGGACAAGCGATCGTGGCTGCGGTCAAACTCTCTCAGCAAGGACAGTTCAATCTGAATGAAATGGAGGATAAGTGGAATCCGTTTACCGCCACTCAACTTGTGATTACTCAACGTCTGGGTTTTGATTGGGATGCACGTATCCAGATCGCTCCAGGGCTGAATGCCTTTGTCCATGATACCTATCTGTTAGGAGAAGGCAGCTTACACGCATCATTACTCGGTCTTTTCACCGTTGCAAAAATGGACAGTACGCCTGAATCGAACCTAGGTGAATTATTGCGGTTTTTTGCTGAGGCTCTTTGGTATCCTACTGCACTATTACCCAGCCAAGGTGCGCGCTGGGAAGCAATTAATGACACCTCCGCCCGCGCTACTCTAATCGATGGTTCAACCACTGTTTCTGTTGTGTTTCAGTTTAATGTTGAAGGGACGATCGATACGTTTCGGACTGAGGCTCGTTATCGCGATAAGCTAACTGCGATGCCTTGGGGCGGTCGATTCTGGGAATATTCAGTTCGTAATGGGATGCTGATTCCTTTAGAAGGCGAGGTGGGATGGGAGTATCCAGAGGGCACTCGGCTCTATTTCAAAGGAAGAACTACAGAGATTAACTATGAGTTTGCGTCGTGAATGCTGAAGATCGCCCATTATAGAACTAAACCGCCATTGATAGCGGTTTTCAAATGGATGGAACATAGTAGCAGCAGTAAGTAAACCAGCCAATCAAATTGTCTTGGGTCACCAAATTGATAAGTACTTATGCAAAATTAATTACATATTTAGTGCCAAAGTCTCTTAATATTTGTTCGACAGCATTAACCAAGCTTGCCCAATCGAGAGTGAGCACTTACATCTAACCATTGATACTTCATAAACCGCTCCTCTAATTTCAATCAAGTTAAGTTGAAGGGAGTAAGTAGGAAGCCAAAAAATCTCTAAATTCTTTTTCTGCCAAGCAGCACATTTATCGACTAGAGCAGCACTGCGATGAATGGAAGCATTATCCATGACAATAACGGTTTTTTTCGTTAATTTATGGCTAAATTCATCTAAATAAGCAATGACTATTTGACTGGTAATTTTACCTTCAAAAATATAGGGATATAACTCATTTCTTCTGTTGAGCAATCCTAATAGATTAAGGCGTTGACTTTGACGGCTTTTTAAAGTAATTGTTGACCCTTTCTCCAGCAAGAGCATAAGGAACATAAGGAACTAAACAAAATCCTGTTTCATCAAAATATCTTAAGTCAATTTCACAAGAGAACATCTAGTTTTTGTAAGCGTTCCAGTTCTTGTTTTTTTTGCTGATACTCTTCTGGTTTAGGTTCTCCTGCTACTCCTTTTTTCAGTCTTCTCCAACTCATCGAGAGCGATTTTAAAATTCGCTTAATCGTGTCTTTACTAACTTTAATTTTCCATTTTTTTTGAACTTTACTTAAGATTTTGGCTCTCCCGTACTTGTGGTGATAAGCAAAACTCATAAATTAACGTAGGATGGGTTAGACGGCAGTAAGCGTTCAAACTTAACTAGAAATTATCAATCCGTCGTAACCCATCTTCTTGAAATTTGTAACATAGACGAACATTTTCCCCCATAATGTCGGGAGAGCCGGAAATGGTAGAAAAGCGACTGATGAATGTATTGAAATGCTTCTAGAAGTTATCGATAAATCTCCGACTGAGCTAGGTTATGAATTTGGTCGATGGACAAGTCAAAGGTTAGCGGATTATCTAGCTAAAGAAACAGGAATTGAATTAAGTGGCTCACAAGTGAGGAGAATTTTAGCAAAAAAAAAATGTTTACCGTTCGGCAGATCTCACGGCGAAGCATTTGGTCAAGATATAGCCTAGAAGACAAATGGAAACCCGAAAAAAGGGAAGCTTTTAAGAAGAAACTAGAAGAATACATAAAAATAGCTAAAGAAAGCCCAAACCTTTTACAATTATGGTTTTGGGATGAAAGTAGTTTTAGTTTAAGAGTGATAAAGAGAAAAAATTGGTGCAAAAAAGGAAGCCATTAAAAAATAGCAGGTCATCGAAGAAAAGGAAGAGTAAATGTGATGGAATGCTTGAGATATTGCGACCGAAAAAGATTTGTAGAATTTGTCAAAAAAGGAAATTCACAGAGCTTTAAAGAAGTCTTAAAAGTTTTTTATGAAGAAGTCATTAATGAGTGGATAGAAGAGGGAAATAGAAAAGAGAATTTTGCTGAGTACAGGCCTAAGCTTGTTATTATCTTGGACAATGCTAGTTTTCATAAAAAGGCGGAAATTCTCAAAGAAATCGAAACAGAAATGTCGAATATTCATTTAGAGTTTTTACCTGAGTATAGTCCAGATTATAATTTAATTGAATTAGTCTGGCATTCAGCAAAAGAATATATGGCTCATCGTTTTTTTGAATCAGTTGAAAAACTAGAATCGGTGTTACATGAGCTTTTAAATGAAGGAGAATTAATTATTAAGTGGAATCGAAAACTCAAGAACAAGGGCAATTCTGTTAATCTAATTTAGATGCACGACAGTTTA
>JBGTNM010000104.1:0-4292 GCA_041743025.1 Microcystaceae cyanobacterium
ATTAAACAAATTGGAAGAAGGGTAAAAATATCGGGCGCACAGTGGAAAAGTGAGAACGTTCCTAATATTCTATTTTTGCGCTGTGCCTACCTTAATGGGGTCTTGTCTCAATGATATTCTTACAAATGTGAGATGCACCCACTCTTATCAACTTAATATTCCCGACTACCAACCTTTGATTGCCTCCGAAAGCCTTTATTCTCGACTAGTTATCATTACTGGATTTCAAGATTCTTCTACTTTTATTGAGGCGGTTCAAAGACAACTAGATAGTTTAAAAATACAAGGAAAGATTGAACTCCTTACCCGACAAGATGGAATGCCTCAACGACGACAACTGACTATTAGTAAGCAAGAGAAACAATTTAAAGTGCGGGGATTTGGAGTGAAAATCAGTAAACTTAACCGAGAGGATTCCTTAAAGCTTCAAGTACAGGGAATTGGGGGAAAGCGAAAAATGATGTGTGGGGTATTTGTTCCTGCGACTCGTACTAAGGAAGAGGAGGAAACCCTATGGTAGTGACTAGCCAACCCAAAATTTCTCTGTCTCTTAGTGCTTCCGATACAACCATAATGCACCGCGCTGGAATGACGGGACTTTACATGACGTTAAAGCGATTAGAACAGACATTTCCCGAATCTCAGAATCGTGCTGGACATCTTTCATGGTTATTAACTCCCGATACCATTGAATTATTTTGGGAAGGGAGTGATTTAGTGGCACTGGATTGGTTAATTAGAAAATCCTTTCAACTTGATGATAAAGGGTTAATTCAATTAGCAGCATTAGAGAATGATGCAACAAAACTAAAACAGAAAATTCATGTCCATGAAGGGATATGTGCTATTTTTCTCCGTCATAACAAATTTTATAAGATAGGAGAGATGGTTAAACAGAAACTAATCGTTGACGGGAGGGAGGTGGACTATCAATATAAATCTCTTATATGGTACGCACACCAAACCTTTGCACAACATTTATGCGAAATAGACACCCAACAACTCAAACAAGATTATCTTCAATTTACGAGTTGGTTGTATCTAGGGGGAGTGGTACGTCATGCTAGATTAGAGAAAGTAACTAAATTGGAAGATAAACCCCAATATGCTTTCGCTTTATTGTTTGTCTTAATTGTTTGTCAATACTGCTTGCTTCATCTTCCCTCAGAAGATTTAAAAAACAAGACACCTCATCGCTACCTTGTGGTAATTCCTGAAGTTAATGATTTTGAAGAAGCCTCTCAAAGACGGTGGCGATTACAGCAACTAGAGACAAAAAATTTCCATGTTAGTAGTATTAGCGAGGCGGGATTACTTTATTACAGCTTAGACGAAATTCAACCGGAAGATAATTCCTGTCAAACCTGTCAAGTCTGGTTATATGAAAAAATGAATCAAACTTCTCGTCAACGAACTTTGATGGCAGTAGAGGAAATAAAGGTTAATCAGGATGTTTTAAGAACTTATCAATTGGTTCAACAACATTTTCAACCAAATTATCAACAAATCAGAGCAAAAAAAATCATTGTCAAAGTGAATTCGATTCGATCACTTATTTCTGATAATCTAGGACAAGGACTTCCTTGGTGGTCTAATTTTTGGGAGAGATTAATTACAAATGATTTACAGCAATATTTATTTAAACAGCTACTTTACAATCGAAGAGGAGTGAAAATCATGATAGAAAATGGTGAGCTAAAAGAAAACCCTCTCACGTTTGTTAATGTTTTTCAACACGCGATGACGGCTTACTTTGCCAAAATATATGCTAAGACAGAGAAAGGAAAAGAACACTCGATTGAAAAGAAAGTTGAACGATTAAGGGCAGAGTTAAATTGTTGTTATGATGAATTATCGTTTCAGCAATACTTATCTGATTTTTTGGCAAGGGGCGGATTAAATGAACATTTTTATGAAAATAAAAACAGAGTTTTATTGTTAATAGAAGAAGTCCCTTGGGAAAAGCTGAGAATTTGGGCATTGTTAGCCATAGCAAGTTATAAACCCAAAGGCAAAGCAAAAGATAATGGTGAAAATTTATCTGTTGATAATATAGCAACAGAAGGAGTAAATGATGAATCAGAATAGTAAAGACGAAAAAATTTCAATTTATTATCTTTACGGAACGGTAATCACCCCTTATGGTCTAGCGTCCTTAAATCATGGCATGAGACAAGGCAATAAGACGCTATTACAAAAAGTCCATTGGTATGATAAGATTCATTCTTTAGTCAGTTCAAGTGCTATTCGTTTTGCCTTACGATTGTATCTACAAGATAGAGGTTATTCTGTTAACCGAGTTTGGGATAAAGATGAACATATTAATCGGTTAACAGATGAGAATTTTGACCCGGAGCAATTTTATGATGATGATATTTTCGGGTTTGCTTTACTAGAGTCTGCTGAGGCAGAAAGCATAGAAGAAGTAGCGGCAGAACCGAAAAAAAGAAGAAAAAAACAAACAAAAATAAGCACCTCGACTCAGAGAACAGGGGCGTTAGGAATGAATAATGCTATTTCTTTAATTCCTTATGATGGAACAGTAAAATTAGGAGCAAAAAGCGGTAGAGAGAAAGATAGTACATCCCTTCATTTTACTGAATATCATGCTACCCGCTATCAATATTATTTTGGAGTCAATGCAACTCATCTGAAAGATTCTTCTCGTCTTCTTCCACTGATTGATGCCATTATGGATGTTCCGAGAGTGGGAGGAAACAGCAATATTTTTGATTATCCTTTTTGTCCTGATAGTTTAGTTTTTCAATGGACAAGTCAATTTGCTTCTTATATTGCTTATTGCTTTGAACCTTGTGATAGCAAAGGAAAGCTAGTTAAACTGACAAAAAATTTTATAAATGAAATAGAATGTGGACAAATCAACCCTAATGAACTGTGGATTGGAGGGGCGATTGTTGATGATTTACGACAGTTAGACAGCTTTGATGAGTTAAATCTTAGCAAGGCTCATCTTTACCGTAACCGAAACAGTTTAGTTGCTGATTTAAAGGCGGTAATTACTAGAGATTTGGGGTTAAATCAATCGCCATGATTACGCCATTAATTCTCTATCTGGATGTTCCGTTTGCGACCTTTCGGGAGTCCCATGCAAGGGAAATGGGAAAAACCTATTCTGTCCCTCCTCCTGCAACGGTGTATGGTATGTTGTTGTCTTTGGTGGGGGAAACGGATGTCTATCGCCATTGTGGGGTAGAATTAGCGATCGCGCTGTTGTCTAACCCTAAAAAGTCTCGAATTTTACGTCAAATGAGACGTTTTAAGAATGCTAATTTTAGTCATCGAGAGAATATCAATCCCGCTTACCAAGAGATTTTGTCTAATTTGAAATGTTTGATTTGGATTCGTTCTGACAGTGAGAAGGTGCAACCGAGCTTAATAGAGAGGATACAGTTAGCGTTTGACCATCCTAAGTTAGTTAAGCGTTTTGGTTGTTTATTTCTAGGGGAAAGTGATAATTTGATCAATGGATTAAAAATTGTCCCTGAAGATTATCCAGAGGGGTTGAGACGGTGGATAATCAGGGATAATCGAGGACAGTTGACGTTACCCTATTGGGTTGACCATGTGGGGTCAAAACATACCCGATGTTTCAGGTATCAGGTTCAGGAAATAGATAGATTATCGCCTCCTGATATAGCGTGGACGATGATTCAAACCCCTATTTGACAAGTACCTCTGATGGGGAAGGGAATTTAGGATAAAAAAATGGCGGAAAGGGTTACAGGGTAAGGAATATGGCGATTTAGTTAAGGGAAAAGGTGCTTGCAAATCCTTGAAAGAGTTGTGGGGATTGAGTTTGAGAGGTTGAAGAAAGCGAAGAAATTGATAAGTTTTGTCTTTTGAGGATCTTTGGCTGAGGTGTACTTGTAAAATTGTAAGTGAGCCTTCATCAGTCAAGGGTTTTAGCCTTTGCTGTGATTCGTGGCTTTATGCCGTTAGGCGTTGCTCAAAATAGCTGTCGTTGTTTTTCCCACGCCCCCTTTAAGAGGTGATTCGTGGCTTTATGCCGTTAGGCGTTGATCAAATAAATCATTTTGTGACGAAATAGTTACAGCAGAAAGTGATTCGTGGCTTTATGCTGTTAGGCGTTGCTTAAGAATTCTACTTTTTATCCTTAAATCAAGTGCGGACGAAGCTTATACCTCACTTTCTTCCAAGCTTCCCACAATAGTACGAAAGCTTTCTAATCCAGCTTCGAGGTTTTCCATAATCTCTATGGCCAGAATATCGGGAGCAGGAAGGTTATCGAGGTCGGTTAAACTTTTATCTTT
>JBGTNM010000105.1:0-2303 GCA_041743025.1 Microcystaceae cyanobacterium
AGAACAAGCTACTTTAGCTTTTTCGGCTGGTACACCTGTTCCTATAATCTGCCCCACACAAACATCAAATTGATTTCGAGCATCAGCCGGTTCAGTTGGGAAAACCCACATTCCTAAACCTGCAGGAAGTGTTGCGATCGCAGCCCAAATGATAATCTTTTTCTTCTTATTTTTCATTATTAATCAAACACATTTCATAAATTACTAGCATCATAGCCACAGAGCCGAAACTAAATCAAGCTAAATAAAACAAAAGGGAACAGATTAAATCCATTCCCTCTATTTTATTTAATATTCTGGTACACTCGGATCGACTTCTCGACTCCAAGCGGTAATCCCACCTTTGACGTTTGTTCCTTCAATTCCAGCTTGTTTTAAAATACCGAGTGCTTTAGCCGAACGACCACCCAGCTTACAATGAGCAATTAGACGATGACCATTGACTAACTCTTTGACTTGGTTAACACCCGAACCATCTTCAATATCAGGTAAAGGAACTAAAATCGCCCCAGGAATTCTAGCAATTTCGTATTCATTAGGGTTTCGCACATCAATCAAGACATAGTCATCCGCATCGCTATCTAAAAGCTGCTTTAATTCAACAACCGTCATTTCTGAGAGTTCCATCGCCTGTTGTTCCTCCTGTGCTTTTGCTTGGGGTATACCACAGAATTGCTCATAATCAATGAGTTTTTCAATGATAGGACGCTCTGGATTAGGTCTGAGTTTCAATTCTCTAAATTTCATGTCCCAAGCGTTATAGAGCAATAAACGCCCACTCAGAGTATTTTCTGCACCGAGAATAATCTTGATTGTTTCTGTTGCTTGAATCGTACCAATCACCCCCGGAAGCACGCCCAAAACGCCTCCTTCGGCACACGAGGGAACCATTCCGGGTGGTGGGGGTTCAGGATATAAATCGCGGTAGTTAGGGCCACCTTGGTAGTTAAAAACGGTTGCTTGTCCTTCAAAGCGGAAAATCGAACCGTAGACGTTGGGTTTATCTAATAAAACGCAAGCATCATTGGTTAAATAGCGCGTCGGAAAGTTATCAGTTCCATCGATGACAATATCATAGGGTGCGAGAATTTCTAATGCATTAGCCGATGTTAACTGTGTTTCATACAAATCGACTTGACAGTCAGGATTAATTTCTAAAATACGGTTTTTTGCCGATTCAATTTTCGGTTTGCCAACCCAAGATGTTCCATGAATGATTTGACGTTGTAAATTAGAAGTATCAACAATGTCAAAATCAACAATGCCAATTCGTCCAATTCCAGCCGCAGCCAGATAAAGAAGCAGAGGCGAACCGAGTCCACCGGTACCAATACAGAGTACACTAGCTGCCTTGAGTTTTTTTTGTCCTTCTAGCCCTACTTCGGGCAAAATAATATGGCGAGAATAACGTTGGTATTCCTCAAAAGAGAGTGAAATCTCTTCCAAGTTAGGATTTAGCATAGTCGTGTTTAAACCCCTTTTGAGGTCTTAAATATAAAGAGGCGCAAGAATAGTATTTTAGCAAATCTTGTCGAAAGCAAATTTCTGGGGTAATTGTTTAAAGGTTCTTTACAGACTCTTCGTAGCAAAAGTATTACATTGATTCATATCTCCTGATTGTATTCCACGAGTAAACCAGCGAACTCGTTGCGCTGAGGTTCCATGAGTAAAAGAGTCGGGAACAACATAACCTCTTGATTTAGACTGTAAGCGATCGTCACCAATTTGACTAGCGGCATTAAGTGCTTCTTCAATATCGCCTTGCTCTAGAATATTTCTTTCTCTTTGAGCCTGATTCGCCCAAATTCCCGCAAAACAATCCGCTTGTAACTCCAAACGGACTAAAGCTTGATTTCCCTCCGCTTCAGGAACGCGTCGACGCAGTTGTGCGACTTGTTGAGTAATTCCTAATAACGTTTGTACATGATGTCCCACTTCATGAGCAAGTACATAAGCTTGAGCAAAATCGCCAGGTGCATTGTGCCGGTTCTGTAGTTCTCGATAAAAGCTTAAATCAATATAAACTTTTTGGTCAGCAGGACAATAAAAAGGCCCCATTGCTGCTTGAGCAAAACCGCAAGCGGAATCAACCGAATCAGAAAAAACAACTAATTTAGGTTCGACGTATTGTCTTCCCATCTGACGAAATTGTTTTGTCCAAACATCTTCGGTATCAGCTAAAACTACTGAGACAAAATCTTTTAATTGTTCTTCTTCTGGTGTTCCCTGTCTGGTTCTGGGATTAGGCGTTTGTTCTGGAATTCCTGATTGTAAAATAATCGATGGATCGATTCCTAAAAACA
>JBGTNM010000106.1:0-3111 GCA_041743025.1 Microcystaceae cyanobacterium
ACCTCAGTACAGGACAAAAGTTGAAAAAGCTCTAAGAAAAAGGGTTTCATGAAAAGTAACCACACTTAACTCATGAAGACTCTATGGATAATGTTAATCTGCTTCGCCAAACCTTAAAACCTCATTTAAAATGGCATGGAGCAAGACTAAGTTTTCTGGCACTTTTTCTCATTGCATTGTTTCGAGTCAAGACGGTAAAAAGAGTAGATCTATCAATCGGATTTAAGAGCAGAGCGAAAAAAGAATCAAATTATAAAAGGCTACAACGATTTCTGCGAGAGTTTGAGCTGGATTATTACATCATGGCTAAATTAGTAATTGAAATGATGGAAATCCCTGAGCCGTGGGTTTTAAGCCTTGACCGAACCGAATGGCAGTTTGGGAACAAAGTGTTTAATATCCTGACATTAGGTATTGTTGATCAGGGGGTTGCTTTTCCTCTGCTGTGGTGGATGCTAGATAAGAAAGGTAATTCTAATACCAACGAGCGTATTGATCTATTAGAGGAATTTATTGAACTGTTTAAGGAACATAAAATTGATTACTTAAGTGCCGACCGTGAGTTTTTAGGTCATGACTGGCTCGAATACCTACTCTCACAACCAATGATGTCATTTAGAATTAGAATCCGAGAAACAGAACTTTTAGGTGATGGACAGCATCAACTATCGACGCGAATTGTCTTTTCTCATCTTCAGATTGGTCAAAAATCATTATTAAGAAGAAAACGAGTTTTATGGGGTCATCAAGTTTATGTTGGGGCTTTGCGCTTACAAGATAATTCTTGATTGACTATTATTACCCCTGATTATTCCCACACCATGATTGATGATTATGCTCAACGTTGGGGTATTGAAACTCTCTTCGGTATTTTTAAAAGCCGAGGATTTAATCTGGAAGATACTCATTTAATTGATTCTGAGCGTTTGAGTAGGTTATTTGCCTTGAAGAGCGATCGCTTTATGTTGGGCATATCGTACTGGTCAGTGGTTATCTCAAGCAAAACCAATTTCGATTAAGAGTCATGGGAGAAAAGCCAAAAGCATTTTTCGTTATGGCTTTGACCACTTACGTTCTATTTTTTTGAATTTGGATGAACATGAAACTGATTTTTTTCAATCTCTCCAGTTTTTGTCCTGTACTTAGGAGTAATACTAGCAACTGCATCATTAATAATAGTGCTAGTGAGCGGCTTTATTCAAGGAACAACAAGGGTTGCAGCACAGTCGAAAAAAATGCCGACACAGATGCAGATGGTTACTTCAGCAGACTATCCTCCCTACGAGTTTAGAGATACCGCCTCTGGTAATAAAATTATTGGCTTCGACATAGATATTGCCAACTACATTGCTGACAGATTAGGGTTTGAATTAAAAATCGCTGATACCGACTTTAACGGGATTATTCCTGCTTTGCAATCTGGTCGGGCTGACTTGGCGATGGCAGGCATGACCCCAACCAAAGAGCGCAAAAAAAACGTAGACTTTTCAGAAATTTACTATGAGGCCAAAAACATAATTATTGCTCTCAAGGGAAGCAACTTAATTAAGCCCCAAGATTTGGCAGGCAAAACCCTCGGCGTGCAGCTCGGTTCTACTCAAGAAGAAGCGGCTAAAACCATGACCAAAGAAGTAGAAGGGATGCAAACTAAGTCTCCTAACAAAACTAGTGAAATTATTCAAGAGGTAAAAGCAGGTCGAGTTGATGCCGCGATTATTGAAGATACTATCGCCAAAGGCTTTGTTGCTGCTAACCCCGATTTAGAATTTAAAACGATTCCCAACACCGAAGAGGCTGGTTCTGCTATTGCCTTTCCTAAAGATTTTCCCTTCGTTAATGATTTTAACCGCGTTCTCGAAGACATGAAAGAAAACGGGAAGCTAGAAAGTCTAGTTAATAAGTGGTTTGGCGACGGAGAGGAAACGGCGACACCAGCACAGCGAGAAGCAAGCGATAGTGCTTTATCGTTTGCCCGAATCGCAACGAGTATTCCGTTTATCTTAAGAGGTCTGGGGACAACACTGTTATTTACGGCTCTTTCGGCTTTATTTGGCTTTATCTGGGGAACGATTCTTTCTTTATTCAAAATTTCTAATATCAAGCCTCTAACTTGGTTGGCTAACGCCTATACGTCTGTGTTTCGCGGTACACCACTGCTACTACAAATTGCGCTCGTTTACTACGCCACCCCACAGCTAACTGGCTATGATATTCCTGCCCTGGTAGCAGGGGTGATTACATTTACACTTAATTCAGGGGCTTATATTTCTGAGACAATTCGCGGTGGTATTCTGGCTGTAGATAAAGGACAAAGAGAAGCCGCGTTATCCCTGGGAGTTACCTATAAACCAATGATGCTGGATATTATTCTGCACCAGGCAATCAAAAATATATTACCTGCACTGGTCAATGAAAGTATTGCTTTACTTAAAGACTCGGCTTTGGTGTCTACTATTGGTGTTGCTGATTTATTGCGTCGCGCTCAGATTGTAAGAGCAGAAAAGTATATATATTTTGAACCGCTGCTATTTGCTGGCGTAGTTTATTACGTGATGGTTATGTTTTTAACTTGGGGGGGCTATGCACTCGAACAAAGATTACAAAGAAGCAGTTAGAGTCGAAGATTTATCTAAATCCTTTGGCAATTTGCAAGTTCTTAAAGGGATATCCACTACGGTTGGCAAAGGAGAGGTGGTGGCTATTATAGGTCCTTCTGGTTCGGGGAAATCAACATTCTTGCGCTGCCTAAATTTACTAGAAACCCCGACATCTGGGAAGGTTTATATTGAGGGAGCAGATATTACTAACCCTAAAACGGACATACTAAAATTGCGACAAAAGGTGGGAATGGTATTTCAACATTTCAACCTGTTTCCCCACATGACGGTGTTAGAGAATGTAACTTACGCACCAATTAAAGTTAAAAATGTAACTTCAGAAAAGGCACGAAAAAAGGCAATGGAATTACTAACTCAGGTTGGGCTACCAGAGAAGGCAGACACTTATCCAGTCAAGCTATCAGGGGGACAAAAACAGCGAGTAGCGATCGCCCGTGCCTTAGCGATGGAACCAGAAGTAATGTTATTTGACGAGCCTACTTCCGCCCTCGAT
>JBGTNM010000107.1:0-54107 GCA_041743025.1 Microcystaceae cyanobacterium
AGTATCTAAAGCTAATGGAATAATTAAGCCATTGCCTATCAATATCAGCAAAAATAGTTGACGGGTTGATGTAAATAAGTTTTCTAAAAAAAAACGATTAATAATTATCTCAAAAAAACTAGATTTAGCCGTAGAAATAGCAATAGTTAATTGTTTCTGAGCTTCAGCAATTTGAATTTTGCTTTGTGTGGGTCGGATGGCGAGAAAAGATAAATCATTTTGATAATCGGTAGAATTTGTTGACTTTACAAGATTGACACATTCTAAATCTTCTAAAGCTTCCCTTGTATTTTGATAGCGGTTTTCAACAATAACTTCCGTCAATTTGTCTAGCCATTTTTTTAAACCAGATTTAATATTAACTTTATCAGCAAATTCAATTCGAGAATTACTTTGAATTAAATCTGCCGGGGCAATTCCAGTCAGTAAATGAATTAAAGTTGCCCCCAGAGCATATAAATCAGAAGCAGGAACGGCTCTCGCTAAAAACTGTTCTAATGGCGTATAACCACTTGTTCCTACTACTGTAAAAGTGATGCCTGTCTTGGCAGCTTGAGCTTGAACTGCTCCAAAGTCAATTAAATAAATCTCACCATTTTCTCCTAAAATTAAATTACCTGGCTTAAGATCTCGGTGTAAAACAGGGGGATTGAGTTGGTGCAGGTAGGTTAAGATTTCTAGAACTTCGGTAGCGATAGAGCGAATTTGGTTTTCGGAAAATCTTTGACCTTTTTCTAGTAATTCTTGTAGAGAAGAACCAGGGATATAATCTTGAACGAGTGCAAACCAAGGAATGCCATCGCCCTCTTCAGTATCAATTTCAAACGAATTGTGATAGCGAGGAATTTGAGGATGATTGAGCGTTTGTAAGACTTGAATTTCTCGTTCAAACAGTTTAAAGTCGTCCCATTGCATTTGAGGACTGAAGGCAAGTAGTTTGATGGTAACTTGTCGATAAACTTTGGGCTTAAATAAAACAGTTATATTTTTGATCCACTTAATCCATGTCCAATTTTTCCAGCCTTTTGCAACTATTTCAACAGGAGATTGTAAATCTACTGCCAACCAAGTTTGATGTCCGGCAGCCGTTCGCCCTAACTGTTTTTGGAGTCGGTAGCGTTTGATTAAAATGTCATTGGAGTTAAACATGGTGTAAGGAGTAAGGAGTAAGGAAAAAGACTAACTCATCAAATATTCCGCCAGCCATTGTTTAAATTCTCTAATGGCTTTACTTCGTCCTACAAGATTACATTGCTCGCTCGTATAGTTAACCTGTTCGATAATCGGAAAATTAGGAAAATTTCGACTCGTCTCAGACTGAATATATTGATTATCGATTAAAAGATAAATTTGTAATCCCTTTCGGGTATATCGCCAGAGTTCAGGAACGCCTAGCAAGCGATAGTTATCTAACCGAGTGCGAGAAGTAATGTCAATTTCTACAGCGAGATCGGGAGGCGGATCGCTCGGTAGATTTAATCGATTTTTGCCAATAACTGCTTGATAATTTTGAATATAAAAACACGTATCAGGTTCAACAGCTTGTAGCATTTGTTCGTTTTCAAATGTCGTCGAACCGAGTGCTTCAAATTCAATGTCTAGAGCGTATAATAATATTCTAATTAGTTCTCCAATAATCTCTTTGTCTTTTTCGTGTTCAGGTAAAGGAACCATAATTTCTAAAATCCCATTGCTGTAAGAAAGCCTGGACGAGCGACTTTCTCCTAATTCTTCTAAAAGGGTTTGAAATTGCTGCCAACTTACTTCTTTTAAAAGAACTTGTTGTCCAGGCGGAACGACAATTTGTGTTAGTGTTACTGGCATGACTTTCTGACGAGAGTAAGTATTTAGGTGGGCAATGCCCACCCTACGCTATTTCTATGATGCAGTATTGTTCCAAGAATCAGCCGCATCTTGAACGGCTTGTTGGACGGTTTTTTCTTTGAGCATGGCAGCTTGCAGGTTTTCGTAAATGATTTTTTGCAGTTGGTTAAGGTTTTTCATAGCCGGAATTAGCACTTGTGCTTCCTCAAGTTCCATTGCACTCACTTTACGCGCTTGACTCAGAGGGGTTGTCTCTTTTTCCTGGTCGAGTTCTTGAATGTATTGTTTGACAGCAGCAACAGTGGAGGGGAGGACGTTAGCCACTTTAGCAAAAGCTAACTGATTGGGAGTATTGCTGACAAAGAGAGCGAATTTGACTGCTTCTGCGGGTTTATCAGTATCGCGGGGAATGACTAAATTCATCACGGCTACGTTTTTTTTGCCCGTTTTTCCGGTAATTTGAGGAGCAGCCGCCGAAACCTTAGCAATCGAAGGTGCGTTATTTTCAATGCTTTTGAGAAATTCAGCCCCTGAAGACAACCAGGCAGTTTGTCCTGACTGATACAAATCAATAGCGTGGCGGTGTCCTTGGGTGAGAACTTCCGGTGGTAACAATTTCTGCTGATACAAGTCTACCCAATATTGAAAAGCTTCTATGCCTTCTGGCGTGTTGAAGGCAGCTTTGCTCTGAGTATCCACGAGTTGTACTCCCATTTGTACCAGCGATTCTAGCACTTCTCCCGAATCACCTGGAATAAACGTGACAAAAAAGGCGTATTTTCCGGTTTTTTCTTTAATTTGCTGGGCTGCTTGGGTTGCTTCAGTAAAGGTGGTCGGCGGTTGGCTAATTCCGGCTTGGGAGAGAAGATTTTGATTGTAGATGGTGATGCGCGTCGTCAAATACCAAGGAATGCCGAAACTTTGACCATTGAGAGTACTCGCTTGCCAAATTTTGGGTAGGTATTGCTGTTTCACCTCTGGGGGAATGTGGGCATCCAAATCTAACCAAGCATTGCGACTGGCTAGTTGAGAGGCAAAATTGGGATTGAGATTGACCACATCGGGGGCAGTTTTCGCGGAAACCGCCGTCAAAATCTTGCTTTCCATGGCTTCCCAAGGCACATCTACCCAGTCCACTGTGCTACCGCCAGCCTCGGTTTCAAATTGACTGATGAGTTCGGTAAAATAAGCGGTAAACTGCGGCTGGAGTTGCATTGTCCAGAATTCCAACTCATTATCCAGCGGAGGTGGTGTCGGTTGGCAACTAACTAGCCAGCTTAGGAGGAACCCTAAGAGAACCCACACACCGAAGCGTTTTTTCTTTACAATTCTATGCATTGCCGATAAGCGCGTAAATTTTGCAATATTATATTGACATGACTTAAAGTGTCATCATTGACTCAACTTTTCTCCTCACACTAACAAATTTCAAATTCTCTGTTGAAAATTTAAGTTACATTAGAAACCAAAATCACCGGGGTCTTGCGCTGAGCAGGTTGAACCCTTTTATAGCCTAACTTTCAGCTTAAAGGTTAACTTATGTTAAGCCGATTTCAAAATTTATTTGGCGGACAAGTCCAAGGCGTAGGCTTAGAAATTACGCCAGAAAGGCTGAACTTGGCGCAACTCGCCAAACACGGACAAGGATACAAACTGGTCAAGTACTGTTCAGTAGAAGTTCCTGAAGGCGTATTTACTGAAGGCAAAATTGTCGATTCTCCCGCGCTGGCCGAAATGATTCAAGAAATGTTTACCGAATATAAAATCAAGGCCAAGCGAGTGGCGACGGCGGTTCCCATGCGCGAATCGATTATTCGCATCATTCCCATCCCCGCCGAACTCGACGACCAAGAATTGCGCGATATGGTACTCAACCACGAAGCGGCTCTATATTTACCCTACCCCAGAGAAGAAGTCGATCTTGACTATCAAAAACTCGGCTTTTTTGAAGATGAAGACGGCATTGAAAAAGTGCAAGTGCTACTGGTAGCCACGCGGCGGGAAGTGACCGATTCCTACATGGACACCTTCGGACAGGCAGGATTACAGGTAGACGTGCTAGAAATCAACAGTTTTGCCCTAATTCGCACGATTCGAGAGCAGTTGCGACAATTTGGTTCTAAAGAGGCTGCCGTTTTGGTCGATGTAGAATTTGACAACACCGAAATTGCCATCATTGTCGATGGGGTTCCCCAATTTTCTCGCACCGTTCCCATTGGCACTTACCAGATGCAAAATGCTCTCTCGCGGGCCATGAATTTACCCCCGTCGCGCAATCCAGAGATTTTACAAGGCATGACCATTCCTGTTACCCAATTTGACAGCCTTAGCACGCAAGGAACAGCCGTTAATCCTGGCATGACATCCCTCTTGCGGGTACTTGGAGAACTCACCGACGAACTGCGGCGGTCGATCAATTTCTATCTCAATCAGAGTGAAGACTTAGAAGTTGTCCAATTACTTTTGGCAGGGCCGGGAGGCGGGTTAGTACAATTTGATGAATACTTGACCCATCGCTTGAGTGTACCCACCATGCAAGTTGACCCAGTAACTGCCCTGTCGCTAGAGGTCGATAAAGAGATTCCTGCTGTGCAACGTCCGGGCATGGGAACTGTTTTAGGTTTAGGATTGCGGGAGATTTAGACTTATGTACAGCTTGGATGTCAATTTTCTTAAAGATCGCCATTTAGATGCCTCAAAAGCCACTGTTCCTACCAAAGCAGCAGCAGGGCCGCCTCTCAAACAACAACTGCCTATCATTATTGGCGGGTTGGTTCTCCTCGTGTTGCCTGCCTTAGCAGCATCTTCCCTGTTATTGCTCAGCCAGTTATCCTCGCAAACTCAACAGCGCATTGCAGAGCTAGATGCCCAATTAGGGGAACTCAATGCCCAAACTCAAAGAATTAAAGATATAGAGGCTCAAATTGCCAAATCTAACCAAGAAGTGCAATCGTTAGTAGGAGTATTCAATCAAATTAAGCCTTGGTCTGCCATGTTCGCGGAATTAGGGCAGCAAACCCCCAAAAATGTGCAAATTGGACTCATTCAACAAGATGGACTGAACCTAATAATTGCTGGTTATGCCCTAAATTATGATGACCTCAACGATTTTATCTTGACGTTGCAGAGTTCGCCGTTTTTGCAGGCCGATAAAACCAAGTTGGTCGAGGCAATTTTACAGGACTTGCCCGTTGAGGTGCAAAATGTCTCTGAGGATGTGAGCGTGTCCATTCCGCAGGCGATTAAATACACGATAACCACCCAACTGACCGAACGCCCTTCCTCGGAACTAGCCTCCGAACTCGCCCGCGATGGAGCCGTTGGGCTAGTCAGCCGACTGAAAACCCTACAACAAAAAGGAGTCCTCCAGCCATGACCTTTGCTGAAGAATTTAATCCCGAAGAAGGACAGGATTTTGCGGCGGAAGGGGGAGATTATCCGACCGCGTTTGGGATTACCTTTACCCCCAGAATAACCGGTATGGTGCTAGCCTTGCTGGGGGTTTTCGGGGCGATTTACATCGTGATAAACTTCGTCAAACCCGCTTATGATGCCTATCAGACCCTCAAAGCCGATGAGGCCGCCAAACAAGAACAGGTTGATCGCCAAAAATCGGGAGAACTCGACCGGGTACTGCTCGACAAAGAACTTCAGCTTAAACAGTCAGAAGCCCTCAAGTCTCAAGTGCTGGCCCTCTTTTCTACCCCCAACGACTTGCAAACGCTGCTGTTAGATATTAATGGGTTTGTCAAATCGCGCAACCTCAAATTACTTAGCTTTAAACCCCAAGGCGACCTGACGGTGGTGACTGATAGCTCTCTCGGAGAAGCCGTTAACAATCGCCTCAAACGCCAGCAATACACCTTAGAAGTGGAGGGAAATTACCAACAAACCCAAGCTCTGCTGCGAGATTTAGAAAGACTTCAGCCCTTGCTGTTGGTCAGAGGACTCAAGGCGGAAAAAGACGAGCAAGCCTTTGCGATTCGCCTTGTCGAAGTCAAAACCAATAAAAATGAATTAGTAGCAACCGGGGAGGCAGTTGCTCAAGGAAAAGAGCTAATCAAAACGGCTTTTACTTTAGAGGCGATCATTCCTCTGACTTCAGAAGAAATAGCCGCTCTCGCCCCGCCGCCAGCCGAACAACCGCCCCCAGAGCAACCGAAGTAGTACGCGATCGCTTGCTGGCAAGCGATCGCACCTCCGTTGCTCAACGTATCCTTAGAATTAAGCAAAAATTAAATCGATCAAATCAAAAGTGTGTAGAGGAGTGAATTGTGAATAATTATCGTTACCCGCTCGTGGCTGGTGGAGCTATGTTGATGCTCCTATCGGCTCAGTCTGCTAGGGCCCTTCCTGCGCTGAGCTATCAAACCAAACCCGCTCCCTTAACGGCTGAGGTGCAAATCGCTCTCGATTTAGAACAAGCGATCCCTGTGGAGCTTTCCCTTCGGTCAAGTTCGGGGACGGCTTCGCAGCACGCGCACTCAACTGACCTCGACCCGTCTTTAACCTTTGAGGAATCTGAAACCGACAGCAGCGTTTTGAGCGAGGTAGACCTCTCCTCGGAAGTCGCTCAAACTCCCACCCTACCTGGCCCCCCGGCTTCCCCTGTCGTGCCGCCACCCACCGCAGCGCCGTCCGGTGATGTGTTGGTTCCTCAACCAGAAATTATTATCCGCTCCAACGGCACTTCTACGCCCGAAATCTTGCAGCCGACGCTACCTGCGGCCCCTGTTTTACCTCGTGCAGTTGCCCCGCCAGTCGGTGACATGGCTATATCCAATATCAATGCCGCTTCCGACGGTGTTGACCTGGGAACCAGCGCGATCGTGCCTCGCCTCGTTTTGCGTCAAGCCCCGGCCAGAGAAGTGCTGGCAGTTCTGGCACGTTACGCAGGTATGAATCTAGTCTTTACCGATACGCCCGGTGCTGCCCCAGCAGGTGGCCAGCCTCAAGCCGCCGCAGAACCCACCGTTTCCCTCGATCTCGAAAACGAACCTGTCGGGCAGGTTTTTAACTCCGTATTGATGATTTCTGGCTTGCAGGCGAACCGCCGAGGGCGCACCATCTTCGTCGGCTCCCAACTGCCCCAAGCCGCTCGCAATCTCGTCAGCCGCACCTTGCGCCTCAACCAAATCCGCTCTTTTAACGCTGGAACCTTCCTCGCTTCGCAAGGAGCCGAATTTCAACGCCTTGTTACCCTCACCGAAGACATCACCGACCCTCTCACCGGACGAGTGATCGGACGGCGCGAACTGCCTGCCCAACTCCAACCCATTATCGCTCAACGTATTGAAGGTTCTACCTCTGCTCTCATGCTGGCAGGACTCGCCGTCACTGCCGATGACCGCCTCAATTCCATTACCCTCGTCGGCGAACCGCGCCAAGTGCAAGTCGCCACCTCCTTGTTGACTCAACTCGATGCCCGCCGCCGCCAAGTGGCAATTAACGTCAAAATAGTCGATGTCAACCTCAACAACCAACAGGACTTTAACAGCAGCTTTTCGTTTGGGGTGAATGATAGTTTCTTTGTCCAGGATAATGGTGCAGCCGTTCTCAACTTCGGCAGGCTCAATCCGCCTAACAGAGCACAGACAACCGGCGGGGCTTTTGCTCCCCCGATTATTCCCCTAGCGGATACCATTGTGGGTAACTCAGCAGCAACCTTTTCATCTTTCTTTGACGTACAGCCTAATTCGCCTTTTGGACAAATTTCGCGCTTCCTACAAGGGCAAAATGACTTCTTCGGCAATCAAACTGCTCCTTACAGCCGTCCCAATTTCGGCACGTTTAATAATCCTTTTCAACCAGGTGTCTCAGATTTCGATCCTGTCAACAATGAGTTTACCTACGAACCTCCTAGCCTATTCGAGTTTCCTCAAAAATTCTTGCTGACCTTGGAAACGACCATTCAAAGTGGCAATGCTAAAATCCTGACCGATCCGACTTTGGTGGTACAAGAGGGACAGCAAGCAACGGTTAAACTTACCCAAAAAGTGATTGAAAGTGTCAACACCTCAGTCGATCCTCTTAGTGGGGTGAGAACCACCACGCCTGTCCTAGCGGATGCGGGGTTAACCCTGACCATTAATGTAGAAAAAGTTGACGATAACGGGTTTATTAACATAACCGTCAGCCCAACAATCGCCGCGCCTGGGGATACTGAACAGTTTGATAGTGGTGCTGGAACTATCAACACCCTCACCCTTCTCAGTCGGCGGGAGTTAACTTCTGGACTGATTCGCTTGCGGGACGGTCAAACCCTGATTCTATCGGGTATTATTCAAGAAACCGACCAAACTATCACTCAAAAAGTTCCCATTTTAGGGGATATTCCCATTCTAGGGGCCCTCTTTAGAAGCCAATCCGATAGCACCGAGCGTACAGAAGTCATCATTCTCGTCACGCCCCAAATTATGCAAGACAACCCGACTTCTCAATTTGGGGTTAACTACACTCCTGGCGGTGAGGCGGCTGAAGTGCTTCGTGAGCAAGGCTTCCCCGTGCAGGTTGTTCCCTAGGGAAACGTCACTGATCTAATTAAAATCTTCCAGAAAATGCAATAACGAGAACGAATAAAACTCAAATCAGGCTGAATGCCAGACAACCGTTGTTGCACAGAATCAGCCAACTGCAAAGTTATCGAATGAGTCGCCTGCTGTAGCTTTTTAAGCAAGAATTTCTTGTAAAGCAGGCTTGAGGCTGGGGTACTGAAATTGAAATCCCGCCGATTGGGTGGCTTTGGGCAAAACTTGCTGCCCTTCTAAAACGACTTTAGCTGATTCTCCTAAAAGGATTTCTAGGGCAAAATCGGGGACAGGCAACCAAGAGGGACGATTCATAACTTCTCCTAACACCTGACACAATTGACTCATGCGGACGGGATTGGGGGCTGTGGCGTTGAAGGTTCCCGCTAGCTGAGATCGCGTTACAGCCTCGATAATCAGGTTAACCAGGTCATCGCGATGAATCCAGGAAAACCACTGCCGCCCGTTACCCAACGGCCCTCCAGCAAACAGCTTAAACGGGGGTATCATTTTAGCTAAGGCCCCACCATCGCCCAAAACAATACCAAACCGCAAAATAACTAAACGTACACCTGAGTCCCGGACTTTTTGGGCTTCGGCTTCCCAGGCTTGACAGACTTGGGCTAGAAAATCGCTACCAGGAGAGCTATTTTCGTCAAAAGTAGCTGTTTCTGAGGTTCCATAATAGCCAATCGCTGAGGCATTGACTAAAACTGAGGGTTTGGGATTGGCTTGGCTAATGGCTTCGACGATTTTGCGGGTTCCGAGTTGGCGGCTTTCTAAAATCCCCTGCTTGTGTTCGGGACTCCAGCGTTCAGCGATCGGTTCTCCTGCTAAATTGACTACAGCATCACAACCCGAAATAGCATTTTGCCAGTCCCCAGATTGAGTCGGTTGATAGGCAATAGCAGTTAGGTTGGGAAAAATATTCGGCGGAAAAATACGGTTTGCTCTTTCTAGATTGCGTGTAAAAATGACGATTTGATGGCTTTGTGCGTGTAGTTTTTCGACTAAACGAGTGCCGACAAATCCGGTTGCCCCAGTAATTGCAACTTTCATATTTCTTCTGACTTTTGATTGTTAACTTCTGCTGACTTTTCTTGATAACCCATACCATTAGCTTCAGCGTAACGATTCATGAAACGCATGAACCTTTCCCAATGGTCATCTTGCTCGATTTCAAACCCACACTCAACTCGCCGCAATTCGTCTCCTTCGTCGCCTCCAAAAATAAATTTTATCGAGGAAACTTCGACAGCAATTTCACCTTCTGAATCAATTAAACGTAAATTGCCGTGATATTTTTCAGTAAAGCTTTTGAATTTTTCGATAGAGAGTAATCGAGTAAATATCAAGAGAACGTTACGAACACCTGTTGCTTTGTTGCGTCGCAGACTGACATTTGCTAATTCTTCTGACAGTCCGACAAAAAATTCAATTTTAGGTAGAGTAGAGGACATTTAAAAAATTGATCAATTTATTTATTGAGATAAGAGGGTGTAAAATAGCATTGCTATCGTTTTTCCCTCAAAGCGTGTAGATTTATTCGGGTTCACCGCCCTGAATCTTGAGCAAAAGAAACCCCCAAGCCAAGCCCACTAAAACTAAAATAATCGATAAAACGATCCCATTAAACAGCATACTTTCGGCACTCATGTTTTTTCCCTCGCCTATGTTGGTTGATAAAAGCCATTTTAGAACAGTAGGTACACTTATGCTGTTTGAGATTTGCGTTATTTTTGCGATCGCGGCTGTCAATTGTGCTTTGCTAAGAGTAAGCATTAGCCATTGGGGTCATGATCAAACGCGACGGACAAATTAAATTGGCAATTACTATCGGCGATCCAGCAGGAATCGGCCCGGAAGTCGTCCTTAAAGCCTTGGCAAGACCAGAAATTGTGCAAAATTGCCAAATGACGGTTATCGGTACGCGATCGCTCCTGCAACAAACCTACCAACAATTACGAGGAGAACCGATTGCCGATCCTGATACCCTCTCTATCCTCGACGTTCCGTTTGATACGAGTCAAATTACCCCAGGTTGCGGTAATGCTGCCAGTGGCGAGGCGAGTTTTGCTTACCTAAATGAAGCGATCGCTCGTACCTTAGCAGGCGAGTTTCAAGGCATTGTCACTGCCCCGATTGCTAAAGCTGGCTGGAAGCTGGCAGGATATGACTATCCGGGACAGACGGAAGTGCTAGCGCAAGCTGCCGGAGTCGAAAAATTCGCGATGTTGTTTGTGGCGCGATCGCCGCACACGGGTTGGACATTGCGGACGTTACTGGCAACGACTCACATTCCTCTATCACAAGTTCCTACTGCCCTCACGCCAGAGGTGATGTCTCGCAAATTAGACCTATTAATGGCTTGTTTGCAGCAAGATTTCGAGATTTCTCGACCAAAGATTGCGATCGCAGGGTTAAATCCTCACAGTGGCGAACAAGGACAGTTAGGCACAGAAGAACGGGACTGGTTGCAAGCTTGGTTAGCCAAGGAACAACAAACTTATCCCCAAGCTGAGTTAATCGGACTCATTCCCCCTGATACGATGTGGGTGAAGCCTGCACGAGCGTGGTATGGTCACAACCTAGCACAAAATCCTGCCGATGCTTATCTGGCGCTGTATCACGATCAGGGGTTAATTCCGGTCAAATTGATGGCATTTGACCAAGCTATTAATACGACTATTGGCTTACCATTCATTCGCACCTCTCCCGATCATGGCACGGCGTTTGATATTGCCGGAAAAGGAATTGCTAACCCCCACAGCGCGATCGCAGCGATTCAATTAGCGGCAGAACTAGCACAGCATCGCTTGTCGCGATAGTTATGAATAATTCCTGAGTGAGAGACAAAAATGGGTAGGGGCATAATCTATTATGCCCCTACGGTGTACTGCCTTAACGTCAGTTCGACAAGCTTGGAAATGCCCTCACGGACACTAACGGAAAAACGAGGCTACAGGACAAGCAAAATCGGGTAAAAGGGGAGAAGTTATTTCATCCGTCGCGAATAGGGTTGCTGCTAATTTCAAAGTCGCCATCTGCCGTCGATACACCTGGACTTGCTGCAAGCGGCGATCGGCAATCCAATATTCTTGTACTCCCTGAGAGGCATATAATTTTAGCTTGACTTCGCGATCGCGCCGTTCATTCTCGTCTCCTGGGGAAAGGACTTCAACAATTAACTCTGGCGCTCCCGTCAGATGCTCTGCCTCATCCAGTAAAATCGCCAATCGTTCGTAACTCACCCAAACAACGTCTGGAATGACATTATCGGCTTCTGAGAAAATAATGCCTGGAGTCGTGACAGCGCGTCCCAGTCCACTTTCCTCTGACCAATGGTTTAATTGGGCACAGATATTATCTACCACCTGTTGATGACTCCAGCGCGGCGCTCTGGTCATAAATAATTCACCATCAATGATTTCGTAACGGGTACCATTATCCGGCAGCAGATCCAAGTCTGCGCTTGTCCAGCGAACTCGTTCGGGTGCTGACTGGCTCATACCAACGTTTTTGCAAGGGGATGTTATTTATCTTAGACGATAGACGGCTTTAATGCGATCGCTTTTGATAGCGGTTTTCAACATCACCTCAAATCGCAAATTTTAAAGAAATAATAAGTAAAGCTTAAGAAAAAAAAAAAAACAATAGCTTTTGCTAATTTATCAGATAATTGCGGATATTACGACAGACAGGCTAAACAATAAAGCTTTTTACCGATTGTCTCGACTTTTTAAGGCGAGTTAATGCAAATTCTTAGGAGTCAACCGATGAAGAAATGTTCTACTCGTAAGGCAGTCCGCAACAATTGGTGGTTTCCATCAAGGAGGCAGTACGCAGAAAGCGGGGTTTCACGCCACTCCCTACAACGGGGGGAACCCCCGCAACGGGGTGGCTCCCCAAGTGGAGTACCTGCCGTGAGGAACTGCCGTAAAGCCATTTTGGGCAAACTTGCCTTAAGCACTATCTTCGGAGTTAGCACTGTTATTTTGACAGGGAACGTTGCTTTTGCTGATCGTTGGACTGCTCAAGTCCGCGCTCAACTTATCGTAGCAGCCGAAGCTGCTGGTTATAATGGCTATAGTTTAACGCATGAGCCACTCATCGACGATCTTGGCAATGGTGGTCAACATGACATTACTCTGAACTTGTCGGCAGGAACTAGATATATAATGGTTGGTGCTTGTGACGAATATTGCGAAGATCTTGACTTAGGACTCTATGACCATAACGGAAACCTTATCTCCTCCGATACTAAAACAAATGATATTCCTATAATTGTAGCTATCCCGCGTTGGAATGCTCAATTTGTGCTAAGGGTTCGCATGGCTAGTTGCTTAATCGCACCCTGTCGTTATGGTATCGGTGTTTTTGGAAATTAATGCGATCGCGTGAAATGCTCGGTCACATCAGCAAGGTAAGAATACGATAATATTTGGTCATTTAGGCTGAACCTCTTGAACTTTTCCCCCTAATGCCTCCACAATCGCTTTCGTATTTGCCATTAGCATCTTCCTATAACTATCTCCCTCACTCCCCGACGCACCGATAGAATCAGAATACAGTTGTTGTGGTGCAAGTTTAACGTCGGCTTCTTCGGCGACTGTTTGAATGAGCGCTGGATTAATAGTCGTTTCGGCAAATATGGCGGGAACTCGCATTTTTTTAATGGCTTCAGCTAAATTCTTGACCGTTTGGGCGCTGGGTTGTTCTTCGGTGCTGATACCGATGAGGGTTCCTGCTACCTCCAACCCGTAAGCGTTGGCATAGTATTGAAAGGCATCATGGGTGGTGACTAACTTGCGTTGCTGGGGAGGGATGGTTTGAATTTGCTGGGCAATCCATTTATCTAACTTTTCCAAGTCTGCCATTAATATCGCTGCATTTTGGCGAAAAATCGCTGCATCTTCCGGCGAAAGTTCAATTAACTCATCCCGAATAATATTAACCATTTGTATCGCGTTTTTTGCGTCTCCCCAAACGTGCGGGTCGGGGACTGTCTGTCCTTTGTACTCAAAATCTAATGGTTTGACAACCTCCCCAACCGCCACTTTTTTCGCTTTGATGCCTGCCGCTTCCATCAGTTTGATCAACCCCGGTTCAAGATTGTAGCCGTTGTAAAAAATCAGATTAGCTCGTTCAAACGCCACGCTATCGGCGGGAACGGGTTCGTAAACGTGAGGATCTGCACCTGGATCGAGGATTCCTTGCAGGTCGATTTCTTCGCCGCCAATTTCTTCAGTCAAGTCGGCGATGATGGTACTAGTGGAAACGACTTTCGGTTTTGTCTGTCGGAGGTCAACGGTACTCCGACTTTTCAAGTCGGAGCCTGCGTTGACTTCGTCAGAAACCTGCACCTGACAGCCCCAAATACCCAGACCGATGATTATTCCGCAAGCAAGATGGGTGATTAAGCGCGATCGCGTCATAATGATTTTCATAATTACCTCATAATATCTTTCATAATTGTCTCATTTTTTGTTATGCTGTAACAAGCCAAGCACAAGCACAAGGGAGTTAAACCATGCTAGAGCAAGGGATAGGGGTCGCACATTTGAGCGTGGCGTATCGGTCGGTAAAAGCGTTGCAGGACGTAACGCTGAGAATTCCTGTCGGTCGTTTAACAGGGATCATCGGGCCAAATGGCGCGGGAAAAAGTACCCTGATGAAAGCTATGCTGGGGTTAATTCCTATTACGCAAGGGACGGTGGACTACCAAGGTTTGCCATTGCACGAACAGTTAGATAAAGTGGCTTATGTGCCACAGCGATCGCAGATTGACTGGACTTATCCGGTCACGGCATGGGATGTCGTCATGTTGGGACGGGTGCGCCAAACCGGATGGTTCCGACGATTTTCGACGATTAGCCGTCGCAAAGCTTTAGAAGCCTTAGAAAGAGTCGAAATGACAAATTTAAAAAATCGCCCGATCGCTCAGTTATCGGGAGGACAGCAGCAGCGAGTCTTTTTAGCGCGATCGCTCGCACAGGAAGCAAAAATTTTCTTGTTTGATGAACCGTTTGTCGGAGTCGATCAAAAGACAGAAACTGTATTATTTAGCATTTTTCAGGAATTGGCAGGTGCAGGCAAAATCGTTTTGGTGGTTAATCACGATTTAGGAGAATCAATTGAAAACTTTGACGATTTAATCCTGTTGAATAAAGCCTTAATTGCGTCAGGAAATCGGCAGGCGGTATTGCAAAGAGCGAATCTCTATCAGGCTTACAACGGTCAGGTCACTTTTTTCCAATCCCAAGCTGCCTAAAAATTATTCTCTTTATCTTCTGTTATAAGATTCCTCAAAGTTAATAAGCGGCCCTTGGGGAACGATGCCACTGGGATTAATATGAGGGTGGCTTCGATAATAATGCTGCTTAATATGCTCTAAATTACAGGTGTCTTTAACGCCAGGATATTGATACAATTGCTGAAAATAATTCCATAAATTTTTGTAATCCCAGATATGGCGTAAGTTGCATTTAAAATGAACGTAGTAAACAGCATCAAAGCGCAGTAAAGTTGTAAACATACACCAATCCGCTTCTGTGACGGCATCACCACACAAATATTGCTGTTTTCCAAGCACCTCATCCCAATTATCTAACGCTTCAAATAATTGCGTCACGCTTTCTTCATAAGCTTCTTGGGAGGTAGCAAACCCCGAACGATAGACACCATTGTTAATCGGTTGATAAATTTCATCGATAGTTTGATCGATTTTCTCTTGCAATTCGGGCGGACAAAATGAAGGAGAATTTTTAGCGAAAGCAGCAAACGCCAGGTCAAACATCCGCATGATTTCGCGAGATTCATTATTAATAATCGTCTGTTTTTGTTTGTCCCACAACACGGGAACTGTCACCCGACCTGTATAGTTGGGGTCAGCTTTAGCATAAATTTCCCGCAGGTATTTTGCCCCATTGACTGAATCGGGAATTGAGCCTGGAAAGTCGGCAAAAAACCAGCCATCGTCTCCCATGAAAGGATCGACAATCGACAAACTGATAGCATCTTCTAGTCCTTTTAAACGGCGCATAATCAACGTGCGATGCGCCCAAGGACAAGCAGAGGAAACATAAAGGTGGTAACGGTTGGCTTCTGCCGGAAAGCCGCTTGAACCATCGGCTGTGATTTGATGGCGAAACGTCGTTGGATTGCGGAGGAAGCGACCTTGTGTATCTTTTTGATAAGCCTCGTTGCGCCATTGCCCATCGATCATCATGCCAGTTGCCATATTGAGTTATCCTTGCTCAGTGAACAGTTACAGCCGAAGAAAACTCCTACTATTAGAAGATTTCAGCTTTTCAAACTGTTCTAATTTATACTGCCTTTGCTATATTGGTCAGGGCAAATGGCTGAGTATTATTGCTCACTATCTTCCTAGCATACTTTTATTCTGTTAAAAACTATAAGCTTTGTAGTATGGCTTGTCAAGCCCTAATTTTTCGTTGGTAGTTGAGAATCTTTTTTAATAAAACCCCTCATTTTTGGTATAAATTGTTACATTTTTCTGACTTTTTACCTCAAGACACTTTTTTAAGCGACAAACATAATACAAAAAACGAGAGAGAAGGTTTTCTTCGCTAATGGGAATACTAGATTTGTCGTGTAAAGTCAAGTTTTTCTAGGAGGGTGCTAGATGCGTCCGATGAAATCGCTGTTGATTGTTGCCTTCGTCTTGGGGTTAGCTTTTATCAGTATGGGAGACAGCTTTCTGCCCAAACCCCTCAGTACGGTTAGCAAGAATACTCGCAGCCAAATTAACCAAGTGCTGCTAGGATTCATGCCCAATCCTCATATTAAAAAGCCCAGCGAACAGCACGAGGCTGAAGTTGAGGAAATGGAAGGTAGAGTCAAAGGAAAGTACGATCACCTTCTCGATGACTCTAAACGGTGACATACCAGTCGTTTATTTATCTTTCAACCAACTAAACATAGCGCGTAAATCTTTGCCGACTTCTTCAATCGGGTGTTCAGCTTCCTGGCGGCGCATAGCAGTAAATCCAGGCTTACCAGACTGATTTTCTAGCACAAACTCTCGCGCAAACTGTCCGGTTTGAATTTCTTTGAGAATGCGGCGCATTTCGCTGCGGGTTTCATCGGTAATAATGCGGGGCCCTCGCGTTAAATCCCCATATTCGGCAGTATTAGAGATACTATCGCGCATTTTGGCTAGTCCACCTTCCACAATCAAGTCAACGATTAATTTGACTTCATGCAAACACTCAAAATAAGCGAGTTCTGGCTGATATCCGGCGGCAACCAGGGTTTCAAAGCCAGATTTGATTAAAGCCGTCAATCCGCCACAGAGTACAACCTGTTCGCCAAATAAGTCGGTTTCGGTTTCTTCGCGGAAGGTAGTTTCTAAGATGCCAGCGCGAGTACCGCCAATCCCTTTAGCATAGGCCATCGCGCGATCGCGAGCTTGTCCGGTCGCATCTTGGTAGACAGCAAACAGGCAGGGAACACCTTCTCCCTGTTCGTAGGTGCGGCGGACGAGGTGTCCTGGCCCTTTTGGCGCGACCATCACCACATCTACCGAGGGCGGAGGAACAACTTGTCCAAAATGAATATTAAAGCCGTGAGCGAACAATAATACCTTGTCGTCCGTCAAATAAGGTTCAATTTCGTTTTTATAGATCGTTTTTTGGACTTCATCTGGCAGCAAAATCATAATCCAATCAGCAGCTTGAGCAGCTTCTGCCACGTTGAAAACTTTTAAGCCTGCGCTTTCGGCTTTTTGGGTCGATTTACTGCCAGGATACAACCCTACAATCACGTTTATACCACTATCTTTTAAATTAAGGGCATGGGCGTGACCTTGTGAACCGTAACCGATAATGGCAACGGTCTTGTTAGCCAGTAAGTCGAGGTTGGCATCTGCGTCGTAATACATCCGAGCCATGAGGCGGTTTTCTCCTTGCAAACTTTGTCATCTGTGCAAACTTATTATTGTACACTTTACAATTCATTTATGTATGACAATATTTGTAAATTTATCGTCGAAGAATTCTCAGAGGATATTGCTACTTGGTTACTGGGTGAACCTGTGGAATTAGTAGAACTTAGTCCCAAGGAATTATCTCTTGAACCTATTCGCACGGATTCTCTAATTTTACGTCAATCAGAAGAAGTGGTACTTCATGCAGAATTTCAGACGGATAGTGATGAGGATATGCCCTTTCGCATGGCGGATTATCGCTTAAGAGTCTATCGACGCTATCCTAATAAGAAAATGACTCAAGTGGTAATTTATTTGCGAAAAACGGGTTCTGAGTTGGTTTATCAGGATAGTTTTACTTTAGAAAATACTCAACATCAGTTTAATGTGATTCGCCTATGGGAACAACCGACAGCGTTATTCTTTACGTCTTTTGGGTTGTTACCATTTGCTGTGTTGAGTCAGAAGCCGGAAAAAGCAGAGATTTTAAAGGATGTAGCACGTAAGGTGCAAAAAGTAGATAATAGGAGAGTACAGTCAAATTTATCGGCATCAGCAGGGATTCTGGCTGGGTTAGTATTAAAGGAGGAAGAAATTCAAAGGATTTTAAGGAGTGACATCATGAAAGAGTCAACGATGTACCAAGCTATTTTACGAGAAGGATTAGAGCAAGGATTAGAGCAAGGAAAGCAGCAGGAAAGAGAATCTCTTGCCCGAAATATGTTGAAAATTGGCATGAGTCCTGAACAAGTCGTCAGTGTGACGAGTTTATTGTTAGAAAAAGTTAAGCAGTTACAAGAGGAGGAAAAATAAAAGAGAATTAGCGATCGCTTAACTATTATAATTACATCGAAATATTTTTTTCTTAGAAACGGTTAAAGGTGGGCGATGCCCACCCTACTTTGTTGATCGTAAATTGACTGGTTTTTAAGGCTTTTCTAACAAGCTTTGTAGGTCTTCGGTAGCCAAGCGAGGGCCGAAACAAGTCACAATGCGAGAAGAAGCTCGCGACGCTAAATCTCCAGCTTGGGCATCGTTCATCCCGTGAGTGATGCCGTAGAGAAAAGCCCCAGCATACATATCGCCTGCACCGACGGTATCAATTGCCTCAACCGGATAGGGACTAATTTCTAACATTTCTTGACCGTCAAAGATCAATGACCCTTTTTTACCGAGGGTGATAGCAAAGCCTCGCGTGAGCGTTTTAAGGTGGGCGATCGCCTCAGATAAATTCTCGGTTTGTGCCATTTTCAAAGCTTCTGTTTCGTTGGCAAAAATAAAGTCTACTCCCGCGCCGATGATTTTGAGCAAGTCTTCTCGAAAAAAATCCACCATATTAGGGTCAGAAAGCGAAAAAGAGACTTTTACCCTTTGTTTTTGCGCTATTTCACGCGCTTTAATGGCTGCTTCTTTGGCGGTTGGCGACGAGACTAAATATCCTTCTAAATAAAGATAATCAGCATCGGCTAAAGCTTCTGGCACTAACTCTTGTGGGGAGAGGCTGCCTGTAATCCCCAAAAAAGTGTTCATCGTGCGATCGGCATCGGGAGTCACCATCACTAGACATTTCCCTGTCGTTCCCACTTCTCTCTCCCCATTATGGAGGTTCGTGTCGAGTCCGCAACGCCGCAAGTCTTCCAAATAGAAGGTTCCCGCCTCATCATTAGCTACCTTACACGAGTAAAAACCTTTGCCGCCAAATTGACTGATAGCCACCATCGTATTGGCTGCCGAACCGCCGCCACTTTGCTTGCACAGCCGTCCGTTTAATTGGCTGACTATTTCGGCTTGGCGAGTTTCATCGACGAGCGTCATCACGCCTTTATTAATATTTAAGGCTTGCAATATTTCTGGCGTGACTTCAAATTCCATGTCTACCAAAGCATTACCCACACCGTAGACGTGATATTTCTTTCCCATCATCTCTCCACAATCAATTACCTTAAACTTTACCTTAAAGCCGCGCTCATTAAGTGATGTATTTTTCCTAACACTACAGTAGGATAATAAAAATAGCTTACAGTGACGGGCTGGGTTGTTATTGCCAAAAAGTTTGGGGAAATTTCTACCAACACTTTTCACTACCCGTCTGACAGGATAAGCAGCGAGTGTAGATGGATAGTTCAGTTAGTATGTCGAGAAGAAAGAAGACCTTTCTCTGTGGACACAAAGGTTATGGTCAGGTTTGCCATCGCTGTCGGCAAGCAGAATCAATGTGGGAACAAAAAAAACAAGAAAAAACGGAATGGGAATCCGCTTTTGAAGAAGATCCCATCGATCTGCGTACCCTCCCTAAAAATGTCGTCATTAAAGCTCGTAAAATTATTCAAGGACTGGCTAGCCAACAAGACTATCGAGAATTTCACGGCAAGCGACTGCGCCACGATCGCTTTGTCGTCAGCATTCCTGTTACTCGCCACTATCGGCTACTCTGTCGAGATCGAGGCAGCTTGTTAATACCAGAAGCGGTCATTTCTCATGAAGATTACAATGTCTGCAAACCGGGCGGCTAAAATCAGTTATCAGTGGCGTTAGAATTGAATAGTATGCAAATTTATCTTGATTACAGTGCCACGACTCCCCCCCGTCCTGAAGCGATCGCCAAAGTTCAGGAAGTATTGGCTGATACTTGGGGAAATCCTTCAAGTTTGCACGCTTGGGGAGAGCGAGCGGCAACCGTTCTAGAAACCGCCAGAGAACAAGTTGCTAGTTTAATCCATTGTGCCCATCCTGAATCGATTATTTTTACCTCTGGTGGCACAGAATCTAATAATTTAGCCCTATTCGGCATTGCTCACTGTTATGCAACGCCACAACATTTGATTATCTCCAGCGTCGAACATTCTGCCATTATTGAACCTGCAAACAGATTAGAGCGTTCTGGCTGGCAAGTCACTCGTTTGAGCGTCAACCCATCAGGTAGGATCGATCCCGAAGATTTAACTGCCGCTCTGCAACCTAATACCGTCCTTGTTTCCCTCATCTACGGACAAAGTGAAGTCGGAACCGTGCAACCGATTGAGGCGTTAGCCCATATTGCTCGCGCTCGTGGGGTTCTCTTTCACGCCGATGCCGTACAGGTAGCCGGACGTTTGCCGATTGATGTCCGACAGTTGGAAGTGGATCTGCTTTCCCTATCGAGTCATAAAATTTACGGCGTTCAAGGGGCTGGGGCTTTATACGTGCGTCCGGGAGTTGAACTCGTTGCGTTGCAAGGCGGTGGCGGACAAGAAAGACAGTTGCGCTCTGGCACACAGGCGATGCCGGCGATTGCTGCGTTTGGGGTGGCTGCTGAACTGGCGGCTACTGAACTGGCTGTTGAAACGCCTAGATTAATTACCTTGCGCGATCGCCTGTTCGAGCTTCTGTCTGAGTGTCCCTATTTAGTGCCGACGGGCGATCGCTTGTATCGCCTGCCGCATCATCTGAGCTTTGTCGTAAAAAATCCCTATTCTAACGTAGCTAATGAGAGTAAGACGGGAAAAACTTGGGTTCGCCAACTCAATTTAGCTGGTATTGGCATTAGTTCGGGATCGGCTTGTCATAGTGGTAAATTGAGTCCGAGCAAGGTTCTGTTGGCAATGGGCTACACTGAAGCAGAAGCTTTAGGCGGCATTCGCTTGACATTAGGACGGGAAACGACGCAAGCAGATGTTGATTGGACAGCAACGGTACTTCAACAAATTCTCAACCGTCAGATGCCGCTTAGGCAGGCTGTGGGGTGTGGGGTGTAGGGTGTGGGGCTTGTCGTTAAATTTAGGGAAATGGGGAAGTCGAACTCACGTATTTCTACGCAATCGCTGACAATCTCTAGAGGCAGGGTGTCGAGTGTAACGTTACGATATATAAAGAAGTATCGATTGGGAGAAGGAATGGGAACCATCAGGCTAATGCATGCCAAGTTGCATCGCGTGCGCGTTACCGCAGCCAACATTAACTACATGGGTAGTGTGACCGTCGATGTCCAATTGTTAGAGAAAGTGGGCATTTTTCCACTCGAAGAAGTAGATATCATCAATCTCAATAACGGCCGGCGCTTTTCTACCTATGCTATTCCTGGCGAATCTGGCAAAGGAGATATTTGTCTTAACGGTGGAGCCGCCCTGTTGTGTCAACCCGGAGATCTTCTGATTATTTATGCTTATGAAGAATGCGATCGCTCTGAAGTCCTGCGTCACGGACATACCGCTCGCGTTTTAATTGCCGACGAACACAATCAATGTCAAGAATTTTTATTGCAGACGCTCATTCCCAAAGAAGAAGGTCAGAAGGTTGAGTTTCACTCGCTTTCTACTCCTGACCGAATGGCTATCTCAGTGAACGGTGAGCATTAAGAACTGATAGCTGATCACTAAAACGCTACAACCCCGGTAAATTTAAGCCACTGGTGAGTTCTTCCATTTTCGAGCGCATGGTTTCGGTCGATTGACTGTAAGCATTTTTCATGGCTTCTGTGACTAGCTCAGAGAGAGCTTCTGCCCCTCCTTCCAAGGCTTCTGGTGCAATTTCAACACGGCGGGGTTCTTGATTGCCACTCATAATCACTTTGACGAGTCCCCCTTGGGAGGTTCCCTCAATGGTCATTTCCTCCAATTCCTGTTGGAGTTGCTGCGCTCCTTCTTGAACCTGCTGGGCTTTTTTGAAGGCTTCTTGCAGTTCCTTGATTTTACCCAAACCGAAGCCGAATCCTTGTCCTTGTCCTTTGGTCATATTGCGTTAGCGGCCTTGATGATTGTTACGGTTGTGAAACTCAACCTTTCTAAAACACTAGCACTTTTTGACTCATCCTGACCAAATGGATCGAAGTTGCTGCGATTTTGACAAAATTGGGATAAACAAGGGCAGGAATTTCCGTTAGAAAGCTATTTCGCAGATACCTAAAAACCTATGTTTGGGGGTTTCTGCCATGAATATCACTCTTAAAAGATTTTTTTTGAGAATGCTGATTGAGAACGACAGGTTGGGAATACTGAAAATACAGAGAATTTACCAAAGGAGATCTCAGTATGACCTCATTAAGTCCACTCGCTTTTGTTGAAAACGAAGATACGCAAGCGATCGCTTTATCACTGAACAATTCATTAACGGTTGATGGAGTGAGGGTTGCTAAAGTCACACTCAAAGAAAGTTGTTTGCAAATTCTTTTAGAAGGAGAGCAAATCCCCGCTCAAGAAAAATGCGTTGATATCATTCATCACCGTATTGTTGAATCTGGTAAAACTATCATTAAAACAGTCAAAGTTTATGGAAAACTGCTAGGCGAAGATTTTCCTGAGTGGAATTCAGAATTTGAGGTAAAAATACCAGAATATCCAAATTTAACAGCACTAGCTAGTCAAGGCGATGTTAATGTCATTACTCGGTTGCTTGAGCGGGAATTAGATTCTGATTCCCTTACAATAAAAGTAAATCTAAAAAATAACTGTCTACAAATTAAATTAGCATCAGAACAAGTCCCACACCTAGAAACAGTTGTTCCCAAGATTTTTAATGCGATCAAGAAATTAGCTATTCCGAGTGTTCAGAAAATTAGAATTTATGGATATGAGGAAAATGAAGAGTTTCCCGCGTGGAACCAAGAACTTACTGTAGAAAAAACCAATAACGGCTCGACAACTGAAAACGGAATAAATCAGTCAAGTATTCAAGCATTAACTCAGCCACAATCTAGCTGCCTTAAATTAGCCAAGCAAGGCGATCCACAGGCAATAACCGTCGCGCTAAATTATCTGCTTAATCCTCAGAATATTCTTGCGAAGATAACCCTCAGTAACGAGAGTTTAATCATAATCATTCAAGGCGAAAAAACTTTAGACCAAGAGCATTATAAAACTTACCTTTGTAAATTTGTCAAGTCATTAGAACTAACTAATGTCAAAAAACTTCAAATCCAGGCTTGGCAAAAAGGAGCAATTTTTCAATCTTGGAGTCAACAAATTGATCTTGAATCGCAAAACCAAAGCGTATCTTGGTGGGATGCCGTTACTCAAACAGTGGCTTGGACAGGGGAAACTGTCGGAGGTGCTATTGTACAAGCAGGGGAAATAGTAACCAGTACTGCTATTGGTACTGGTTCAGCGATTGGCAGTGCTGCTTTATCCGTTACAGATGGTGTTGGATATTTATTTGATGTTGCTAGTAACAGTCCTCACCTGAGAGAGATAACGAAAATATTTCAACTGGATTGGTTAATTCATGTTATTGAAAAAGTAGATGTTGTCAAGGCTGAAACCGAAGTCAAAAAATTACTGCAAAAATATCCTCATGAAAAACCTCATGAAATTGCTCATCGAATTATTATAGATAAGGCAACCTATGCCGGCGGATTGGGATTAGCTAGTAGCCTATTACCAGGGGTAGCTGCGGCGATGTTTGCTGTTGATTTAATGGCAACCATGCTATTACAAGCCGAAATGGTTTATCAAATTGCTTATGCTTATGGATTAGACTTAAAAGATCCTGCCAGACAAGGCGAAGTATTAGCCATTTTTGGCTTATCTTTGGGAGGTAATCAAGCTTTAAAAGTAGGCAGTCAATATGCTTTAAAAGCAGGATTAGGATTTTTACGAAACGTTCCGGTTGCTGGTGCTGTGATTGGTGCTAGTACCAATGCTTTAATGCTTTATGCTTTGGGCTATGGTGCTTGTCGATTTTATGAAGCTAAAATTAATCCTCTAACAATGGAAGCAACCCTCGAAATGGCACAAGTAGAAGGGGAAAAATTCATTAAAGAAGCCATATCTCAGCAAATTATT
The DNA here is from genome assembly GCA_041743025.1 of Microcystaceae cyanobacterium. GTDB lineage: Bacteria > Cyanobacteriota > Cyanobacteriia > Cyanobacteriales > Microcystaceae > JBGTNM01. The sequence goes on from JBGTNM010000107.1 coordinate 24,054, forward strand.
ATGGATCAGATTTTGGTTCATATTATCGTAGCAGGAAATACCGGAAAAACTTGGAAAAGTATCTTGCCTGAACTCCAATCCTTTAATCTTAGCCCTGCTTCGTTAGAAACGATTACTCAAAATGCAAAATTTCCGCCTTCTCTAGAAAGTTTACTCGCTCAACTTAATCAAGATTTTGCTATTACGCTACTTGCTCAATGTGAAAAAGTAGCTCAATTAGATGGTGTTATTACCCCAGAAGAAGCCAGGATAATAGAAACTATCGCCAATCAATTTAACCTCGCTCTTTACTCTAGACATTAATCAATACCAGAAAAAGAGATCGCTTCATTAGACAAATCAGGAAAGAGAGGTGTCAAAATGATAGATAGCCGACCTTTTATAAAAATATGTCTCCCTCGCCCCTCACCTGCCGCAACTTCATTAACGGTCAGTGGCAGCTTTCTGCTTCCAACCAAAGTGGCGAAAGTCGCAACCCTGCTGACTGGCGCGAAGTTGTCGCCACCTTTCCCCTATCTACCCTCGAAGTTGTCAACGCTGCCGTTGAAGCGGCCCGCCATGCTTACCGTAGTTGGCGCTTAGTCACTGCACCAGAACGCGCCGAATACCTCCAGCGCGTCGGGGAAATCCTTCTGCAACGCAAAGAAGAACTGGCCATGCTCATGACGCGAGAAATGGGCAAACCCCTGACGGAAAGCAGGGGAGATGTGCAAGAAGGAATTGACTGCGCCTTTTACTATGCAGGCGAGGGACGGCGACTGTTTGGCCAGACTGTCCCTTCCGAACTCCGAAACAAGTTTGCGATGACAGTACGAATGCCTGTCGGGGTTTGTGCATTGATTACCCCTTGGAATTTTCCGGTCGCTATCCCTTGTTGGAAATCCCTGCCAGCTTTGGTTTGTGGCAATACGATTATTCTCAAACCCGCCAAAGAAACCTCTGCTTGTGCCGCAGTTTTGATGGAAGTTTTGCAAGCGGCGAGATTGCCGTCAGGGGTGGTCAATTTGGTTCACGGTAGCGGGGAAGTTGTCGGACAAGCGTTGGTAGAACATTCAGGCGTTGATTTGGTTTCGTTTACCGGGTCGTCGCAGACAGGGGCAGAAGTGGGGGCTATCTGCGGACGCACCCATAAGCGCGTGTGCTTGGAAATGGGGGGGAAAAACGCCCAAATTGTGATGGAAGATGCCGATTTAGCCTTAGCCTTAGAGGGAGCATTGTGGGGCGCGTTTGGGACGGCAGGGCAGCGATGCACCGCAACGAGTCGCCTTTTACTCCACCGAGACATTAAAGCAGAATTTACGGCAAAATTGCTCGAACAAACTCAACAGTTGCGGGTCGGGGCGGGACTTGACCCCCAGACAGATGTAGGGCCGTTGGTTAATGAGTCACAACGCAACCGAGTGAAAACTTACTTAGAAATTGCCCGCACCGAAGGCGCAAAGGTAATTATTGGGGGCGAAATCCCCGCTCAGGAGGCATTGCAATACGGCTATTTTTTCCAACCGACCATTTTAGATAACGTCACGCCGCAAATGCGTGTTGCTCAAGAAGAAATTTTCGGCCCAGTGGTTTCGTTAATTGAAGTAACTTCGTTTGAAGAAGCGGTAGAAATTCTCAATTTGACACCTTATGGATTGTCTTCCTCGGTTTATACTCGCGATATCAATCGTGCTTTTCAGGCAGTGCGAGACATTGAAGCTGGCATTACCTATATCAACGGCCCTACTATTGGCGCAGAGGTTCATCTTCCCTTTGGCGGCATGAAACAGACAGGAAATGGACACCGAGAAGCAGGCAGTGCGGCATTAGATGTATTTACCGAGTGGAAAACAGTTTATGTCGATTTTTCAGGCAAGCTGCAACGGGCGCAAATAGATAACCGATAATAGGTTATAATAGATAATTGTGCCTTAATACTGGAGAGGTGGCAGAGCGGTTGAATGCGGCGGACTCGAAATTCGCTAGGGGGGCAACTTCCTCGTGGGTTCAAATCCCACCCTCTCCGTACTTTTAAACAATTTTCCCTAAATAATTCGCATGTCTACCGTTACTTACTCGCTAGAAGAAATTTTAGGACAAATTAATCAGAAAGATGTCAACTGTTACAGACAATGACTTGAAAAGACTAGAAGATTTAATCATCAATGGACAAAAAATCCTAGAGACTCGATTGATAGTAATCGAGACGGGCCAGACCGAAATTAAAACCTCTCTTAAAGAGATTGAGAAACGCCTCACTTTTTTAGAGATTGAAGTAGCAGGTGTTAAAGGAGAAATTAACACGCTTGATGAAAAACTGACAGGTAAGATTAACGCACTTGACGAAAAGTTGACAGGTAAGATTAACGCACTCGATGAAAGAGTGACTGAACTAGGCAAACGACTAGAAAATCAAGAATTTGTCAACCGAGGGATATTAATTGCGCTTGTCGTCGCTGTTTTGGGCGGGTTTGCTAAACTATTTGGGTTTATTGGCAATTTATAGGAGAATAACGCGATGTCTACCGTTACAGACAATGACCTGAAAGAGTTAAAAGACCTGATTAATAATCGCTTTGATGAAATCAAACAGGAGTTTAATGGGATAGACAAGCGATTAACCGTCATTGAAACCCGTATGGATGAGTGGCGACCCTCAATTTCTAAAATCTCTGATTTAGCCGATGTTAAAGCAGACATTAGAAACATAGATAAACGGCTTGATGAATTCAATAGTCGCTTCAACATCATGACGTTGGGATTTTTAAGCATTATCGGCGTTTTAGTGACGGGAGTTCTCGGAGCGATCGCTAAACTCGTTTTCTTCCCCAATCCGTAAATTCGACAGCGAATATATGAATCTTGACATAGTTAATAGTTAATCGGGGTAGTGATTGATAACTATTAACTATTAACTATTAACTATTAACTATTAACTAATAACTAATAACTATTCACTGTTCACTATTTAAAGTTGGCTGCTTTCTTTAATTTTAGTGACTAACTGCGCGACTTGTTCGGGAGTCATGACGGGAGCATTGGGGGGAATCGCTGAAGGCCAAGCCGTTTTTAATTCTGTTAAAGTCGTCGTAATTGTTTGATGAGTATCGGGATTTTTTTGACTCATTGAGTCAGCAATTGTTTGATACATTTGCTCAGCGTAGACCACAAATCCTCGCGAGTCTTGATATTCAATTACCTCGACAAATTTTCCATTGGCAATGGCTGCTTCATATTCCTCGTTAGCGACATTAAGCAAGCGATTCATAACCCCTAAAACGAATTCGGGGGATTGTCTTTCACTTTCAGGAACAGCCGCGATCGCACTGTCAATAGCTTGCAAGGAACTGTCATAATTTGCTTTAAGTTTGGGCGATTTTGGTGCTGTTTTAACTTGATCGTGGAACTGATTTAAGGTTACTTTAAAATCAGGAACATTGCGTTCTGTTAATTCTCCTTCGATGTCGCTATAGAGTTCTTCAACAGGATGGCCGACGTGGGGTTCTGCCTGTTCAGGTTTTCCAGCATCGATTAGTTCTTTGGCAATTATTAAATGACCTTTCATTAACCCTAAGCTGGTTAGGTAATCTTCATCGGCATCGGCTTGAGAGGTAGCCTCTTGTGAAGAAGATTGAGAGGATGAATGAGTTGTCGAAGGCTGACTACAACCTGTTGAGGTTAATAATAAAGCTGTTAAACCCATTGACGTTAAAAGATGACGGTAGAACATGGTGAAAACTCCTAAGATAAGGTAATGGGGAAATTATGAATTATGAAGGGGGAATCGAGGACTAAATATAATTGGTGGGCAATGCCTACCCTAACGCTTCTATGACATTAAATTTACCCATACAGCCGTATTCGGCAATAAGATCCTGGTGAGGATGAAACATAAACTGACCGGGATAAGTATAAGAGAACTCTAAAATATGGCGTTCGGCAGTCCCCATCGTAATGACATCGGTTTCTTCATCGGGGGTTAGACTCCTGCCTGTTTTATAGACTTTAAACATATTACCATGAATGTGAAAGGTCACTGCCGGATCGAACTCAATCATGTTAAGAAGATAAAGGCGAATTAATTGATTTTGATAGATGGGAATAGGGCGATCGCGATAATAATTGGGCAGTCCATTAAAGGCATACAGTTCATTTTTTTGGTCGTTATTAATGTCATAACCGCCCATCACCATCACCAGTTCATCGGCAGCAGGACGGCGGTGTGGCGGATCGACGATAAACATCCCATACAATCCTTTGCTGATGTGGCGCGTGACGGGGGCAACATGACAGTGATAGAGGTGTACGCCGTAGGGTTTTGCCTCAAATTCGTAAATGTTGGTTTTGCCGTGACGCACGGATTTAACGCCATCCATCTCGGCGGGGTGGATTCCGTGAAAGTGTAAACTGTGGGAGTGACCGTCTTCGTTGTGAAAGATGATGCGAACGCGATCGCCTTCAGTTGCCCGAAAAGTCGGCCCGGGAACGCGATTATTGAGGTTCCAACTGACGAAAGAAATAGAGGGATTGAGTTGTAGTACACTACTGTTAGCTATGACTTTGAATTCCCGAATTAACTGTCCATTTTCCCGTTTTATTGTTCCATAATCAAAATCCCTTAAAATAGCCATTGGATTAAAGGGGATGTTCGGCGTTGCCAGTGTTTCTGCGTCCAGGGTCGGAATTCTAACGGCAGAGGTGATAGAGTGGCTAAAGTGACGTAGAGCGATCGCGCCGCCTGTCATACCCACTCCTGCCAATCCCCATTTCAACAAACGGCGGCGATTGACGGATTTGGCAGGCGATTTGACAAATGTTTGGGACATAATAACAATCAGCTTTGTACAGAACTTTAATCTCAGCTATCCGAGTAATTCGCTTTCTTCGATACAGAGAGCATCGGCTTCGGGGGGACGCAACCCGATTAAATTGCCTCGCACTTCAATAAGCAAAGGAGTATATAAAGAAGAAGCTTGGCGGACTAGGATAAACTCAGTTCCAGGAAATAAGCCCATTGATATCAGTTTTCCCTGATAGCCCCTGAATATTCGGTCGTAGCCAACGATATAGCCTTTAGCTCCGACAGGCAGTTGTTTGAGATAGGTAATGATTTTTTGTTCCATTACAGTTTTCCTTGAGAGATAACGAAAATTTTGGCAGCGATCGCTTTGCCGATGCCCAGATAGCGATCGTTGCAGCGAATGACGACTGAACCGCTATCAGTGCGGTTAATCACTTGGAGTTGCTGTCCCAAACTCAATCCCAATCTATTTAACGCAGAACGATCCCGACAGCTAACAATGCAAACAACCTCCTCAAACTTGGCTTGTGTGAGGGGAAAAGAGGAATCAGTCTCAGCGAGAACGCCTTCCGACTCAGCAGCATTATTCGTGCCACCAATAAAATCCAATTGCCATTGTTTCGCGCTTAACTCATCCATTTCCCTTTTCCTTCTCCTTAAAAAGTAAACGTCGTGCGAATTGTGCCAATAATTAGCGTGTCATTGAGGCTGTTATAGTCGGAGTTAGTGATGACAATGATGCCAGGGGTGATAGAGATATTGTCATTGATGGCATATTGATAAAACGCCTCGATATGAAAGGAACTATCGTTGTCGGTGTCAGAAATCCCTCCAGGGAAGGTAATGGATGAATTAGCCACCCAAGGCTGCATCCCGACAATAACGCCAGCCATACTTCCCTCTTTGAACGCATCAGGAAACGCCAGCGTTACCGCCCAATTCCAGATGTCTAAATTGCCTCGTTCTAGGATTACCAACCCTCCTAAATCAATAGTATTGAGCGTGACGGATTTTGTATAGCCGCCCCATCCGCCTAAGACAAATCCCTCAAAGACTTGCCAAGAAAATTCAACTCCGTAGGCGTTATTAGCCGTAGAAACCGCTTCTCCAAACAAATCTTCGGTAAAAAACTGAAAATTAGATCGCCGACTGCCGACACCTGTATCTAAGTTGTTGTACCCGTGAACGTAGGTCAAAGCAACGCCAAAGGTTTCACTTGGGACGTATCCCACTTGAGCAATCATGCCATAGGGGCCATTAAATAAGCCGCTTCCTGGGCTTGGATCGTTGCCTTCAAAGGCTAAATAGCCCGCAGTCCATTCAAAATCGCCGAAATTGCCCTGAAAAGCCAACCCAGAGTTATCGCCCATGTAGTAGATAGGGCTGCGGGTTCCAAAGGCACTGAGAGCGCCAAAAGCCCCATCCCCGTCCAAAACGCTGAGAGTATTAGTAAAGTCGTCAAACGCCCCGCCTGCGGCTAATGCCCAGGCTTGGATGTTCTCAGTGATGGGAAAACTGTAAAACAGCACTTCAACGGCGAGATCGTTATCGTCGGGCTGGGTAAAACCGAGATTTGCCTGAAAAGTTCCTGCTATATCTGTGTATTCAGTCGTGTTACCGGTTGCCAGTCGCGTGTACAGTAAGTCTTCCCCCGTAAAGCTAGTATTGAGTTCCAATCGCGTCCGATAGCTGAGGGTGGTGTTGGTGGGAATGTCTTCTGTGCCTTCGTTTCTTTCGCCAGCGACAAACCCCGATAGTCCGACTACCACTTCTCCGGTGAGTGTCGTTGTTGTCGAAAATTGGTGGTCTTCTAAAAAGGCAGTTCTTTCTTCTAAATTATCGACTCTTGCCCCTAATGCCGCCAATTCTTGTTTAAATTCTTCTGCCAGTCGCTTGAGTTTGTCTAAATCTTCTCGCAAGACAGCGACATTCTCTTGCAATAGCCGTTCTATGGTGTTTAAACAGGCATTCAATCCCGCCGCGAATTCCCAACGGGTTAAAGCGCGATCGCCCCGGTAAGTGCGATCGGGATAGCCTACAATACAGCCATAGCGTTCTACCAGACTCCGCAAGGCTTCAAACGCCCACTCTGTCGGCTCGACATCGCGCAACTCAGATACGCTGGTCACTTGCGACAGGGAACCAGAAGGGTTGGGAGAGCTTAAAACCCCATCTAGAGACTGTTGGAGTTTTAAATCGCGCTCAGGCAGTGCTTGTACGCTTTGAGTGCCTAGTAACGCTAAAGCAAATGTTGCCGTAGACAAAGGTTTAAACATGAACAATTTCCTCACACCAAATTAATAATGATTCTCATTCTACTTCCAGCCTGCGCGATCCATCACCTGTACTGCTTTGGTTAGGTTGGTCCCGAAGTTAGCCACACTGGCAACATCAGATTTAAAAGAACCGAATTTTACCAAAACCGGATCGAGGGCAACGCCTTGAACGACAGGATATTCATGGTTGCCTTGAGCAAAGAAGTTTTGTGCTTCTGGGCTGACAAGATATTCTAGAAATTTAATGGCGGCTTGCTTGTTAGGGGCTGTTTTCAGTAAACCGCCGCCGCTAATATTAACGTGCGCTCCCCGTCCTTTTTGATTGGGGAAAAATACGCCCACTTGTTCGGCAATAGCGCGTTTGGCTGGATTCTTGTCCTCAGCAAAGTTGGCTAAGTAGTAGGTATTGACGATCGCTAAATTGGCTAACCCAGAAGCAACAGCTTCAATTTGAGCGCTATCATTTCCTTGCGGCGGACGGGCAAAATTGGTCACTAACCCCCGACACCATTTTTCGGTGGCTGGTTGTCCGTTGACGGTAATCATCCAGGCGATAAGAGACTGATTGTAAATATTACTCGAAGATCGCGTTACGACTTTGCCTTTCCATTTGGGATTGGCTAAATCCTCATAGGTAGACAATTGAGAAGGGTTGACTCGTGCTTTGCTGTACATGATGACCCGTATCCGCTTGCTGAAGCCAAACCAGCGACCTTGAGGTTGTCTGAGGGTAGCAGGAATTTTTTGTTGCAAGATTTTCGAGTTGACTGGGGCAAAAAGTCCCTCGCGATCTGCTCTCCACAAGCGTCCTGCATCTACTGTAAGCAAAACATCTGCCGGACTGTTGCGCCCTTCACTTTTAATACGTTCAATGAGAGGATCGGCTTCTCCCTCTACCAAATTCACTTTGATACCGGTTTGACGAGTAAAATTTTCGTACAAGCGAGAGTCTGTATTGTAGTGACGGGAGGAATAGAGATTGAGAACGCGATTTTGGGCATCACCGCGTTTGATGTGAATGAATGGCCCTGTGGCAATGGCAACCGTAGCTGCACCTGTCCCTAAAAAGACTCGTCGAGAAATTTTGTTCATAGTTCGTTTTTTCTCCTGTTTTAGGCGAATAAATAAGCTAAATTACCTTTATTTCCAGCCTGCGCGATCCATCACTTTAACTGCTGCCGCCAGATTGGGGCCAAATTCAGCAATATTAGTTTCATCGGCTTTAAATTTGCCAAAACTCTGCAAAGTGGGATCGAGCGCAACGCCTGTCACTACCGGATATTCATAGTTGCCTTGCGTCAAGAATTCCTGTGCTTTGTCGCTGACGAGAAATTCTAAGAATTTAAGGGCATTCTCGCGATTGGGGGAAGTTTTGACTAAGCCGCCACCACTGATGTTGACGTGCGCCCCTCGCTCTTGCTGGTTAGGGAAAAATACGCCAATTTTGTCATAAACTTGCTTAGTTTTAGGATCGCTTGCCATTCTCGCCAAATAATACGTATTGGCTAGGGTTATCCCCCCAATACCAGCAGCGATCGCTTCGAGGTTAGAGACATCGTTACCTTGCGGCGGGCGGGCAAGATTGGCAACCAATCCCCGACACCATTCTTCTGCCTTGGCTTCTCCCTGCTCGACAATGAGTGCCGCCACCAGCGATTGATTGTAAGTATTGCTCGACGGACGCACAAGGATCTTGCCTTTCCACTTGGGATCGGACAGATCTTCATAAGTAGACAAATTGGCTGGCTTAATTTTCGCCTTGTCGTACATGATGACTCGCGCTCGCTTGGTAAAACCAAACCACAATCCGTCAGGTTGGCGCAAAGAAGGGGGTATTTTCTCATTTAAGAGTGCCGAAGACACGGGGGCAAAAATTCCTGCTTCTTGGGCACGCCACAGCCGCGCTACATCAACTGTGATTAAAATATCTGCCGGACTGTTAGCCCCTTCGCTGCTAATGCGCTCGATCAACTCATCGGCACTTCCTTCAACAAGATTGACTTGAATGCCCGTCTCTTGCTTAAAATCTTCATACAGTTGGGTGTCTGTATTGTAGTGGCGTGAGGAATAGAGGTTAACTTGTCCTTGTGTCGGAGAACCCGTAGACGTGCTGCGATTGTTGCCGCAACTGGTCATCAACTGACTCGCAGTGACGGTTGTGAGTGCCGCACTCACGCCTAGAAAAACTCGCCTGGAAAGCTTATTCGCCTTCAACTGTACCAACACCTCCGTTTAATTTCGATGTCTGCAATGAGTATTGTATCACTGTTGCTAATAATTCCTAACTAATTTTACAGACTATCTTCCTATGCCTTTCAAGGGATGGTGCTTGGCTTGCTTTAAATTTTGTTAAGTATTTATTTTTGATTGAGATTCGCAATAGGTAGAGATATTGGTAACAATTTGTAACAAGTCCCGTAAATTAACGGAATGCTTTTGTAGGAAAAGAGCGCTTCGGTAACGTCATGAATCACACTCTGTTCTTTTATCTATCAGAAAACCTATGCTCAGCCAAGAACCCAAACCCATTAGCAATGCGCCTTTAGCCGGTGAAGAAGAAGACATCGCGCAAATCCGGCAGTTGATGGCCTTTTTGCACCAACAGCAATTTCACAAATATGGCAAGTTCTTTCGAGATCAGCACGCTCAAGGAACGGGCTGTGTCAAAGCAACCTTTACCGTTAATGAAAACATTCCTATCTGGGCTAAAACTGGAATTTTTCGCGAACCCGGCAAGACGTATGAAGCGATCGTGCGTTTTTCCAACGGATCGAGTAATTTACACTCAGACCACGAGAAAACCTCCAGAGGTATGGCGATTAAGTTACTGGGCGTAGAAGGCGAGAAAGTCTTGCCTTTAAGCGATTTACAAGCTACTGGCACTCAAACGGAGCAAGATTTTTTGCTGGTCAACCATCCAGGGTTTCCTTTTCCCACAATTCCCGCTTATCGAGAATTTTTTCAACTGGTTAAGCAATATAGTTGGCTGCCTTCTCCCTGGAATGGCAGGTTACCTCAACTGATTTTCTTTGGACTGATTCATCGCAATTGGAGCAAGATTGCGAGTGAAACCACTAGCGTTAAAATAGCAAATCCTCTCGATCTGCAATATTGGAGTATGTCTGCTTATCGCTTGGGGCCATTAGCGATGAAATTCTCAGCCAAACTCGCCGATACAGGCAGTATCTCAGCAACTGCTGAGGGGTCAACCGATCACCCAGATTACCTGTTTGACGCGCTCAAAACACGACTTTCTAAGGCAGAAGCGACTTTCGATTTCATGATTCAGCCGCGCTTAGAGTCTATAGCAGATAAAATGCCGATTGAAGATCTCAGTCAAATTTGGCCACAACAGGAGGCTAACAGCACAGACAACAGCCAACCTAACTCGTCTAAGTTTCTGACGGTGGCGAAACTAGTAATCCCGCCACAAGAACCCGCCCAAGATTGCCAAAATCGCGCTTTTAACCCTTGGCACTCGCTAGTAGAACATGAACCGCTTGGCGGCATCAATCGCCTGCGGAAAGTCGTCTACCAAGCCAGTGTAGCAAGGCGCAGCCAGTCTAGTTAAAGCGATCGCGCGTACTCTATGTTTTTCTTAGAGGATAATTGCTCGCGATCACAGACTTTCCTCTAAGAAAATCGCAACATTGGAGCCGTAAACAGTTTTTCACTTCTAGAAATTAGTTGAATCGAAACAACGGTCAAGATTCTTCTTCACTATGCACGCTCATCAAGTGATTCAACATCTCCAGGAAAGAATTCGTAATTAACAATTTCGTCTACGGTAAAGGGGCAAGTTTCAGGAAAGACAGTTTTCGTGACTTCGCTTTTTTCAATTGCTTGTCTAACTGCTTTAGGATATATTTGTTCAACTTCCTCTAAGTAGTAGTTGTAAAGAGTCTTTGAGCGAAACAAAAGTTCTAACTGAGTGCGGAAGTTAACTATCTCTATACGCCAGCCTCGTCCAGACCGCTCTCTCTCACTTTCCCAATATTTGTAGAGCAATAGATGGATTAAAAGCTGTAACAGATAACTATCAACTTTGTCTCTCTGTTCGCTTCCCAACCCTTCTATCTCCTCAATGATATGTTCCCAGTCTAAATCAGCAATCCTGCCAGCTTTCATTAATTGCGTCGTTTCATCAACCCAGGCGACGAAATCCTCTTTGTATAACACCAATTTCTGAGCGTTAATCATTGTTGACTACTTAGTTTTTTTTATTCTACATACCGCCGTCGAAAAGCGCAAAACGCCGTTTTCGATCATGGCTACTAATTCAACCGCTTTTGCGATCGCTCTATCTGCTGGGCATTTTTCACTTCTATCTGAGTTGAATGGAAACTCACGTTTTGCAAAAGTAGTAGGGGCATAGCAGTGCTATGCCCCTACTTTCTACGATTTATGCCTAAGAATTAAAGAGCTTGTTCTCTCTTATCAATCACATTGACGTAATCGGTATCGGTCGAAGTAGCAGCACCTCTTGGGGTTGAGGCAACATCTACTGCCCGATCGCCGTAACCTGGCTGCTGGGAAATATCATAAACTTTCCAGTGGCGAATTCCCCGATTTTGTAAAATCGAGCTAGCGCGGTCGATTTCCGCCTGAGTGCCTTCTACCATCACTAAATAGTCACCTTGGGAAACTCGGTCGCTGTAAGCGTGAGCATCTTCTTCAGGAATACCTAAACCCGTTAAAGCTCCTACAATACCGCCTGCGGCTGCACCAATCCCTGCACCGGCTAGCGTTGTCGCGATTGTTCCTGCTGCCAAAAAGGGGCCCACACCAGGAATCAGTAACGCTTCCAAACCAATGAGTAAGCCGCCTAATCCGCCCAAAACTGTACCGACGACGGCTCCGATGCCGACACCTTCTCGTGACTCATTGTCACCGCGATCATTGACTTCTACGCCGCCCAAATTGTCTTTACCCTCGGCGTTCTTAGCCAAAATAGACACTCCATCCATCGAAAACCCTGAGTTTCTCAGTTCACTAAGGGCTGCTTCCGCGTCTTGCCGATTGGGAAAGGTTCCGACTGCTCGCATACGTTGTTGCATTACCATTTTACCTCCTAGAACAATGTCATCAATGCCTTACTTTCCTAGTTTGGCTTTTGTCGCTAAAGTTACCATCAGCCCAAGGGTGATTTGTTTCTCTTTCACAAGAGGGAAGAAGCAAGGAGGAATAGAGAATTTTTTAATTTCTGACTAAAAACACAATAAGCTTATAGCAAGCCTGAGACTATGCATTAATACTCTATCATAAGGGTTCAAATGGCGCAAGTTCGTTGTCAAAAATACCCGTTTTACCTAATTAAGTTTTGTTAAGCAACTTTTTTGGACATCAATTCCCGACAAGTTATCCATTTAACTGAACAAGCAGCACTGAACAGTGTGCGTGGTGCAATACATAGTTGCTGACACTGCCCAATAACATTTCTGGCAATCCAGATAGACCGCGATGTCCCACCACGACTAAATCGGCGTGCCATTCACGAGCCACTTGACAAATTGTCTTTCCAGGACTGCCATCAATTTGCTGAGATTCTGCTGTAATCCCGCGTTCAATCGCTTCTTGCTTGCGTTTATTTAACATTTCCAGTCCATTTTGCTCAAAATCTTGCCACTGCTGCCGCCAGGTGTCTAAAGTGAGATCGTTACCTGCGGCTGGATAGATCTCTGCCAAATCATCAGGGATAGAAAGGGGGCTGTTGTTTTCCTCGGCAGAGAGAACGTGCAGTAGGAGCAATTGTGAGCGCTCTAGTTGCGCCAATGAAATAGCATGAGCGAAGACGGTTTTTCCTGTGTCTGACACATCCATAGCCACGAGAATTTTCTGATACATAGGTTCAGTGCGATCGCTTGAATGCCAATTCTGTCACAGTTTAACGTCAATTGACAGCAATCAGAACGGCGATCGCGCCACTCCACCACAGCAAAAAGCACGTTCTCATCAGTTGCAGGGCGTTTTCAATGGTTTGAGGCGTAATCGGTTGTCGTACTTCGCCTAGTAAAGGCTTGTGTTTGACGCTGCCTTGATAGTAGTTGACTCCGCCTACTTGCACTCCTAAAATCGCAGCAAAGACGCATTCACTCCAGCCAGAGTTAGGACTAGGATCTTGGGGGGCATCGCGACAGCAAATCGCTAAAACTCGTTTGGGCGTACCTGAGAGTAACGCCAGGGTTAGAACCGTCAAGCGGCAAGGCAACCAGGTCAAAACGTCTTCTAATTTGGCACTAAACCAGCCTAAATCCGTCCAAGGAGGATAGCGATAGCCAATAGTCGAATCGAGGGTACTGGCAGCTTTATAAGCCATTGCCAAAGGAGCGCTGCCGATACCGGGAATAAATGCCCCCATAATGGCATAAAATAAGGGAGCCGTCACGCCATCAGTTGTATTTTCTGCCACCGTTTCTAGAACCGCCCGCAAGATTTCATCGGCAGATAGACGCTCAGTATCGCGCCCCACATATTGACTGAGTTTAGTGCAAGCTCGCTCGATTTTTCCAGCCATTAATGGTTGGAGAACCTCATCGGCAGCCGAGCGCAAACTTCGTCCTGCCAGACAACTTGCTAAGAGAATACTCTCGCTACTAATACCTAACCAAGGATGAATTAGCGTCGTGACTCGAACGATACACCAAGCGCTCGCGCCACTGCCCAAAATCAAAAGCAATGCGATCGCAATTCCTGCTAGGCGATGCTGCCATTTTTTTGCCTTAATTGCGAGAAACCAATGGGTTAAAATACTGATACTTCCACCCATAACTTTGACCGGATGCGGCCATCCCCAAGGATCGCCAATTTTAAAGTCAAGAATCGCAGCTAACAGTAAGACGATCGCTTCTTGAATGCCCTCCATATTCTTCCATCTTGACTCCCTTCTAGATGAAGTGAGTTATTCCGCTAAATTCCCAAGAGTAGCTCTATTTTCTTCCCAATTTATCCCATCAAACGCGGTAATTTTAAAGGCATCTATCACATCATCATCAAGACAGTGAAGATTGACATCAATCCAGTGGGGATGAGAGCGAGGGTGATAAAAGGAATGAATACCACAGATGCGGCAGAAAGTATGTTGAGCCGTTCGCGTATTAAAAGTGTAAGTCGTCAGGACTTCTGCTCCGGTTAACAAGGTAAATTGTTCGGGGGGAACAATCAAATGAATGAAACCTTTTTTACGACAGATAGAACAGTTACATTCGGTTGCTACTGGCTGCTTGACACTCACTCGAAAGCGCACTGCGCCGCAATGACAGCCTCCTTCATAAGTAATAGGTTGGGTTATCTGACTCATCGATTTGTTTCCTCATACCACGAAACTAGTCGCTTCTCCTTGAGAGGCTTGCCAGCTACGAGCATCATAATAAAGATCGGCAAGTGTAATGCTGTAAAGTGCTTCTTTGAGTTTCTCATGGATTCGCTTCCACACACTAAATGTTACCCAATCTTCCGCTTGCTCAGCATCCGGCTGATAGCGTAGGAATGGCTCGATTGTCTCCCCTACAGCCTCCAAGATTTGACCGAGGGAAATTTGATGGGGTGGGTGAGCCAATTGATAACCACCTTGTGCTCCGCGAACCGACTTAACTAATCCTGCTCGTCGCATTTCAATCAGTAATTTTTCGAGGTAGGGGGCAGGGAGATCTTGTCGAGTTGCGATCGCTTTTACAGAAGTTGGCCCGTAGCTAGGCTGTAAACTCAGATCTAGTAAGGCTTTAACGCTATAGTGACTGCGAGTTGTTAGCTTCATTGTAAGGGTTTTTTGTCAAACTTTTGCTGGGGATCTAGGGCAGTCTATTCATCGGTTGCTGATGTTATAACACCTCCGGGTCACCCAAAGCTCAATGTCAAACATTTGTAAATTCTCTTTTCGATTCTCGCTCAAAGATTGAAAAGGATAAACTACAATCAAACTAGTCTAATGTTGATTAAATTTTCCTTTTTGTGTGTAAGATAAGGATAGAGACAGTTAGCAACTTTAGCCTTTCTTCGTGAATGCTACGATTGCGCTGTTTTCTTGATTTGTCAACTTCATTCATGAGTTAATGGTTAAATCAATGTCTGCTTTGACGGGATCGCCCCTAATAGAGAAAGTCAAGGATCTCGGCAACCTCAGCAAAGAGGAAAAAGCCAGAGCCTGTGGCTACTATACCGTGACTAAAAACGGTATAGAACGGGTTAACATGATGAAATTCCTCAACGCTTTGATCGATGCTGAGGGAATTGAATTAGACAGTTCCTCTGAAACCCAAGGAAGAGGCGGTCGTTCGGCTAGCTACCGCATCAGCGTGCAACAAAATGGCAATCTCCTCATTGGTTCAGCCTATACCAAAAAAATGGCACTAGAACCGGGAGATGAATTTGAAATCACTTTAGGACGCAAGCACATTCATCTCAAGCAAGTCGGGGTAACTGACGATGACGATGATAATGGATCAGCGTCCTAAAGAATAGCGTCGTTTAGCCACAAACTAAACAACGCCAATCAGTAAACAAGCAAAATGTAACTCAATCAAGATGAGGGGTTAGCTGTCCTGTTTAGGATTAGTTATCCCTCATTACTATTTTATTATCGAATTCCAGATTTTTACCTATTGGTCATTAGTGATTCATTATTGACAAAGAACACACAACACGGTAAAATATTATCATAGTAAGGCATCTATCTTTATCATAGGAAAATATTAATAATAGCTAAACGTTGACTCTACTGTTTGAGACAGGGAGTTCAACTTAGTTTATGAAGGATGATTAAAATGTCTTATAGTCAATTAAATTTAGCTGAACTCAAAAACAATTTTGCCTTAATTTTTATTGAAAAAATTGGCTTATTTCAAAATTATCCAGAACTTGAGCCGTCTAATTTATTGCAAGAAATTTTAGAGGATAATATTCCCCTCGCGATCGCGATTGGCACAGAAAAAGCTCGTTCTGAATTAATTGTTGCGCCTATATTAGTAGATTTAAGAAAATATTTTAACAAAAAAATTAGTTTATTTTCAGGGGTTGAATTTAATATAGACCCGGCGCAAGGACTAACAGGCGTTTGTGATTTTTTGATTAGTTTTTCTGATGAACAGTTATTTATTCAAGCACCCGTGATCACTCTTGTAGAAGCCAAAAACGATAATCTAAAATCAGGATTAGCACAATGTTTAGGAGAAATGTTAGCAGCACAAATTTTTAATCAACGAGGCAACAATCAAATTGAGACAGTTTATGGTGTAGTCACCACTGGAACAAGCTGGCAGTTTTTATCCTTAAAGGATAAAGTTGTTCAAATTGATTTACAGGAGTATTCTGTTAACAATCTCTCAAAAATTTTCGGGATATTAGCTAGTTTTGTGGGTGATAAGCTTTTGATAATCGAACCGAAATAGTTGAATTATTTATTCTTCTGCTTCGGTTTCCTCAAAAATAACCCCTTGATAAAGATCTTTTATCTCAATCTCAAACGGAACAGAAACTAACTTTAAAACAGCATTTTCCTCTTCATATTCTTTTAATAGCCAATTGCCTTCTTCCGTTTTTGTGTATTGCATGATATAAAAGCGGTCTTGCGCCAGTAAGATATATTCTTGCATTTGGGGAATAGAACGATAAAAGCGAAACTTATCGCCTTGGTCATAATTTTGCGTAGAATTTGATAAAACTTCCCCGATTAAACTAGGGTTTGTGACAGTTGTTGTGCCTTTTCCTTCATAGATCGGTTTTCCGGCAATGACCATTACATCAGGATAAGTCGCTTGATGATAACGGACAATCCACAGACGCACATCCCCAATATAAACATCGTAAGCTTGGGCTTTTAAAGCAAATTTAAGATGAGCGGCAAGATTTAGAGCCATTTTATTGTGATTAGTGGTTCCGCCTGTCATAGGAATAATCTCTCCATCCCGGTACTCGTTTTTGTGGTCTGCCTGTTCTTCGATCTCTAGGTATTCCGCTAGACTGTAATATTTTGGTTTTGGTTTAAGTTGCGTGACCATTGGTTACCTCTTAACAATGAACAATAAATTGATTATTCAGAAGAACTTAGCTTTAATCCCTTATCTCTCCCTCTCCAGACTCTTTGAGGGCATTTTCCATAAAGATCACCTGAGCGCTCTGGGTGCGTCCGTTATCGCCGGGGTTGCGCTGGATGTAAGTGCCATCGGGTTGTAACTCCCAAGCTTGGCGGTTGTCAGCAAGTAGGATGCCGAGAATTTCTTGCAGTTCCTTAGCAATAGCGGGATCGTCAACTTGGGTAATCGCTTCGACTCGACGACTGAGGTTGCGCGTCATCCAATCGGCACTGCCAATGTAGATTTCTTCTTCGCCACCATTGTGGAAATAGAAAATACGGGAATGCTCCAAAAACCGCCCAATAATACTAATAACGCGAATATTATGACTAACGCCTTCAATCCCTGGACGCAGGCAACAGATACCTCGCACGATCAAATCAATACTTACCCCCGCTTGAGAGGCTTCGTAGAGTGCTTCCATGATAGGCGGATCGACTAAGGCATTCATTTTAACGACAATGCGACCGCTACCCCCGTTGCGGCAGTGTTCTGCTTCGCGAAGAATCATAGAAATCATGCGATCGCGCATACTCACCGGCGCCACTAACAATTTCCGGTAAGATCGCTGACGAGAATAACCCGTCAGGAAATTAAACAAATCCGTCAAATCAGCCCCTAATTCTTCTCGACAACTCAACAGCCCTAAATCCGTGTAGAGTTTGGCGGTTTTGGGGTTGTAGTTTCCTGTGCCAATGTGAACGTAGCGACGGATGCTGTCTCCCTCTTGACGGACGACGAGGACGATTTTGGTGTGGGTTTTGAGACCCACTAATCCATAAACCACGTGAACCCCAGCTTGTTCCAACCGACGCGCCCAAATAATATTATTTTCTTCATCAAAACGCGCTTTTAACTCGACAAGAACAGCGACTTGCTTGCCGTTTTCCGCCGCCGCAATTAAGGCGTTGACAATCGGAGAATCGCCAGAAGTTCGGTAGAGCGTCATTTTAATCGCCAGCACGTGTGGATCGTAAGCCGATTGGGTAATAAATTGCTGCACCGATGCACTAAACGAGTGATAGGGGTGGTGGACTAAAAGATCACCCCCGCGAATCAGGGTAAAAATATCTTCCCCTTCCTGCTCAATCTTGCCATCTTCATCGCCATCGACAACTTCCTTAACGCGCTGTAAAAAAGTGGGAACCACAGGCGACCAAGGCGGATCTTTGAGGTCAGGACGGGGTAGAGAGAGAAACGAAAACAGGTCTTTCAATCCCAACAAACCCTCAATCTCGTAAACCTCGATCGCTTCTAATCCCAAGTCTTGCATCAATCGTGCTTTAATCGGTTCGGGAGTGGCGCTGTGAATTTCTAAACGCACGGCAGATTTACCCACACGCCGCTTGCGTAACTCCTGTTCAATCGCCAACAACAGGTCATCTGCTTCATCTTCTTCCACTGACAAGTCGGCATTACGAGTAACGCGAAAGAGGTGGCATTCCTGAACGATCATGCCCGGAAAGAGTGCCTCTAAATTGTGAGCCATTATTTGTTCGAGAGGAACCCCCGTCCAAAGCGTCGGGTTTTCTCCGCCAGGATGTTGTAATTCCTTGGGTAAAGCGATGAAACGCGGCAGCACTTGAGGGACTTTAACCCTAGCAAAGAGTTCTTCGTCGGTGTTGGGGTCGCGCACCACGACGGCTAAATTGAGACTGAGGTTAGAAATGTAGGGAAAAGGGTGACTGGGATCGACTGCTAGGGGAGTTAGAACCGGAAAAATGTGCTGTTCAAAATATTCGTGGAGGTAGGTGCGCTGTTCTTGGGTGAGATCGACGTAATTAATCAGGTGAATGCCTTCATCGACCAATAAATTTCGTAGGGTATCCTCAAAAAGCTGGTCTTGCTGCTTAACCATTGGACGCAGGCGATCGCTAATTGCCATAAGTTGTTCGGTGGGTGTGCGTCCGTCGGGAGATAGTTTGGTTACGTCTGCGGCGACTTGCTGTTTAAGTCCAGCCACGCGCACCATAAAAAATTCATCGAGATTGGAACTAAAAATAGCAGTAAATTTAAGGCGTTCTAACAGAGGTGTTCGCTCATCGTTCGCTTCGTGGAGTACCCGATAGTTGAATTCTAACCAACTCAGTTCTCGACTGAAATAATACTGAGGATCTTTAAGCTTGAGATCGGAAGTAGTGGTCTGTATTTCTGACATAGGATGGCTCTCGTCGTTAGTTAAATCAAAGTTGCTTTGCCACTTATACTATCCTGACTCATTCCCTCAAAGATTATCTTTGGGTTAAAAAAAGTAGCGATTGGATAATTGTCAGAACAATAACTCATTATTGAGTTGATTAAAATTCCTTTCCCCTTTTCCCTTTCCCCTTTTCCCCACTTCTGAAAGAAGTTAACCCCCAATCATGCATTTTGAGCAAAATCGGTTGTAAGCTTTCCCCCAAGGGAGTCAAAGCATATTCAACTTTAGGCGGAATCTCAGGATAGACGGTGCGCTTAACAATACCATCTGCTTCGAGTTCTCGCAATTGTTGCGTTAACATCTTTTGGGTAATGCCTGCGATCGCTTTTTGCAATTGTCCAAATCGCTTGACTCCTGACCCTAATTCTCGCAAGATTAAGAGCTTCCATCGTCCACTAATCGCTTTAAGGGTCGTTTCTGCAGGACAGTGTGAGCGAAATACAGTGTCTTCTAAGGGAGTTTCCATGAGGTTTAAGAGAAGCTGTTGATAAAGTCAATCTTAGGACAATTTCTCACCAAGCGTAAGAAGCTCCTCATGTCCATCTATAGTTTGTTGCTTGCTCAAGTATCTTTAATCTAAAACTATAATAAACTTTTATATAGATTTATAATAAATTCTTATTAATAGAGTGTACATGATTTTTAGCTTTGAGGGAACCCTTAAAGTAGTATCAATTTGACATAAGAACTAATTTCCAGGAGTTATCTTGTCATGTCCCATTCTAATGAATTTTCAGCTGAAGTCACATTTTTAGCCCATTATAAAAACCATCTAGAATTTCTAGGATATCAAATTCTTAACGAAGTAGAAAATCGGATTTGGGCCAAGCACGCTGTTATCAGCCTCTCAAAGTTTGAGAGAACTATTTAATTATGAAGATATTGATGAAGCTTTTACCTATATTAACGAACCAGGATACTAAGTAAAGACTTAGTAGGTTGGGCTGAACGATAGTGCAACCCAACATCCCTGGTATTTGTTGGGTTTCGTAACCTCAACCCAACCTACAAATTTTTGGTATTTCTCTTACTTAGCGTCCTAAAAAACCTGAAAAAATCCATCCTGTTCAACAGATGGCAAAAATCTGCGCGGTTCTGCTGGTAATTTTTCCAAAAATAAAACGAGACACCATTGCTCCAAGTCATCAAGAAAAGCAACAGAAGGAACAATAATAGCCTGGGTTATTGTGGTATTTCGGATAAATTGTGCTGTAGAGCGGGCAATAACTTTTTCTTTGAAGCAGTCAGGAGCCTTTTCTAAGGATAACTCATTCCAAACTTCAGGAGTTCGCAAGTCAAGGACGTACTCCACCTTAATCCCAAAGCGATAGATTTGGCGGCGGTAAGTCGCGGCGGCTAATTCCGATGTCCGATTGACTTTAAAGTGTCTGGCATATTCAGCTAAAGCGACATTTTTTTCCTTGGCTAAGTAGAGGGTTGATTCCCCAGCAACATTCCAGCGATTTTCATTGCTTTTGCCGCAGTAGCTAAAGTCGTAGATGTCATAATTTTTATTGGGGTTATCAGGGATATGTCGGACGGCATATCCCGTCCAGGATTTTATATGAACCTGGAGAGGCATCGTTTAGAATCCTGTTCCTTCAAAATCGGCGGCTAAAGCTCCAATGACAGATTGATAATCCCCCAGTTGGATCAGGTCGAAACCACACCGTCCCTCAAAAATTGGGAGGGGAGTAGTCAGGAATTTCTTCAGTCCTTCTGGCGTGTAGACCATTAACCCAAGCTCTTTAATTTCCTTGAGTTTAGCTAATCGAAATAGTATGTCTTGATCCTGGGGCTGCTGAGCGTTTTTTTCCCATCGGCTAACGGTTTTGGCACTGACCCTCAGCAGATGACTCATACGCTCTTGAGAAATGGATAGCCCCTGTCTTATGTCATGGGGATCGAGAGTATGGTTGCGGTTAATAACTTTTGGCATACCGTTACTACCTTGAGGAGGATTCAGTCTTTTTACCCTAGCAAAATGTCCAGACTTTTGTCAAGACATTTTAGGAAACTAGGAGATGTTGCCATCATAAATGGTCGGTAAAAACAAGCCTCATTCAGTTGGTGTTAAACTTCAAACAAAGGTTCGGTGGAAGCCGACTTTTTAAGTTGGAGTTTCAATGCTAAAGTTCTACTGCAATCCAGTCTCTGTCAATGCGCGTCGAGTTTGGGTCGCGTTACTAGAAAAACAAATTCCTTTTGCGCCAATTTTAGTCAATTTAGATGGCGATCAGTTTGACAACGACTTTACAGCAGTTAATCCACTCCAGCGCGTTCCCGTCATCGTAGACAATGGATTACGGGTTATTGAGTCGTTGGCAATTTTAGATTACCTAGAAGCAAAATATCCAACTCCCTCATTAATACCAAGCGAACCTGAAAACGTTGCTAAGGTTCGGATGGTGGAGATGGTTGCCGTCAACGAGCTTCAGGTGGCGATGATTCCCTTAACCCGATCTTTAGTAGGACTCGACGTTGACTCTCAGAAGCTTAACGCGGCCAAAGAGCGAATTATTTCTGTAATGCAGTTTTATGAAAACCTTCTCGGCAATCATTCATATTTTGTCGGAGAAAAAATCACATTGGCCGATATTGTTGCTGGAACTTTAGTACCTGTATTGCCTTTGTTTGGTTTCTCTTTAGATGTCTATCCTCGTCTCAAAGCATGGTCAGAACGGCTGGCGATGCGTGAAAGTTGGCAACAAACAACGCCACCGCCTGAAGTTGTGGAAGCGGCTTTACCGAATATCAGAAAAATTTTAGCGCGGCGATCGTAGAGACTTTTCGCTTCGTTGCAGCTATAGTATCCTTGAGGTAACTATCCCACTTTTTGGTGCGTACTTGGCAAGTTAAAAATAACTCTGTACACTAAAAATATAAAGAACGCTACAGAGGAAAAACGATAATGATTGTATTGCGAAAAGCCGAAGACAGAGGACAAGCAAACCACGGTTGGTTGCAGACGGCTCATACCTTTTCTTTTGCCAATTACTACGATCCTAATTATTTAGGATTTAAAAGCTTGCGGGTGATTAATGAAGATCATGTGGCTCCCGAAGGAGGATTTAGTACCCACGGACATCAAGATATGGAAATTTTAACCTACGTTCTAGAAGGAGCGCTCGAACATAAAGATAGCCTTGGCAATGGATCAATGATACAACCAGGGGAAATCCAACGCATGAGTGCAGGAACAGGGATTTTTCACAGTGAATTTAATCCTTCTCACAGCGATCCGGTTCACTTATTACAAATTTGGATTTTACCCGCTCAAAAAGGCTTAGATCCTAGTTACCAACAACAGCAATTGGATTTCAATTCATCTTCTGGAAAACTGCATTTAATTGCTTCTTCAGAAGAAAAAGAAGGAACAGTGACTGTCCATCAAGACGTAAAGGTGTATGCCGGAAAATTGCCAGCAGGCGATCGCCTTGTCTACGATCTAGCCTCTCACCGCTATGCTTGGATTCAAGTAGCCAGAGGCAGCATTCTCCTTAATGGAATGCCGTTAGAAGCAGGCGATGGAGCCGCCGTTAGCCAAGAAACTCAACTCAAGATTGAAGCGACGCAAGCGGCTGAAATTCTGCTCTTCGATCTCGCCTAAAATCAATTACAGCAGATTACAACCCAATGAGGTGCAGTATCGATCTTCTGTAGGGGCACGGCGATAGTTAAGTGACTACTTTTTACTACACTATTTTTGATGCCGTGCCCCTACCACTAATAACAGATGTTAACCGCCAGGCATGACGTATTTAAACGTTTTCGCTCCCTGATAACCGGACAATTCCGCTAATTTTTCCGGGAGTTTCGTTCCGGGTTCCAGTTTTCCTTTAATTTCCCAAGTCGGATAAGATTGAACGCCAGCCGTAGTGCAAGCATCAGGTTGAGGATTTTTGCCCGCCGAGTCGCATTCGACGTAAGTAATTTCTGCAACCGCCTCTTTGCCTAAAAGCTGCTTTTGTTCGTAGCAGTGAGGACACCAAAACGCCCCGTACATTTTTGCCCCCGATGCGGTTAAATGTTTGGCTAGCGCAACTTCTGCCGCACCAGACTGGGTGGTAATTTCCCAACCATAGGGCGGTTGTGGCGCGGTGGTTGCTTCAGGAATCGGCAAGCGTCCGTCAGCCGTCGGGCCGTTGACGTTGGCATAGATGGCTAGCGTTGCGACCAGCGTGATAATAGCGACGACGATGGGAATAAAAAACAACTGTCCGACTTCTTCCCATTCGCGCCCCAAAACCGTCAACGCTAGTAAACTAAGAGAGAAAATCGCCGAGCCAATGCAGTAATAACAGACGGTTTTGAGGTCAGTCGCCAGAATGTACATTAAATAGCCACTGAAAACCGCCATCGCCGTCCCGCCAGCCAAGAGTAGCAACCAAGTCCATTCTTCGAGTTGTTTGCGGGAGCTTTTAGAGGTTTCTGAACTGACCAACAAGGGGCCCAAAGAGAAAGCCGCCATGCTGCCATAAGCCAGGAAACCAAACAAACTTAAAGGCAAGCCAAAAACGGTGGCATAGGGACTGTTGAGGACACTTTTGCAATTAGCGGCGAAATTAGCGGCATCCCCCGCCCCACAAGCGACTTCTCCCCCGCTTAATTTCGTGATAGTTAAATAAGCTGTTAAAATCGCTCCAGCGATCGCGATCGCCCCAATGATGGGACGCGACCAACGGTGAATCCAAGGTACAGAACGTCGGCGACTCATGGTAGTGATTGATTAATTATATTTATAGTTAGCAACTTGAGTTAATAGTGATTCTAGCAAGTCAGCGATGGCCCGTTCGCTCGAACAGGAAAAACTTAAAACAAAAATTATCTGATTCTACACCCTAATTAATAGATCAGCCCTTATCCCGACAGAGGTTGGAGTTGCTGAGCAATTATTCTCCAACCTCCGTTGGCAGTTATTTCGCCTTAGCTAAACTGTTGAGACTTAACGGGACAAAATCGCCGTGAATCGTCAATCCTAACAACATAGGTTCGTTTTCGCGAATCAGTTGTCCTGTCAGAACGCAGCTTTCATCTCTGTGTGCGGTAGACTCAATGGTTGCGCGAATGTCGGCGGGTGTAAATTGGGGTCGATAGTCTCCGACTTTTTGCTGAACGTAATTCCACAAAATATCACGGATGAGCGCTTGGTAGCCTTGATTGCCAGAAAGCTGCTTGAGCTTATCTTTGAGCATTCTCTCTAAACGGATGCTGGTCACTTCCATATCAGTGGTTGAGGTTCGCATGAGAGTACGCATGATTTTTTTTCTCCAAAAATAGTAGACAAGTTGGTAATACAAGTGTAGTATTAAAGAGTCTTCTTTCGCACGGATCAAAAAATTCCATGATCTTACTGCTAGCCTCAACGTGTTCTCATCTATTAACTGATCGCCCTTGGTGGCGGTCAATTGGGGCAGGTTTAGCATTAGACAGTCCTAGAGGCATAGGTCATGAGACAGAATTTCCAGCACAATTTAAGAATTACCGAAATAATTGTGTTAAAAGAAGCGAACATCCTACCCAAATAGATGCGCTCATTATGTTAACTAGCGGGAGGTACAGGCAAACTCGCCCCGTACCAGGCTAAAACCAATTTTTCTCATGGTTTGACCCCAACCCCGCTTCACTCAGACGAAGCGGGGTTTTTACGCTTAAAGTCACGCCATTTCCCAATCCAAAAAGGATGTCTGTATGTCGGCTACCATCCCAACTTCCGAAAAACTCGCCCAATCGGTTGTGGTCTT
Source organism: Microcystaceae cyanobacterium (assembly GCA_041743025.1). Lineage (GTDB taxonomy): Bacteria > Cyanobacteriota > Cyanobacteriia > Cyanobacteriales > Microcystaceae > JBGTNM01. The sequence goes on from JBGTNM010000107.1 coordinate 49,121, forward strand.
TTCTCAGAACTACTTACCCTTGAGTCGGGTTAATATCCGGCGAGCCATTATTTTGCTCGTCACGGGAAAAGCCGAACCTCTGGCGATGATGGCGGATAAGGGTTGGGAAATTCGCGCTTGTGGATTCATCCTGCAAGTTCCTCCACAGATTCGCCTAACAACCTACAGCAACGAACGCATCTGGAAAGTTCCTCCTGTCAACCGGCGAGAGGTACTGCGGCGAGACAAGCACCAGTGTCAATACTGCGGCAGCCGCCATAAACTTACCCTCGATCACGTCATGCCACGTTCAAAAGGTGGACAGCACACCTGGGACAACGTGGTGACAGCTTGTGAAGCCTGCAACTCTCGTAAAGGCGATCGCACCCCCAAAGAAGCGGGAATGCCCATCAAAAGCCAACCCAAGGCACCTATGCACCCCGCGATCGCTTTTGCCGAACAGTTTTGGCACACCCACTCGACATTCACTTAACCGGAGGCTGGCAACGGATGTTAAAGCTAACCTATACCGAAAATAGTTTCACTCTCGAACACTTAACCTCATCCCTGGAAGACTGGGTAACGACTCGCGTGTTACTGGCATTGCGATCAGCCACGACGCTTTGTGTTGAACCGTCTACGGCGGCGTTTCTGTTGCCTGCCGATCTGCCTTACTTGGCTGATTTAGCGAAACTGGCGCGGGGAGACTTAGCGGAATTGCTCTGCGTCACGGCTTGCGATGCCGAAACGGTAGAAGTTAGCTTGGAAGGGACTTGGCTGGGATCTAGCCTTGAGAGCGAAGACGGATTATTTGTTTGTGCTTTGGGCGATCGCGCTGAAGTCTTTGTCTATCAACTGTGGCAAGAAGCGCAATTCTCAGCCTCGGTGATGAATGATTAAATCATATCAAATCAGGGTAAATCACCCACGTATCCGTAGGGGCATAACAATGTTATGCCCCTACATTAATATAAGCTAGTTGTAAATAGCGATGAGAGGGACAGCATAATGAGTCAAGTATTAACGCTTGAATTGCCAGATGAAATTTATGCCAATTTGCAACAACAAGCTGAAATCGCAGGCATATCGCTATCGGAGTTGGTAGCAACTTCTCTGAAACGGCAGCATAGCTTAATTCAGGATAAAGCTCAACGAACCGAAGCGGAAAAAGAAGCAGCCCGCAAGCGCTTTAAAAGCCATTTTGGTGAAATTAACCTTGGATATCCAACAGGAGCAGACAACGAAAGCATTGATGCCGATCTTGCCAGAGAATACGCTAACAATCATGAGGAAGATTAATGCTTCTTGATACTTCTGGTTTGCTATGCTTGCAGTTCCAATCAGAACCTTATCATGAACAAGCCTGCTTTTTATATAAAAATGCAAGAATTTACTTAGTCCATAGCTACATTCTCGCTGAATATGTTGCTCTTGCTCATGTACGGCGTTTTTCTCGTTTGCAAGCACTAACATTTATCAGAGATTTATTGAATAATCCAGATATTGAGACAGTTTGGGTAGATGAATTATTGCATCGAACAGCCGTTGATTTATTAATAGCAAGGCAAGATAAAACATACTCATTGTGTGATGCGGTAAGTTTTGTCTTGATGCGTCAACGTGGTATTAGTGAAGCATTGACAAGCGATCGCCATTTTGAACAAGCAGGTTTTCAGCGTTTACTGGTCTAAAATGAAGCAAAGAGTTTTAATCTACCGCAATGGCAACCGAACTAGAAGCCAGTCAAAAAAGTCTCTATGAAACGGATTTTGTCTGCTGGGTTGAGACAACAATAGCCCAACTTCGCAGCCAAGATTACGCGAATGTAGATTGGGCAAATTTAATCGAAGAAATTGAAGATATGTCAAGGCGAGAGCGAAAAAGCCTTAAAAGCAACCTCATCGTCATTCTGCTTCATCTCCTCAAGTGGCACTATCAACCGGAGTGCCGGAGTGGGAGTTGGCGAGGCAGTATTCGGGAACACCGCAGACGCATCAATGATGACTTGAAAGATTCTCCTAGCTTAGTTCCTGATTTTCAAGCAGTTTTGGCGGAGTGTTATGTTAATGCTTGCGAACAAGCAGCCGATGAAACAAATTTGCCCCTAGATACTTTTCCCCTAGAATGTCCTTACAGTCCCGAACAATCGTTAAATGCTGAATTTTTACCAGATTAACCGCTAACGCACCGGATAAACTGCCATTAAACTGCCATTCGTGCCATAAACCTTGATCGCTTTTCCCGTTCTTTTCGCCAACGATTGCAGAGATTGTTCAAAGCGAGACAGGTGATTGAGGAGTTCAATTTGGATTTGCACGTTGCCGTAAACCTTCGCTTGTAAGGCAGTATTCCAGACTTGTTGCAGGTAACTGGGGGTTAATTTTATTTGAATAATGCGATCGCCGATTTGATAATCGCAGACTTGACTAGGTTGTGAGCAAAGCGCGTCTAGTTCTTTTTGCAACTTTTGTCGGGTTAAAGCGGTTTTTAACTGGGTTTGAGCGCGATTGAGGGCAACATGATAAGTCGAAAGAAGCGGTTGCGCTTGCGTCGATTGAAAGGTACTGTTGGGGACTTGTTGGATAGAGTTGAGAGCATTTCGCCAATAAATAACCGCCTGCGACCATTGTTGGCTCAATTCGGATTTTTCGGCTAATTTTGCCTGTGCGATCGCCTTTTGATAAATATTAGCAGCAAATTCTTCTTTTTGTTTGCGCTTTCCCGCTTGTGCTAGTTGGGGTAAGTAAGTTGCGAGCAATTGCCGAGAAGGTTGGTAGGCACTGGTTCCAGGCGTAATTTCTTGTAAGGAAGCGATCGCTGTTTTCCAAGTAGCATAAACCCGTTGCCAATCAGCGAATGAATTAGCCATATTTTCTCGCATCGTAGCTATTTTAGCCGTATTTTCAGCAGCTTTAAGCCTAGAGATTGCTTGCTGTTCTGCTACTATTTGTTGAGCAACGCTGACTGACTTTTGTTGAAATTCTCGCCGTTTAACAGATGCTAAGGGATATAAAGGACTGCCTAACGGTACAATTGAGAGTTTATGTAAAGCTTTTTGCCAAAGTTGCTGAAGTTCCTGCCATTGCGTTGCATTTCGGCGAGAATTTTGAGCGAGGGAGGTAGCTTGTTTGGCGATTTCGACTGCCTCGACGATAGCAGAAAGTTGGTTGAGAGATTGCTGATAGGTTGCCTGTAAAACCCGTGCCTCGGTGTGATAGCGCGACCAACGAGGAATAGACTGGAGTAAGGCGACAGAGTGGGTTAATTCTTCGCTGCCAGTAAAGAGGGCTTTTTGGGAGGTAGCGGTTGCCAAAAAGGTTAAAGCGTTCTCTGCTTGCTTTCGTGCTTGCGGGATAACTTCACAGTTGCCGACAACGCAGGGACGAGTCAAAGCATACAAACTGCCTAATAAAAGTATACCCATCCCCAATAATCCTAAAAATGAGGAAGGCTGTCTTAGCTTCGAGGTTCGCTCTGGTAGCGTTTTGAGCAGCGATTTTAGCTTGCCTCGCCCGTCTTGCCAGTATTGATTTAAAGGATACAATAGGGAAAATTTAAGCGATTTTTGGGTTGAAAGTTCTGTAAGGTCATAATATTGCCCATTAACAGCCAAATACACTTGACGCGGATAGAAACTGAGGCGATTTTCTTGCTTGAGAGTAGCTTGCACCAATGGCAACACCTGAGACGGTTCTAAGCCAGAAATATCGGGAGAATGCAGCAAAATCAATAAATTATCTGAGCGCAACAGGCAACTGATTTGCCAGGTACTTGGGGACAGCGTGGCTGCTTGGAGGCGTTCGTGCAATAAAGTTTCGAGAGCTTCACACCGATCCAACCCATCAACTATCTCCATCCTGACTGTACTCCTGTTCACCCGAATTCCACCACAATCATATCAGCACCTTAACAGAGGATAGCCATCCTAATTCTCTGTGTCTTTGTGCCTTTGTGGTTAATATAAAATTTGTGACAACACTAGCAGAATATTATTGTGTTAGAACTCATTCGGCAACGAGCTTGGGTAGAGATTGATAGCGAAGCACTCTCCCATAATGTCCGACAAATCAGGCAACTGCTCTCACCCAATACCGAATTGATGGCAGTCGTCAAAGCAGATGCCTACGGGCATGGAGCAACGATTGTCGCTCAGACAGCTTTGCAGGCAGGGGCTAGCTGGTTAGCTGTTGCGACATTAGGAGAAGGGTTTGAATTGCGAGAAGCCGGAATTGCTGCCCCTATACTCATTTTAGGCGCGGTTAATACCCCCGAAGAAATTACCGCGATCGCGCATTGGCAACTACAACCGACGCTGTGCAGCCCTCAGCAAGCTCTAACGGTTTCGCAAACGATGGCTGAGGTGGGACAACATTTGCACGTCCATCTCAAACTTGATACCGGGATGTCTCGCTTAGGAACGATTTGGACGCAGGCGACAGAGTTTGTTACCTTCGTACAGTCGCTTCCTTATCTCAAAATTGCCAGCGTCTATTCCCATTTAGCAACGGCAGATGATCCCGATCCCAAGGTGATGCGCTTACAGCAACAGCGATTCGAGAGTGCGATCGCTCAACTTAAGCAGGGAGAAATCAACCCGCCACGCCTCCATTTAGCCAATTCTGCGGCGACGCTAAGCGATCCTAGCCTACATTACGATCTGGTTCGTGTGGGGCTGGCACTCTATGGATTGTATCCCGCGCCTCACCTGCGATCGCAAATTGAGTTAAAACCCGTTCTACAAGTCAAAGCCAAAGTAACGCAAGTGAAAACCCTAGAAGCGGGAACGGGTGTCAGCTACGGACATCAGTTTGTCAGCGATCGCCCCCTGCGCGTTGCTATTGTCGGTATTGGTTATGCTGATGGCGTACCTCGCAATCTTTCCAACCGCCTACAAGTTCTTATTCGGGGAGAGCGAGTTTCGCAAATTGGCGCTATTACAATGGATCAGTTAATGTTGGATGTCACTGCTATCAGTGATTTGCCAGTTGGAGAAATTGTTACTTTGATC
>JBGTNM010000108.1:0-36862 GCA_041743025.1 Microcystaceae cyanobacterium
ATTCGACGATTCTACTATCTGTGTCGTAACTTTTCCATTGTTAAAAGATTATTTAAGCTTTTCTTTGATTACCAACTTTTTAAGATTCCTAATCTAGCAAAATATGATGCTTTTGTCCAATTCATTTAGGCTTGCTATAGATAGTTCGATTCAGGAAGTTAATACGGAAACTGGAACTGTTCGACAAGTTCTTGCAGGGGTTGGACTAACTGCACCAGGAGGTCTTGCTATTTATAATGACAGTCTTTATGTGGCTGATCTTTATTCCTATCGGAATCTAGACCGTCAGACGGGAACTATACAACAGACATTCCGTAATTGGGCTACGCCATCTCAATTCCCCATAGGCATTTCTGTTAATGAATCTCATGTAATTTCGAGTAGTTGGTTTGCTGGTGTGGTACAGCGACTGGATCGAGTTACGGGAGCAGCACTTAACGCTTACAGGGGCTTTGCTGTCCCCTACGATGCAGTTGAGTTGTCTGATGGCAGTCTTTTAGTAGCTGACTGTGCCACGGGTAGAATTACTCAAATTCTCGACTCGGCAGGTTTGATTCGCCGCACAGTTGCTCAGGGTTTGGCTTGTCCAACTGGACTAGCCTTAGAGAATCAGTCCCGGTTTTTAGTGACCGAGTCTGTTGGGAATCGACTTTTGCTGGTCGATATAGCCACGGGAGTCATTCAAGTAATCGCCTCAAATTTGTTATCTCCAGAAGGAGTGGCTTATCATCCTAATGGCATAGCATTAGTGGCTGAAGTGGGTAGCAAAAGTCTCACGGCGATCGAGATCAGTAGTGGTAAAAGTATTGTCCTAGCAGACAATTTGCCTATTGGCTTGTTGGGATATCCTGGGGGACCTCCTCCCTACGGATTTACGGGAGTGGCTTTATCCGGGAATACAGCTTATATTAGTGGGGATCTGGATAACTCTATAAAGTTCAGTAGTAGTTGTAAATCGTACTTATGAACTGTCTTTTCTGCACCAAGGGCTGGATTAACCGACAAATGTTGGACTTGGGATGATTTGATTTGCTATCACACAATCTTTTGATGCACAACCAAAATTAATTCCCTAATTTCTAATCTCCTTGTCCCCTTGTCTCCTTGTCTCCTTGTCCCCCCAATTCAGCACGGCGCAAGCGCAATTGAATATCCTCTAGTAACTTGCGATTGACCGAGAGCAAATCAGCAACTAACCCCAAAATCCACAACTGAAATCCCATTAGGATTAAAATGGCAGCTAGTACGAGACTGGGAACGCGAGCTTTGTCTTGATTTTCCCCTAAAACACCCCAAAACAGCAACAACCAACGCAAACAAAGCAAAAACCCCAGGCTAAAAGGAATACTACCTAAAATGGCAAAAAAGCGCAGGGGTTGATAGGTCATGAAGATGCGAGCAATCGTCAAGATCGATCGCTGAATGTAAGCAGGAATACTTTTGACCAAGCGAGAAGGACGCAGATATTGATTGGTTCTCACCGGAACAGACGTAATGACCATTCCTTTGAGTCCTGCCTGGATAATCGTTTCTAGGGTGTAGGTGTATTCACTAAAAACATTTAATTGCAAAGCAGCATTGCGACTGATAGCGCGGAAGCCACTAGGCGCATCAGGAATGTCCGTGTTACTCGCGAGTCGAACCACCCAACTGCCGATCTTTTGCAGAATTTTTTTAAAGGGTGAAAAATGCTCAATTTCCTGAATGGGTCTGGCTCCAATGACAATTTCAGCTTCACCCCGTAAGATAGGCCCAATTAATTTGGGAATGTCATCAGCACAATATTGATTGTCTGCATCGGTATTGACAATAATATCAGCCCCAGCTTTGAGAGAGGCTTCTAAACCTGCCATAAACGCTTTGGCCAGTCCTTGATTGTGATCGAAGTTCACCACATAATCGACACCGCAAGCCTTAGCAACTTCGAGTGTGCGATCAATACTGCCATCGTTAACAATCAACCACTCAATGCGATCAATACCGGGTAATTGGCGCGGCAGTTGAGACAGCGTCACCCCTAACGTTGCTTCTTCGTTAAAGCAGGGAATTTGAATGATCAGTTTCATTATTCACATTGTTGATTGTTACTCAATCGTTGTCAATTGCCTGCCGCCATCCCCAGCACAAAATGCCAATTCCTAAACTTACCATCAAAAGAGCGATCGCCAAACCGACCCAGATAGGAATTCCTGCTGCTGGCAATACCCACCACCAAACCGCCACAATTCTCAGCAATTCCGAGGTGACACTGTCTCCCACATTCGGCGGCGCACCCACATTACCTAAAACATCTCGAACATCTGTATTAAAAGCATCTCCCAGTTGCCGAAAAGCCGCTCCCCAACCGTTAAATAAAGGAGCATCAAGCGGATTTCCCCACAGCACTAAAGCCGCATTTAAAAGATTAGTATCCTTGCTTTCAAGTTCAGCAAAGTAACGCTGATAGTAGGAAACTAACGTCGGTGCATTCCAGAAAAATCCCAGAAAAATCAGAGCAAGCAAGACATCCCACCATTTTTTGGGAATTAAAGCCGTCAGTGCCATCAACCCTGGTAACACAGGCAGGAGAAAGCGAGGGCCCCAATTCCAGCCCCGAAATTCCCAAAAAGCATGAAGCACTAAATTAGCGAGAAAGATACCCATTACCAACCAAGCTTCTAACGGCTGGGTTTTTAACGCCCGCCGAAAGCCCCAAAAGGCTAGAATCGTCGGAGGACAGTACCAAAATAAGCCGCCGCTTGCTCCTGGACTCAACAGCATTCCCAGCAACCGTTCTGGCATTCCGTCCCATTGAAAGCGATCGCCACTCTGACCCGCCATCAAAAAGCTTTCAAAACGCAGGTAATTGTAGCCTAAATAGAGCAAAATCCCGCCTGCCGTTCCTAAACAAGGGCCGATAACCGTACGCCAAGGATACCTTTTTCCTAAAAAATAAAGGGCGATTAATGGCCCGATGACAATACCAACCGGCTTAGCTAAAATCGCTAAACCTGCGATGATACTGGCTCCTGCGTGTTCCCGATAATTTTTGCCTAGTGCCCAGTAAAGGCTAAGTGCCGTCAAAAAAGCCAGTAGGGGTTCAGCAAAGAATTCACGAGAATAAACCAGAGCGATCGTACCAAAAGCAAAGCCAAGAGCCGCTATATAGGCTCCTTTTTGGCTACTCCCCAACCGCAACGCGAGTAAGGCGACTAGGGCAGTCGTTGCTGCTGTCAACAAAACGCATAAAACCAGAGCGCACAGCGTTGCTACATAGCGAGAAGGCAAGTCTAATAGGTGGGCAAAAAACAGCCCCACCCAAACAAACGGCACTGCTAGAATCGAAATTAACGGATAGCGTGTTCCATAAGCTTCTCCCCCTCTGCCCGTAATGCCACCCGCTACGCCTGGGGGAAGAGCAAAACTCCCCTCGGTTGCCAGCGAATGAGACACCCAAAACATTTCGTTGCCATCAATACCCCAAATACCCGGTTTCAAGAAAGCTAAGTAGATTAAAGAAACACCCAGTCCGAGAGCGAGGCTGAGGCGAAAGACGGTATTATGAGCTACTTTATCGTCCATTATCCCCGATCGCGATAAATTGTCCAAAAGGGAAACGTTTGACTGGGATTGATAGTCACCCCCTCAATGCCATTTTGCGCGAAGGCATAGTCTTTATTCTGCCACAAAGGAATGTAGGGAACATCCTCAGCCAGCATCTGTTGAATTTCAGCCAAAATAGCCTGACGCTGTTGGGGGTTCTGTTCGCGCCGTTGTTGAGCGATGAGTTGGTTCATGTGATCGCTGTAGTAAAACGACCCCTGATTCTGGGCCGCGCCTTCTGAGCAACCTTGAGTGGCTGACCCTTTGGCACAGTCTAAAAAGGGATAAATGTAATTATCGGCATCGAGAAAATCGGGATACCAGTTAGACAAGGCTGAGGCATAGAGACCTTTGCTCACATTTTTAAAATACGCTGCCGAGGCAATGCTGTTGGGTTCAAATTGAATGGCCCCACCTAAATCTCGTTTTGCTAGTTTTTTAAGCACTGCTGCTACGATGCTGGAACTAGTAGAGCCTGATGAGTGCCAGATTTCTACTGTCACCGGATTTTCGGGCGAATACCCCGCTTCTTGCAGTAATTGCTTGGCTTGGGTGACATTGTGATCGCCGTAACGTTGTTGAAAAGTGGGTTGATAACCGGCAAACGTCGTAGGAATCAGGCTGTAGAGCGGTTCTCCCTGCCCTTGCAAAATACGTTCGTTGAGGAGGGGACGGTCGATTAAAGCCGCGATCGCTTGCCGGACTTTTTTTTGTTGAAGGGGTTCGCTCTTGAGATTAAGTGTTAGGTAGTAAACGGCTGATCCTGGGGCTTCAATCACTTGCCACCCCTGCTGTGCGTCTGCTTTCAGTTGTTTAATTTGTTGAGCGGCCAACGATTGATAGGCGACATCGACTGCTTTCGTGCGGAAAGCATTATATAAGTTAGCAGGATTGCTTGGATAGATTTGTAAATCAATTCCCTCATTTTTAGGCTTTTCTCCCCAATAATCTTTAAAAGCGTTTAATTTAATCGAATCACTGGTCACACTAACTAATTGATAAGGCCCTGTTCCCACCAAGCGCTCAGGCTGAAATTTACCTGGCCCAATTTCATAAGCTTTGGGCGAAACTGCACAGGTTCCAGGAAAGGCTAACAGGGAAGGAAAAGCAGCAAAGGGTCGTTTGAGGGTCAGGGTAATTTCATACTCGCCTGTCGCTTGCATCGTATCCACCGTATCCGTCAGGAGAAAGGCAGGTTTGCCCCCATTTTGGATAAAGCGTTGTAAAGAAAAGACCATCGCTTGTGCATCAAAAGGCGTTCCGTCATGAAATTTAACGCCTCGACGCAAAGGAATAGTATAAGTGAGCTTATCTTCACTAATTTTGGGCATTTCTAAGGCGAGTTGAGGCTTAAGATCGGTCGCGCCGAGTTCGTAGGTGTAAAGTGTATCGCCCAGATTGTAAATCACCATCAGGCTGGCCAGTTCGTAGCTGTCGGCAGGATCGAGGGTGCGCGGTTGCAGGATCGTTCCCACCGTCAGGCGATGGCGATCAGCAACAGAAGTTAAAGAGGTGTTGCGATCGCTCTGGCAACCGACCGTTAAAGCCAAACACAGTCCAAATATGAGTAAAACACGCCTCAAGCGGCGTAATGGCGAGAACAGCAGAGAAACCTGATGAGTCATGCCGTAATGTTCCAACAAAACCACTCAACAATCATTCCTACCATATCAGTAATTTTCAGGATAAACAGCGATCGCCTCACCCAGCGAGTTCAGGACAATTCACGATGCTTACGTCCCTCATCTGGCTTTAGGGTAATGAGGGAAATGGGATTGAGCGGTCTATTATTATGTTGAGTGTTGCCCTCGGTTACTATGGAATTGTTGCTACGCTCGTTTTTACAGCTTGGTTAAGCGTGTTTTGGCAAGATGTGACGACTCCCAAAACCGACATGACTTCTTGGATCGCTTTAGTTGTCGGATCGAGTTTGTGGGTCATTATTCTTCCTTTTGCCTACTTAGAATTAATGCAAAAAAAATCTCACTAATCAAGGTTCAGTGTTAATAACGGCGGCTAACTTGGGAATAATAGATATAATTCTGCGTATTAAGCAATTCAAACTAGGAGACAGGTTATGGTTCGACCCAATCCAATTTTTCTGGCAAAATTAGGAGAAATGTTACAGCAAGCTCATTTAGTGACTCCTGCTCAAATTGAAGAAGCCCTACAAGAACAAGTTCGACAACCCCAATCGCGCTTGGGAGAGATTTTGGCGCGGCGAGGATGGCTTAAACAAGAAACTGCCGACTTTTTTGCCGAGCGTTGGGCTGAGTTGGTGACTCAAACAGAGGCTCCCTCAAAAGAACCGTTAGGCCACTATTTGAAAGAGGCCGCTCTCCTTGACGAACAACAAATTCAAGCAATTTTAGATGAACAAGAGCAAAAACGGCTTTGGGTAAGGTTGGGGGCACTGGCTGCTCTCAAAGGATGGCTCAATCAAAGTACAGTCGATTTTTTTGTCCAACACTTATATCCAGAACGCTCAGAGGATTCGCCTTTTATTAAGCCTAAAAACAGCCGAATTAGTGAATAGTTATTATGCCTATTTCTATTGCTCACCTCGGCCCGACGGGAACCAATGCAGAAACCGCCGCTCTAGCCTATGCTAATTGGCTGTTGAAAGAACGGGGGCAGCCGTCCCTTTTATGCCCTTGTCCCAGTATTGCCCAAACCCTACAGACAGTCGCGCTAGGGCAGACTGAACAGGCAGTCGTTCCGGTGGAAAATTCGACTGAGGGGAGTATCGCTGTCACCCTGGATTTGCTTTGGAAGTTTGATCGCCTGACCATCAAACAAGAACTGGTTCTACCCATCGCCCACGTCCTCCTGTCTCACGCAACTGATCTACAGAGCATTAAAACAGTCTATTCTCATCCTCAAGCCCTGGCTCAGTGCCAAAAGTGGCTAGAACAAAACCTGGGGTTCGTGCAACTGATTCCTGTCAATGCTACGACCCAATCCCTACATCAGATTGAAGCAGATCCAACATCGGCTGCGATCGCCTCTCCTCGCGCCGCTAAGCTCTATCATCTCCCCATCCTAGCCCGTGACATCCAGGACTATCCCGACAACTGCACGCGCTTTTGGGTGTTAGGTTCAACCCCTTCAGTGACGGGAACTCGCGTGTCCTTGGCGTTCAGCGTTCCAGAAAATGTACCGGGGGCGATTGTCAAGCCTTTAGAAGTGTTTGCTCGGCGTGGCATCAACCTGACTCGCATTGAGTCGCGCCCGACCAAGCGATCGCTTGGAGAGTACCTTTTCTATATTGACCTTGCAGGTAGCAGGCAAGACATTGCCATTCAAGAAGCTTTAGCGGAACTGGAAACCCACACTAAAGTCTTAAAAATTTTTGGCAGTTATCCTGTCACTTTGCTTAAACTCTCAGAGATTGAGTAGACCTGTTTTCAATTTAAGACATCTTTCAGGGCTGTGCGGGCCGCTAGATGGTTGCGCGTAGAAGTCAGGATTTCGGCTTCCCGCCGCAAACGAGTTGCCGTATCGGTCATTTCGAGTAAAGCTTGCTGTTCGGCTGCCACACCATAGAGGTTGCCTGCCACCCAATAGGACAATTCACGGGGAAGATCGGGCAGATCGTCGGGTAGCTCAATTTTTTGGTCGGTGAGTTTGGCAGACAGGTGAACAACATCTCGCAAAAGATGCTCGACTTGGGTAGCTAGGGGACGGAGATCTTCTGTTGCTGATTCATCTTCAATCCATTCAATTAACCCGACGCGATAGGGTTTTTCTCTAACGTATTCGAGGAGGCGGAATCGCTGCTGTCCGAGGGTGAGCATTTTCAGGCGATCGTCGCTCAAGCGTTGGTAGCGTACTACTTCTGCACAGCAGCCAACTCTGGCGATTTCACCATTGAGGGGATCGATCATCAACACACCAAAACGGCGATCGTCCTCTAATAGAGTATTCATCATGATGCGATAGCGAAACTCGAAGATATGCAGAGGAAGGGGACGGCCAGGAAATAATACAACTTCGGGGAGGGGGAATAAAGGAAGTTCTCGGACGGCGAGGGAGGAAGATGCCATGATACCGCAATGAGGGAGGGAGGAAGGTAAGCTGTCTTTTTTATACTGTAACTGATTTTTCCCCGTTAGTCTTTTTTCAGGGGTAATTGCCCACTAAATCTCATTTAACCCTCAATACTTTCAACGAATTGAAAGACTTCTGTCACAAATTCTTCGGTTGATTCGTAGGGTAGGACATTACGGCCGGGAATAATACAACCTCGTGCAGCAGAAAAGTTTTTTAAATACAACTCCAAGCGTTTTTGAGGCGTTTCGGCAATGCCTTCTCGACTAATGCTAGAGGCTTTTTCGCCAAATAAAACTAAGGTTGGTTGCTCAATAGATTGAATTGCTTGAGCCTGATTTTCTCGCCAAAATCCTGCTAAAAAAGAAAACACGGCATAGCGGCTATTTAAATCGGTTGCACCTGTTTCTAAAAAACTCAACCATTCGCTATCAACCTCCTCAGCCTCGGCAAATAATTGGCGCACTGAAAAAGAAGATAAAAACTGACGGCGGCGAGCGTAGCGATAAAAAAGATTGCCCAGTGGCGTATCAAAGAATAGGTTCCAAATGAGTTGCTGTTGTAAGATATTTCCCGCTTCTGTCATAGTACGCCAGGCAGGTGGCCCTGATAAGACTAAGCCTTTAATAAAATTCGACTGAGCCGAATTTTGAATTAATTTAATGGCAACAGGAAATAACGCTCCTTGGACGACCAGAATAACGGGCTTTTGAATGACCGTTTCGCTAAAAAATTGCAGTTGTTTCGCCCAATCGATAGGATAATAAGCCAGGTGAGGCATATCACTTTTGCCACAGCCGAGTAAGTCGGGGTTGTAGAGGGGATAGGCATAGCCTTTCTGCTGCCACAAATTAGCAAAGCGATGCCAAAAAACGCCTGACAATCCGACTCCGATGGGATGGATGAGTAATAAAGCGAATTTTGACGGAAGATTTTCTTGAGAAGCGTGGACGCTATAGGAACAATGAAAATTTTTCCAGGTATAATGCTTGAATAGGGAATTCATAAATTTGATGCTGAATCAAAAAAGTATTTGAAGTCTCCAATTCATCGAGGGTACTTCGCGGTGTTCAACTATCATACGCTCAACCGTTAAGTAGGTGGACATCATTAAACGTAAAACGTAAAATAAATTTGGTTCGTCGTCGGGTGTGCGCTAAAGCGCAACTACAAACAAACAAATGTCTTCCCTAACCGCCCAACTTCTAGACGGTAAAGCCTTAGCTCAACAAATTTACCGAGAGCTACAAGCCAAAATTCAACAAAAACAGCCTAAAATTCGGCGAACTCCAGGCTTGGCGGTGCTGATGGTAGGAGATAACCCAGCCAGTGCTGTTTACGTTCGCAATAAAGAACGAGCTTGCGCTCAAGTGGGCATTACTTCTTTTGGTAGCCATTTTCCCGCGCAAACTTCTCAAAAAGACCTAGAATCCGTTATCGAAGAACTTAATCAAAACCCCAACGTCGATGGCATTTTAGTGCAGTTGCCCCTGCCAGAGCATTTAGATGCCGTATCATTGTTACAAGCGATTGCTCCCCACAAGGACGCAGACGGGCTGCACCCAACGAATTTGGGACGATTGGTACGGGGGGAACCCGGATTGCGAAGTTGCACCCCGGCAGGAGTGATGCGCCTGCTGTCGGCTTACGGAATTGCCGCTAAAGGCAAACAGGCTGTTGTCGTGGGACGGAGTATTTTGGTGGGTAAGCCTTTGGCTTTGATGTTATTGGAAGCCAACGCGACTGTCACTATCGCTCACTCTCAAACGCCTGATTTAGCTAAAATTACCCGTCAAGCCGATCTCCTGATGGCGGCGGTGGGCAAACCTCAATTAATCACCGCAGAAATGGTCAAACCAGGGGCGGTGGTTGTAGATGTGGGCATCAATCGCCTCGAAGCAGCAAAAGGAAAAGCGAAACTGGTGGGTGATGTCGCGTTTGAGGAAGTGGCCACTGTTGCTAGTTATATTACACCTGTGCCAGGAGGCGTGGGGGCGATGACGGTAGCGATGCTGCTGCAAAATACCGTATTTAGTTACGAAAATAGCCAAATTAATCGCTAAAAATCATGGCGGACGAACCCATTGTGATTGCGTTGCCCGATGCGGCAGCGACTCAGGCGTTAGGACGGCGGTTGGGGACTGTGCTGTCGGTGGGAAGTGTTATCTTACTCGAAGGCGACTTAGGGGCAGGCAAAACGACGTTAGTGCAAGGCATGGGTGAAGGGTTGCAGATTCACAGTGCGATCCTCAGCCCGACATTTACTCTCATCAATGAATACTTAGAAGGTCGCATCCCTTTGTACCATCTGGATTTATACCGCCTGCAACCCCAAGAAATTGCCGAATTATCGCCTGAAATTTATTGGGAAGGTCAAGAAGTGCCTCCGGGCATTACCGCCATTGAATGGGCAACACGACTTCCCTATCGCCCCGCGAGTTACTTAGACCTTCAGTTACTTTTTAACGAACGAGGCCGCCAAGCGATCGCTCGCTGCTTCGGCGATTTCCGGTTAGATGCTCATTTTTGGACTCAATTTACTGGGGAATTTTAAGATTAATTTCGCTTTTCTGCCCCTAAAAACTTGATAAATTAATATCAAGTCTTAATTTGATAACTTTAAGCCAATAAACTTGATACAAATAAGGTAATATAACCATGAAAATTTCACATCCGACGGGCAGAGATCTAACGCCAAAAGAAATTCAACACCTCAATCGACTCAAAGCGCTTATTAAACAGGCAACATTAGATGGAGTGGTTTCAGCAGAAGAAAGACAGAACATCATTCATGCCATTTTTGAAGACCACAAGGTTACACCCGAAGAATTACAGCTTTATCGAGAGCTTATTGAAGATAAAGTTAAAGCAGGAGACCTCGATATTGGCTGGTAAACTGTCGCGAATATTTAAAAATATGTAGGGGCGCATCGCGTGCGCCCTCCGAAGCGTATGCCCCAAAAGGTGTTCGCCATAAAACCGGATTTGGTAGAACAAGCGCCTTAAAAGTCGGACAGGGAGGAATAGATGATAAATTGACTTTATCAATACTCTTTCAATTTTTAGTATCTCATGTACAAAATTCCCGTTACCGTTATCACAGGCTTTCTTGGCGCAGGCAAAACAACCTTGGTGCGTCACCTTTTGCAAAACAATCAAGGCAGGCGCATTGCCGTGTTAGTCAATGAATTTGGCGAGGTAGGAATTGACGGAGAACTGTTAAAAGACTGTCAAATCTGCGAGGAAGGGGACAATCCTAACAGCAATATTATCGAACTGACGAACGGCTGTTTGTGCTGTACCGTCCAAGAAGAGTTTTTTCCAACCATGCAACAACTTTTGCAACGACGCGAACAAATTGACTGCATACTGATTGAAACGTCTGGACTCGCCTTGCCAAAACCCCTCGTTCAAGCCTTTCGCTGGCCAGAAATTCGCAACAGTGCTACCGTCGATGGCGTGGTGACAGTAGTAGATGCACAAGCGTTGGTAGCAGGAAAGTTAGTCGGGGATTTAGACGCACTCCAAGCACAGCGTCAAGCTGATCCTAATCTAGAACACGAAACTCCTCTCGAAGAATTATTTGAAGATCAGTTAGCTTGTGCCGATTTAATTTTACTCACCAAAACTGATACAGTAGAGACTGCAAAATTAGGACAAGTTAAAGATTGGTTGCAACAGCAATTGCGTCCGGGAGTAAAAGTCATTCCTTGCCATCGAGGTGAAATTGACTCTAATATTTTATTAGGGTTTAATGCCGCCGTAGAAGATGATTTAGATAGCCGTCCTAGCCATCACGATAGCGAAGAAGACCACGAACACGACGATGAAATTAATTCGGTTCCTGTGATAGTCGATCGCGCTTTCGATCCTCAGATTTTAACTGATCGCTTGAAACAATTAGTCACAACTTATGAAATTTATCGGATTAAAGGTTTCGTCCACGTTCCTAACAAACCAATGCGATTAGTATTGCAAGGTGTTGGCGATCGCTTCGATCATTTTTATGACCGTTTTTGGCAACCAGAGGAAATTCGTCAAACGCGATTAATTTTTATTGGACGCGCTTTAAATGCGTCTCAAATTGAAGCAGCAATAGACTCTATTTAATGATCAATAATTCTCCGAATCGAAATTCCAGCTAGTTTTCTTAAACTCACCTGATTTTTCAAGACTAGCTTTCCCCCAGCCCCTAGCACGCCAAAGGCGAACAAGCCCAGGATAGATGAAGGCTCAGGAACGGAAGCGCTTGGCGATGCCTCAAAAGCCACTTCTACATCCTCATCGACAACCAATAAAACACTTTCCTGATTAAACTGCTGGAGATACGCTGTAATAATCTCATCAATTGCGGTTTCGTTTTCCTGCGTATCCTCAAACAAAAGCGTTACTACCTTTGACGGCTCCTCGATAATCGTGCCTATACTGTCTTGGAACTGCCCGTTAGCATCAAAAATCGTTAATCCGGCAGGAAAGCGGGGCGTAATCACGCTATCGACGAATGCTTGAAACTGGGATTCGGAAACCTCTCCCCCACCAGGAATGTTGCGTCCGAAGAATAGATCGGCTTCGATAATTTCTGGAATAGGATCATTGTCAATGAGATTTTCCCCCGCGCCGAAGCCAACCGCTATGTCTTCATTAACAGCTAAGAGAACGCTTTCCTGATTAAACTGCTGGAGATACGCTGTTATAATCTCATCAATGGCAGTTTCGTTTTCCTGCGTATCCTCAAACAAAAGCGTCACTACCTTTGACTGCTCTTCGATAATTGTGCCCGTACTGTCTTGAAACTGCCCGTCAGCCTTAAAAATCGTCAGTCCAGCCGGAAAGCGGAACGTAAGAACGCTATCGACGAATGCTTGAAACTGGGCTTCGGAAACCTCTCCCCCGCCAGGAATGTTGCGTCCGAAGAATAGATCGGCTTTGATAAATTCGGGAACGAGATCGTTGTCAATGAGGTTTTCCCCCGCACCAAAACCCACCTTGAGATCGTCAAAGTTGGTGACTTGCAAGACACTTTCTTGATTGAACTGTTGCAGATATGCTAGAACAATTTCGTTGATGGCACTCTCGCTTTGGGGTGTATCTTCGACAAAGAGAGTGACAAGCTTGGATCGCTCCTCGACAATAGTACCCGTGCTGTCCTGGAACTGCCCGTCGGCATCAAAAATCGTCAACCCAGCCGGAAAACGGGACGTAATAATATTATCTACAAATGCTTCAAATTCTGCTTGAGAAATTTCGCCCCCGCCAGGAATGTTGCGTCCAAAAAACAGATCTTTTTGGCTGAGCGAAATCGCCTCAGATTGGGGAGCATCTACGGCGATCGCCATCGATAGCGCTACGGCTGTTAGCAGAGTCTTTGAGACTTTTGCAAGCAGGCTCTTCATGGTGATATTTTTCTAAAAATTTTGTTTGGTTTTAAAGTGATTGCTCTCAATAGTAGAGCTAATTCGTAAAGAGAAGGTAAAGAGACTTCAACCTATCGAGAGATCGCGCTGTTTTCGGCTTATTCCGAACTGACGTTTTTTTAAGAACTGAACCTAACTTCAAACTTAGGTGGGTGATTGACTCGTAGTTTGCATAACGCTTTCAGTAATTATTTTTGAGCGCAGCGAACTCACATTATTTAAAAACTGCAATCATTCTGAAGATTCAGGATTTTTTCGAGATTGTTTAATATTTTTTAGCTTTTGTTTTAAGTTTTTGAAGGTGTCAGTTTGAACAATGTCAGCAACTTGTTTAGCTTGCTTAGATTGATCAATTTCAATTCGCAATTCTTGGACTTGTTGGCGCAATTGATTCTCACGAATCTTGACTTGTCGGGCCATATTTTGAAAGACGCGAGCTAACTGTCCTAGCTCATCTTCTCTAGTAGCAATTTCATTGAGACTTTCTATGTCAAAAGTACCCTCTTCTACATCTGCTGCCGCGTTTGTGAGAAGTTTTACTTGCTGAATGTAGCGCAGCAAAATTTGATTTTTTTCATAAATTTCATTTTCTAAATCAGTCGAGTGTTCAGTAACAGTTTCCAGTAAAATTTCTAGATCCTCCTTATCATTACTCAACTCCTCAAGTTGTTGTTGAAGTTGCTCGATTTGAACGACGCGATAGTCTGGATTCTGTTGATTTTCAACCATTATTTTAGCTTCAATTACGCTAATTCTAACGTTAAATTTGGCATCAGTCGCTGTAAGTTTTTCAAAGATTTTCCTTGCCAGGGAATTGCTTGAGAACCTTTCACCACGATTTGACTATTTTGCTGTTTGCGAACATTAATCACAAATTTAGACAACATACTAATACCCGAACTATTTAAAAATTCTAGTTCTTTCAAGTCAAGGGTAATCGTCGGTGGATTTTGAGCAACAATCTCATCTAGCATTTCGACAATAGGGGCATATTCTTCCCTGCCACTTAATCTGAGTGAACCTTGAAAATCAACTGTCACACTTGCCGGGTCATAAAATACCCGATAATTATCTGTTTTAATCTCCATTGCTGAACTTGCCTCCAAATGTTGAAAATCTTCTTTTATTAAACTTCTAACTGAACCATTGTTGTCACGACGTTGAGTTCGGGACGCTCGGCTAGCGGTTCAATTTTCCAACCCAACTTTGCCAAATAATCATGCACGATGGTGATCAATCCCAATCCCGATGAGGTACTATCCTCTTGTTCTGCCAACTTTTCGAGATGGCTGATATATAATTCTTCAGGATCGGTAGTCGTCAATTCTTGAATCACTTTTTGAAACTTCTCAAAAGTTGCCGATGAAATACAATTTTTAGAAAATAAAACAACAGTATCGTTCAGCAAATAAATACCGAATTGGATCGAAACCTTAGCCGCTTCATTGTGAAATTTCATTGCATTTTCTAGCAATTCATTGGCAATGTAACTGACGGCACTTCTCAATTCATTTCGTCGTTCAAGTATGTTAGGGTCGCCTTCACTGGCCGGAAAAAATGCCGTTAAATAATCTGCCACAAAATCTGCCGACAACCCATTATTGCGCCACCGTTGCTGAAGCGGTATCGAAGAAGGAGAGAAGCTAATCACCAAAAATTGATCGCCATTAGGCAAAGCCTCTTGAAATTCTCCATAAATTTGATAATTGTCCATCATTCATCGTTCACCAATCAAGGGGTGTGAGTCAATCGCCTGATTAGGGTAGGTGCGATCGCAGCCAAGGGCAGCACTTCTACGGCTGAATCCATTTCGACCGCCGCTTTGGGCATTCCGTAGACAACGCAGCTTTGTCGGTCTTGGGCAATCGTGTGCCAGCCTTTCGAGCGCAGGAGACTCAGTCCGAGTGCCCCATCTCGACCCATTCCCGTCAACAAAACAGCAATGCCTTTGCGACTCCAATGTTGGGCAACACTTTTACAAAACACATCGACCGAGGGACGATAGGGATAATCTTCAGGCTTCCTAGTGTATGTTAGCGTTAAATTCGGACGCAAGATTAAATGATCGTTGCTGGCTGCTACCAAGACTGTCCCCGCCTCTAAACGACTGCCTTCCGAACCCAGGCGCACCTTTAAAGGAGTTTGCCCATCTAACCACTTGACCAGTCCAGGCGCGAACTGAATGTCAACGTGTTGGATGATGGTAATCGCTGCCGGAAACTGGGCAGGCAGTTGAGACAGCACGTTCGCTAGTGCGTTTGGCCCGCCGGTCGAGGCCCCCATGACTACCAAAGGCGGGAGAGAAATAGGCGGGACAGTAAGTTTACCGATTCCCCCGCTAGCGGTGACTGTCGCAGACTCAGGGGGAGTCGTGAGTTTGGGGTTGGGTTTGCCGATGAGAGTAGCAATGGTAGCGATTTTAGCGAGTAGTTGTTGAGCGACTTCAGGATTGCCCAAGCGTCCTAAAACCGGAGTACTAACCACATCCAATGCCCCGTAACCCATCGCTTCAAAGATCCTAGCCGAATTTTTCGAGACACTAGAGGTAACGATGAGAATAGCGCAAGGAGACTGGCGCACGATCGCTCGCGTGGCATCTACGCCATCCATCACCGGCATGATCATGTCCATCAAAATTAAGTCTGGCGGATCGACAAGACATTTGGCAACAGCCTGGGCCCCGTCGCGGGCAGTCCAGGCGACTTCATAGCCTGGAACGGAGTCGATCACTCGCCGCAGGGCTTCCACAGTCATCATCGTGTCGTTGACAATTGCGATCCGCATGGGGTTGGGGGTTATTTTTTCTTGATCGCTACTATTGTGATGTCATCGTAGACGGTTTGAGAGTCGATGTGTTGCCGCACGTCCTTGATGACGGCTTGCACAATTTCTCTTGCAGCTTTCTGCCAGTGATCGCTGACGACTTGACAGAGGCGATCAAGTCCGTAGAGTTCTCCGGCTGGATTTTCGGCTTCGGTAATGCCGTCGGTATAGAGAACCACAATATCGCCAGCATTGAGCGCGATTTCGGTTTCTCCTAAAAAATCAGTAATATCTTCTTCTAAACCCACTGGAAATCCCAAGTCTATCGTATCAATTAACTCTATCTGTCCGCCAGAGCGCACGATGATGGCAGACTCGTGCTGTCCACTCAAGCGCAGTCGGTTGTTTTGGTAATCTAACAGGGAAAGCGAAAGATTTTTGTCAGAATTAATGCGCTGCACGTTGTCATAAATTGTCCGGTTAATCACGTCCAAAAATTTAACCGGATCGGTTTCATTGTGGGTCATCAAGGTACGGATGGCAGTTTGCACCATAATCATTAAAACACCGCTTTCTAATCCGTGTCCTGTCACGTCACCGATGCCAATTTTGATGTTGCCATTGTGTTGCAAAACGTCATAATAATCGCCTCCCACATCTGAGGCAGGTTCCATAAAGCCTGCAATGTCTAATTGCTCAATTTTTTGCAGTTCTTCCTCTTTCGGCAGAATCATCTGCTGCAAGCGTCTGGTGATTTCCAATTCCGCACTCAAGCGTAAGTTTTCTTCCTTTAGGCGTTCTTCGGCTTCTTTGCGTTTGAGTAAATTGTTATAAGCCCCAGAATGATAGCGAATTCGAGCAATTAACTCAACTTTGTCAGGTAATTTTACTAAATAATCATTAGCCCCCAGTTTAAAGGCTTCAGCTTTAATAATCGGGTCTTCCTTACTCGATAGAACAATAAGAGGAATATCGTGAGTCGGCGCATTTTTGGCCCGCAGGAACTTGACTAACATTAGCCCGTCCATATCCGGCATGACGAGATCTTGCAAAATCACTGTCGGGTTAATGTTTCTGGCCATGGCGATCGCTTTGGTCGGATCGCGGCAATAATTAAAGTTAATATCTTCTTCAGTAGCTAATATGCGGCGAATCGCTTCACCTACCATCGGTTGATCGTCAATGAGTAGAACAGTAATGGGAGCATCGGTCATACGGCAACAATTGCGCGATTAAGCCTCTTTCTACAATAGCTTACCCTAAAGAATTAAAGATTTACCAACAGTCGGAGAACAACATTATGACTTTAGCAAAGACAAAAATTCTCTACGAACAAGATTTTGCCCTCTGGATTGAAGAAACGGTTAAACAATTAAAAGCTGGAGATTTTTCCCAAGTTGATTTAGAAAATTTAATAGAGGAGGTGGAATCTTTGGGGAAACGGGATAAAAGAGAGTTAGAAAATCGTTTAATTACGTTATTTGAACACGCTTTAAAACGGTATTATGTCCCGTTACCCGATTGTTATCGAGGGTGGGAAGTAACGCTTAATCGTACACAACAGAAATTAAATCGAATTCTTAATGATTCTCCTAGTTTACGCAATTTTTTAGCGGAAACTTTCTTTAACTGTTATCAAGAAGCGTTAGAGAATATGCGAATTGAATATGATATGGCTTTCCCTGATGTTTGTCCTTTTCCGAATGAAGTAGATGAGTTATTTAGAAAGTTTTGGCAGAATTGATCAACAGGATAATAATAAGCGATCGCTCACTCATTGAACAGCTTTGGTATGGGTATAATATCTTATATCCTTATTCTGACTTCTGGGCAGTAGATGCTTTAAGGGTATTTCCGCGTTTAAGACGATACTGTGTTAAAGGACTTTGACGAATATCTTCTTCAACTTTGGCAATTAGTTCATCTAATTGTAAGTTTAACGCATCCCACTGTTGACAATTTATTTGTAACTTTTGTGCCATGCGCTCGAATGCTAGAGGATTAGGGATATTTTTCATGATAAACCAACATCTACTTTAGATTCTTTAATCGTTGCTTCTGATGCCGCTAAATTTGCTTGTGTTTGTTCGATACTCCTTTCTAATAATTGTAGTGTATTCTCATCTGCATGAGGTTGAGCTTCAGCAATCCGTAGCATTAGTGTCTGTAAACGAGTATAAGCATCCCTGAGACGTTCTGTAATGTTATCTAATGCTGCGAGTGTGGTTAGTGTTGCACTTGTTTCACCAAATTTCACTAAAATCCTGTACTCTGTCTCCTTTGCTTGATCGATAAAAACTAATAGCTGTCCCTGTAAAGTCAATACCTTTTTTAGAAATTCATCAGGAATTTTTGCCATAAGTGTTTAACACCTACCAGTCATTTCATACTCCCGAACCAATCCTTTAATCGGTGATCCCGTTCCCTATTAAATGAATACACTTGAAGACACATGAAAAATTTCTGCTAAGATTTTTGCTTGAGATTTGCTAATAGAGCGTTTTCCATTAACAATTTCTGAAACCACTCCTTTAGAACCAATTTTTTCCACTAAATCAGTTTGTCTCATATTTTTTTCTTCCATTAAATGAAGAAGAACTTCATGAGGAGAAGCTGGTTCTGGGACTGGCTGTTTTTCATCAAAGTCTTTAACAAGTGCAGCAATTAGCTTAAGAATTTCAGTTTCTTCTGGACTACGTTCTGTTTGCATCATGAGTTTTAAAAGTTGATGGCGGAGTTCACCATACTCTTGCTCGTTCTCAATTACTTTAGGCTGAAATTGAGCTAAAAGTTGACTGTAATTTGTTTTGTTATTTGTAAGAGCCATTTTTTTCTAGGTTTGACTAAGTTTTGGAGATGTAAGGGGGAAAGAAATCCCCCTGTAGGATGGATTGTTTAGCAATTTATTGGCAATTAGAACTTGTATTTATTGTATTCAGCGTGTGTCAGGAAGCTTTCGTAGACAATTAATTTTAAAGAGTAGTCAATAATAGTAATCAATCGGTAAGAGTTTCCCTTAATGTTAAATACAGTTCTACCGTTGACGTAATCTGCCGATGGACAAGTTTGCCTCACTATCGCTATGTTGTTCCACTGTACTTCCTCGACCACTTTAATCCAAACTTCAATTACACGTTCTGTATCACCATGTTTTGCCGCATCTTTCCTCAACTGAGCCTTACCGACTAGATCCATAAATTTTTTACTATACTTACTTCTCTATGTTCTCATAATGAGAACTTTTTGTCAACTCCTTTATCTTCTTGTTGAAACAGGCTAGCAAGCTTGTAGCAAGATATAATACAAAAAACACATCGCTTTTTTTCAGGATTAGCAGCAATCTCACCCCCGCCTCAAAAAAAATATTGCTCAATCCTTGATCAAACAGAGCGATTTCGTATACAATGTTTATTTGTGACCAAACAGCAGATTAAAATTCAGTGATATTTTAAGCACTACGCTTTTGGTTGCAGGGACATGACTATCATTGAGCATTTGCCAAGCAATGTCCTGAGCCGCTTTAAAGATACTGAGGAAATCATTTCTTAAGTCTTAAAGCAAAAAAGGCAATTTTGGCTTAAATAGCGGCTGAAGCTGCTAAAAAGCCATATCATCAAGAGTTTTCTTGATTTTAAACCTAAAGTTATCAGAGCGATCAGCTCCCTCACCCAGGAGCGGGGACATCCTATCCCGCTTGATTACTTGTGAGCGTCCTGCTCTATTTTTGTTGTCTAGTAAATAGAGGGAAAAATCCGTGTCTGTCGGCATCCTCGGCACCAAACTGGGCATGACCCAAATCTTTGACCGGGAAAATGGCACTGCCATTCCCATCACTGTCGTTCAAGCGGGCCCGTGTCCCGTCACCCAAATCAAAACCCGCGAAACTGATGGCTACAGTGCCATCCAAATCGGCTTTAAGGAAGTTAGAGAAAAAGCCTTAACTCGGCCAGAACTAGGACATCTCAAAAAAGCAGACGCGCCTGCGGTGCGCCATCTCAAAGAATATCGCCTCAACGACCCCGCTCAATATCAACTTGGACAAACGATTAAAGCCGATATTTTTAATGCTGGCGATTTAGTAGACATTGCTGGAA
Source organism: Microcystaceae cyanobacterium (assembly GCA_041743025.1). Classification (GTDB taxonomy): domain Bacteria; phylum Cyanobacteriota; class Cyanobacteriia; order Cyanobacteriales; family Microcystaceae; genus JBGTNM01. The sequence goes on from JBGTNM010000108.1 coordinate 19,904, forward strand.
AAACAATGGGACGCGGCTTTTCCGGCCATCAAAAACGCCACAACTTCAAGCGCGGTCCGATGTCGCACGGTTCCAAAAGCCATCGTATTCCAGGGTCAATTGGAGCAGGCACAACCCCAGGCCGCGTTTATCCTGGCAAAAAGATGGCAGGACAATATGGCAATACGCAAGTGACCACTCGCCATCTGCAAGTCGTCCGAGTCGATGCCGAACGCAACTTATTGCTCATCAAAGGAGCCGTTCCTGGCAAACCCGGTGCTCTCTTATACATTACGCCAGCTAAATTTGTCGGCAAGTAACGCTAGAGCTACCTGATAACTGATAACTGATAACTGATAACAGAAAATGGTTAACTGTGTTGCAAAAAACTGGCAAGGCGAAGAAGTGGGAGAGGCAAGCCTCGACTGGAAGGTGGCTAAAGAAGAAAACGCCGTCCACATCGTTCATCGCGCTCTTGTGCGCCAACTCAATAATGCTCGTCAAGGAACTGCTTCGAGCAAAACTCGCGCCCAAGTGAGGGGAGGGGGGCGTAAACCCTGGCGACAAAAAGGAACCGGCCGCGCCCGGGCCGGTTCAATTCGCTCTCCTCTCTGGCGGGGGGGTGGGGTCATCTTCGGGCCTCAACCGAAAAACTACGAAATCAAAATGAACCGCAAAGAGCGTCGGTTGGCTTTGAGAACCGCACTGAGTAGCCGCGCCGAGAATTTAATTGTGATAGAAGGTTTCAGCGACCAATTGTCCCAACCCAAAACGAAAGAATTGGTGTCAGCCCTTTCTCGTTGGGGAGTTGAAGGCAATAAAAAGGTACTGCTCATCTTGTCCGAAATTCCCGATGCTATCTATCTTTCGGCCCGCAATCTTGGCCATCTCAAGCTTTTAAAAGCTGATGGACTCAATATCGCCGATATCCTATCGGCGAATACCGTCATCACTACCGCCGAAGCCTTGGCAAAAATGAAGGAGGTTTACAGTGATTAACTACAACCCCCGTGACTTGGCCGATCTGCTCATCAAGCCAATTATCACCGAAAAAGCGACATTGCTCCTAGAGCAAAACAAATATGTGTTTGATGTCGTGCCCAAAGCGACTAAACCCCAAATTAAGGCAGCCGTCGAAAGTTTATTTAAGGTAAGGGTTGTCAAAGTCAATACAATTCGTTCACCCCGCAAGAAAAAGCGCGTTGGCAAATTTATCGGCTACAAACCCCAGTACAAACGGGCGATCGTCACTTTACAAGACGGAGACTCCATTACCCTCTTCCCCGAAGTTTAAACCCAAACACTGATCACTGGTAACTCAATTATGGGTATTCGTTCTTATCGGCCATACACTCCCGGCGTTCGGCAGGCAACTGTTTCCGACTTCGCGGAAGTGACTAAAAGTAAGCCGGAAAAATCCCTCACCAAATACAAGCACAACCGCAAAGGGCGCAACAATCGTGGGGTCGTTACCAGTCGTCATCGCGGTGGCGGTCACAAACGCCTCTATCGCCTGATTGATTTTCGTCGCGACAAGCGCAACATTCCAGCGAAAGTGGCCGCGATTGAATACGATCCCAACCGCAACGCTCGTATTGCCCTGCTTTTTTATCAAGATGGCGAAAAACGCTATATTATCGCCCCTGCTGGTTTAGCGGTGGGGACAATGGTCATTTCTGGGGAGGAAGCTCCTTTTGAAGTGGGAAATGCTCTGCCGTTGAGCAAGATTCCCTTGGGAACAGAAGTTCACAACATTGAACTCGTGGTAGGTCGCGGCGGACAAATGGCGAGGGCAGCTGGCGGTTCAGCCCAAGTCGTTGCCAAAGAAGGCGACTACGTAACCTTGCGATTGCCTTCCAAAGAAGTCCGCATGGTCAGAAAAGAGTGCTATGCCACCATCGGACGGGTTGGCAATGCTGATCATCGCAACTTAAAACTGGGCAAAGCCGGACGCACTCGTCACTTGGGACAACGGCCTCATGTTAGAGGTAGCGCGATGAATCCGGTCGATCACCCGCATGGTGGTGGAGAAGGACGCGCTCCTATCGGCAGAAGCGGCCCGGTGACTCCTTGGGGCAAACCGACTTTGGGCGCGAAAACCCGCAAAGTCAAAAAGCAGAGCAACAAGCTGATCATTCGCCGCCGCACTCAAGGTTAACTATTAAATTTTTTAAACTTAAATGGGGAATTGCTTATGGGACGCTCTCTCAAAAAAGGGCCATTTGTCGCCGACAGTCTTCTAACCAAGATCGAAAAACTCAATGCTAGAGGAGACAAACAAGTCATTAAAACCTGGTCAAGAAGCTCGACCATCCTCCCTGAAATGGTGGGACATACCATCGCCGTTCACAACGGCAGGCAACACGTTCCAGTCTATGTGTCTGAACAAATGGTCGGACACAAACTGGGCGAATTTGCCCCGACCCGAACCTTTAGGGGACACGCTAAAGGCGGCGATAAAAAAGGCAGCCGAAGATAATTTGTAATCCGTTAGAAAACAATGGCAGTTGATACTACAACAGAAGTTAAAGCGATCGCTCGCTACATCCGCCTGTCTCCCTCGAAGGCGAGGCGGGTACTCGATCAAATTCGAGGGCGCTCCTACCGAGAAGCCCTGATTGTCCTGGAATTCATGCCTTACCGAGCCTGTGATCCCATTCTAAAAGTCCTGCGATCGGCTGTTGCCAATGCCGAACACAACGAAGGACTCGATCCGACCACGTTAGTGGTTTCCAAAGCTTACGCCGATGGAGGGCCTTGCTTGAAGCGTTACCGACCAAGGGCCCAAGGACGCGCCTATCAAATCCGTAAGCCAACTTGTCACATTACGGTTGCTGTTGCTCCCAAAATCGAAGCATAAGTTAAAGCGCTCAGTCTAAAGTCACTTTTAAATAACATCACAATGGGACAAAAAATTCATCCAATCGGTTTTCGACTCGGCATTACCAAAGACCACAAATCTTGCTGGTATGCCGATAGCAAACGCTATCCCGAACTACTGCAAGAAGATCGCCAAATACGCGGATATATTGAGAAAACACTCAATAAACCTGGCATGAACGCCGGAATTTCCGATATTCGTATCGAACGCAAAGCCGATCAAATTGACTTAGCTATTCATACGGCTCGGCCCGGTGTGGTCGTGGGTCGGGGCGGCAGTGGCATCGAACAGTTGCGCCTCGGACTGCAAGAGGAATTAGGCGGCCAACGTCAAATCCGCATTAACGTGATTGAAGTGGCGCGAGTCGATGCTGATGCCACGCTGATTGCCGAATACATTACACAACAGCTAGAGCGGCGGGTTTCCTTTCGCCGCGTCGTGCGCCAAGCCATTCAACGGGCGCAACGTGCCGAAGTCAAAGGCATTAAAGTGCAAGTCAGTGGTCGCCTCAATGGGGCTGAAATTGCCCGTACTGAGTGGATTCGCGAAGGTCGAGTTCCCCTGCATACCCTGCGGGCCGACATCGATTATTCCTATCGCACGGCTAAAACCACTTACGGCATTTTAGGGGTTAAAGTTTGGGTTTTTAAAGGAGAAATTATACCCGGACAAGAAGAGCAACCGGCGGCGGTTCCTTCTCAGACCCCGAAACGCCAACGCCGCCGCCAACAATTTGAAGACCGCTCTAACGAACAGTAATTCGTCAATAGTGATTAGTTAACACATTAACTATCAACTATTAACTTTCAACTATTAACTAACCATGTTAAGTCCTAAAAGAACTAAATTCCGCAAACAACAGCGCGGGCGCATGAGAGGAATGGCCTATCAAGGGAGTACCCTCAGCTTCGGCGACTACGCGCTGCAAGCCATTGAACCTTCTTGGATTACCTCGCGTCAAATCGAAGCCGCTCGCCGTGCCATGACCCGTTATATTCGCCGGGGTGGAAAGATCTGGATTCGCATTTTCCCTGATAAACCCGTCACGATGCGACCAGCCGAAACCCGTATGGGGTCTGGAAAAGGCTCTCCTGAATTTTGGGTGGCTGTCGTCAAGCCTGGACGCATTATGTTTGAAATGTCAGGCGTGACGGAACCCCTCGCTCGCGAAGCCATGCGCCTCGCCGCACAAAAGTTACCCATCAAGACCAAATTCATCATGCGCGAGGAAGGAGACCGCTTAGAAGATGCCCCTACCTAAAATTGCCGATGCCAGAAAACTCAATGAGGAAGAACTGGCAGACGAAATCCTAGCCACCAAGCGGCAATTGTTTGAACTGAGATTTCAACAAGCGACCCGCCAATTGGAAAAACCTCATCAATTCAAACACACACGGCATCGTTTAGCTCAACTGCTAACAGTAGAAGGGGAACGCCAACGTGCAGCAGAGCCTTCTGTACCCGTCCCTGCCGCCCCCGCATCGCCATCTGCATCTCAAGAGGAGGAATAAACTCGTTATGGCAGTCAAAGAAAGAGTCGGAGTCGTTGTTAGCAACAAAATGCAAAAAACCGTCGTCGTCGCGGTGGAAAATCGCTCCCCCCATCCGAAATACGGCAAAATACTGGTCAATACCAAGAAATTTAAGGCTCATGACGAAGAAAACCAGTGTAAAGAAGGCGATCGCGTTCGCATTCGTGAAACTCGCCCTTTGAGCAGGACTAAACGCTGGGTCATTGCCGAAATTCTAACCCACAACAACTAAATACCTACGTTACCGCCGTGATTCAACAGCAAACCTACCTCAATGTCGCAGACAACAGTGGCGCTCGCAAACTCATGTGCCTGCGCGTCCTCGGAACGGGCAACACCCGTTATGGTGGCATTGGCGATGTCATTGTCGCCGTCGTTAAAGATGCCATTCCCAATATGCCCATTAAAAAATCCGATATTGTCAGAGCCGTCATCGTCCGCACTCGCCAACCTGTAAGGCGCGACAGTGGCATGAGCATTCGCTTTGATGACAATGCCGCCGTTATTATCAACACTGACGGCAATCCGCGAGGAACCCGCGTTTTCGGGCCAGTGGCACGAGAATTGCGGGAAAAAAATTACACCAAAATCGTTTCGCTCGCACCGGAGGTGATCTGATGCCATCAGCGAAGTCAAGCACAGCACCCCAGCGTCAAAAAATGCACGTCAAAAAAGGTGACACCGTTCAAGTTATTTCAGGACGGGACAAGGGCAAAGTTGGCGAAATCCTGAAAACCCTGCCCCAAGAAAGCAAGGTTGTCGTCAAAGGGGTTAATATCCGAACCAAGCACGTCAAACCTCAGCAAGACGGCGAATCCGGGCAAATTGCTACCTATGAAGCCCCCATTCACAGTTCTAACGTCATGCTCTATTCGACGAAAGAAAAAGTGGCGAGTCGCATCGGCTATACCTTTACCGAAGACGGTCGAAAAGTGCGAATGCTAAAAAAAACGGGAGAAATTCTCGATTAATGCCCTTACATGAACACATTTCCTGACCAAGCCCAGGAAAGCGGAGATTAACCAACGATGCCTCAACGACTAAAAACCTTATACCAAAAGACAATCGCGCCTAAACTGACTGAACAGTTTGGCTATGCCAACTGTCACGAAATTCCCAAAGTCATTAAAATTAACATCAACCGAGGGCTAGGAGAAGCGTCTCAAAACGCCAAAGCCCTAGAATCCTCGATTAGTGAATTTACGACGATTACTGGGCAAAAACCCGTTGTCACGCGAGCCAAACAAGCGATCGCGGGCTTTAAAATCCGTCAAGGGATGCCCGTCGGGGTCATGGTTACCCTACGTTCCGAACGGATGTATGCTTTTCTTGATCGCCTGATTAATCTCGCCTTGCCTCGCATTCGCGACTTTCGCGGCATCAGCCCCAACAGCTTCGACGGACGCGGCAACTACAGCCTCGGCATCCGCGAACAACTCATTTTTCCCGAAATTGATTACGACTCCATCGACCAAATTCGGGGATTCGATATTTCCATCATTACCACGGCCAAGACAGACGAAGAAGGACGCGCCCTGCTTAAAGAAATGGGTATGCCCTTCCGCAGCTAGTCAAAAAAGGTCAATTCTCAACCCCTTTAGGAGAAACTCATCGGCAATAATGGCAACTACCGACACGATTTCCGACATGCTTACACGCATCCGCAATGCCTGCGCCGTCCGGCATCCGACCACGCAAGTGCCGACAACCCGCATGACCCGCAGCATTGCCATCGTTCTCAAAGAAGAAGGCTTCATTGAAGACTTTCAAGAAACCGGCGAGGGCATTCAAAAGTTCCTCGTCATCTCCCTCAAATACAAAGGCAAGAGCCGCCAACCGATCATCAATACCCTGCAACGGGTCAGCAAACCTGGCTTGCGGGTCTACTCCACCCGCAAAGATCTGCCCCGCGTCTTAGGGGGAATTGGTATTGCGATCGTTTCCACCTCTAAAGGCATTATGACTGACCGCGAAGCTCGCCGTCAGCAAGTCGGTGGCGAAGTTCTCTGCTACGTCTGGTAGCTTGATTGAATTTTGAATGAATGAATTTTGAATTGCTTATGTCTCGTATCGGCAAACGCCCCATTTCCCTTCCTAATAAAGTGTCTGTCGAAATTAACGGACAGCACATCTGTGTGAAAGGGCCCAAAGGAACCCTAGAGCGAACCCTGCCTGAAAAGGTCAAGGTAGAACAAGACGGCGATACCCTCAACGTCTTGCGCCAAAACGACTCCCGCACAGCTCGCGAACGGCACGGACTCGTTCGCACTCTCGTCGCTAACATGGTTGACGGGGTTTCTCAAGGCTTTGAAAGACGCTTAGAAATTCAAGGAGTGGGCTATCGGGCCCAAGCCCAAGGTAGCAAGCTCACCCTCAACGTCGGTTACAGCAAACCCGTTGAAATGGCCATGCCTCAAGGCATTCAAGTAGCGGTTGAAAACAACACCTTTGTCACTGTCACTGGCATTGATAAAGAAGAAGTAGGTAACGTCGCCGCCAAAATTCGAGCCGTCCGCCCGCCAGAAGTCTACAAAGGCAAGGGCATTCGCTACCAAGGTGAATTCGTCAGACGCAAAGCTGGTAAAGCAGGTAAGAAATAACGATGAAGCTCACACGCACTCAACTCCTACAACGCCGCCATCGGCGCATTCGGCATCAGGTCAATGGAACACCCGAACGCCCTCGCTTGGCTGTTTTCCGTTCCAACCATCATATCTATGCCCAAGTCATTGATGACGTGGCGCAGCATACCCTAGCGGCTGCCTCAACGGTAGAAACCGACCTCAAAGAACAGCTTGCCTCTGGGGCAACTTGTGAAGCCTCGGCTGCTGTTGGCAAACTCGTGGCAGAACGCGCTCTCGCCAAGGGGATTGAAAAAGTCGTCTTCGACCGGGGTGGGAATCTGTATCACGGTCGGGTTAAAGCCCTCGCCGAGGCCGCTCGCGAAGCAGGACTAAATTTCTAATGCGGAAGACTTAAACAGGGTAAAATTATGGTAAAAAGTCGCAAAAGCAGCCGAACTAAGGCAAAAGAAACCAATTGGCAAGAAAGAGTCATCCAGATTCGACGGGTCAGTAAAGTCGTCAAAGGCGGTAAAAAACTGAGCTTCCGTGCCATTGTCGTGGTCGGTAACGAAAGTGGTCAAGTGGGCGTTGGTGTCGGTAAAGCAGGCGATGTCATCGGTGCCGTTCGCAAAGGCGTAGCCGATGGCAAAAAGCAACTCATTGACGTGCCACTGACCAAAGCTAGCTCCATCACTCACCTGTCTAAAGGCATTTCCGGTGGAGCCAAAGTCATCATGCGACCCGCCGCTCCCGGAACAGGGGTAATTGCTGGGGGAGCCGTCCGAACCGTCTTAGAACTGGCAGGGGTTAAAAATATCCTGGCTAAACAACTCGGTTCCAATAACCCCCTCAACAATGCCAGAGCCGCTATCAATGCCCTGGAAACTCTACGGACGTTTTCGGAAGTTGCCGAAGAGAGAGGCGTTCCCCTCGAACATCTCTATACTTAGACTGTTAATGGTTGAAATCCATCTCAAAAAGCTTATGAAAATTCACGAACTTGCTCCTAAAGTAGGCGCGAAAAAACGCCCTCGGCGCGTTGGGCGCGGCATTGCTGCCGGACAAGGCGCGAGCTGCGGTTTCGGTATGCGAGGTCAAAAATCTCGCTCAGGAACGGGGACAAAACCCGGTTTTGAAGGAGGACAAATGCCTCTGTATCGGCGCGTTCCCAAGTTAAAACACTTTCCCCTAGTCAACCAACGTCACTATACCATCATCAACGTCGGCTCTCTTGCCTCTTTGAGTGCTCAAACCGAAGTTACCTTAGAGCAGTTGATGAGCGAGGGAATTGTCACCAGCAATGACGGCCCCCTCAAAATTCTGGGCGATGGAGAGATCAACGTTGCTCTCACTGTTAAAGCAGCCTTCAGTGCCAGTGCTCGCCAAAAAATCGAAGCCAGTGGTGGAACTTGCCAATCGCCCACACCGCTCAATTAACAATCATATTGATCATTAAAAACTGAGGTAGCCGAAGAATGGTTGTCAGCCGCGATAAAACTCCTACCGCTCAAGAAACTTTTTTGCAAATGGCACAAGCAGCCGGTCTGCGCGGACGGCTGCTGATTACCATTGGTTTGCTGATTTTAGTGCGATTGGGCATCTTTATTCCTATTCCGGGAATTGACCGCCAGCAATTCACTGCTGCCATTGGCGACAATCAAATTTTAGGATTTTTGAATATTTTCACTGGCGGCGGTATTTCGACTGTCGGTATCTTCTTGCTGGGAATCCTTCCCTATATCAATGCCTCCATTATCATGCAACTGCTCACGGCGGCGGTTCCTTCTCTTGAAGACCTGCAAAAAAATGAAGGAGAAGCCGGACGGCGCAAAATTTCTCAAATTACTCGCTATGTCTCCCTCGGCTGGGCTGTTATTCAAAGTGTCGGGCTGACCTTTGGCTTGCTGGGTAAGTATGCTCTTGAACCGGGTCTGGGCTTTACGATCGAAACGGTGTTGGCACTGACGGCAGGTTCGATGTTCGTCATGTGGATTTCCGAACTGATCACTGAGCGAGGCATTGGCAATGGAGCCTCTTTGCTGATTTTTGTCAATATTGTGGCTACGTTGCCGCAAACGCTGGGTAAAACCGTTGAATACGCGCAACAAGGAGGACGCGAAACCGTTGCTCAGGTACTCATTCTGCTGCTGGTCTTCCTGATCATGATTGTCGGCATTGTCTTCGTTCAAGAAGGAACCCGCCGCATCCCCATTATCTCTGCTAAGCGCCAGGTAGGTAAGCGGCTGTATCGGGAACGAACGAGCTACCTTCCCCTACGGCTCAATCAGGGGGGAGTCATGCCGATTATTTTTGCGTCGGCTGTCTTGATTTTACCGACCTCTGTGGCGGGTTTCTTCAGCAAGCAAGAAGGGATTAATCAAGTCTTGATCCAAGTCATCAATTTTCTGCGACCAGGGGGATGGCCTTACATTGCCGTTTATTGCTTGTTAATCCTCTTTTTTAGTTATTTTTATGCCTCTTTAATCGTCAATGCCGAAGATGTATCCAAAAATCTCAAAAAAATGGGAGCGAGTATTCCTGGCATTCGTCCTGGCGAAAAAACGAAAGAATACTTAGAGGGGGTACTTAACCGCTTGACGCTTTTAGGTGCTCTCTTTTTGAGCGTGGTGGCAACGGTGCCTACCTTGGTTGAAGGCGCGACGAAAGTGACGACGTTTCAAGGATTGGGGGCTACCTCCTTGCTGATTTTGGTCGGGGTGGCCATTGACACCGCCAAACAGATCCAAACCTATGTCATCTCTCAGCGCTATGAGGGGATGATCAAACAGTAGCGACCAACTCACCAAATAGTCAATTCAAGCTATTGGCTATTCGGTGAGTTGGCAATTTTTAATAGGGCAAATATTGATGGCAAAAGCACCCGGATTAATTTTCCTCGGGCCCCCAGGGTCAGGCAAAGGAACTCAAGCTCAATATCTTTCACAACAGTTGCAGATTCCTCATATTTCTACTGGGGAAATGTTGCGCTCTGCGATCGCAGAGGCAACCTCCCTCGGTCAACAAGCACAAAGCTACGTTGAGCGCGGGGAGTTAGTCCCCGATGAACTCCTGCTCGATCTCATTCGAGAGCAACTCGGACAGCCGAAAGCCCAACAGGGCTGGATTCTCGACGGCTTTCCCCGCAACGTGACGCAAGCGGCCTTTTTAGACGAGCTACTTGACCTATTAAACCATTTTTCCCAACAAGCCATCAACTTAGAGGTGCCAGATGAAGTGTTAATTGAGAGACTCCTTCTGCGGGGTCGGCAAGACGACACGAAAGAAACTATCCGCCGTCGCCTAGAGGTCTATCGCCAACAAACTCAACCTGTCATTGAGTATTACGACCAGCAAGGTAGGCTGTATTCAGTCGATGGTAATCGCGTTCTCGCCGAAGTGACCTCCTCGCTGCAACAAGTCGTTGCTGTCTAATTGCCTCGTCAACTCAGCAAGCCAGTTTCTCAAAAGTACATCGGCCCCCAAAACTTTGATAAGCTAGGTAAAGGGGCGAAGCTAGCGCCTGATTTTGGCCTGTCTGAGTATGCTGACTAGGCGCGACGTAGGTTTTCCTCACTCGATTTATTTGAGGCTGAATAATTTGTCTAAACAAGACCTAATTGAAATGGAAGGAACCGTGATCGAATCCCTTCCTAACGCCATGTTCCGTGTCGATCTCGACAATGGGTTTAATGTGCTGGCTCATATTTCTGGTAAAATCCGCCGGAATTATATCAAAATTCTGCCTGGCGATCGCGTCAAGGTGGAATTGACTCCCTACGACCTCACGAAAGGACGGATTACCTACCGTCTGAAGGGCAAGAAATAGTCGCTACGTTCAGTTCGATTTTCAACGTTCATTAAATAAACCTTAAATGAGCTGACAACATCCCCAAGAATTGCTATAATAGTAAACTTGCAGTAATGCTGTAAAAACGACTCATGAAAGTTAGAGCCTCCGTCAAAAAAATGTGTGAAAAGTGCCGCGTCATTCGGCGACGTGGCAGAGTTATGGTACTGTGTTCTAACCCGAAGCACAAACAACGCCAAGGTTAGTTCCAAGCATCACCCAACAGTTTAACCCAACCAGACGTAACAAGCAAAGGAAACAGCAATCAATATTAAAGAGGGAGAAACAACGTGGCGAGGATAGCTGGCGTAGACCTGCCCCGCGACAAACGGGTAGAAATCGCGCTGACGTATTTATACGGGATTGGACTGACGCGATCGCACGAAATTTTAGCAGCAACGGAGGTCAATCCTGACACTCGCGTTAAAGACTTAAGCGACGAAGATGTCGCCGCCCTAAGAGCCTACATCGAAACCAACTATCAAATCGAAGGGGATTTGAGACGCTGGGAGACGATGAACATCAAGCGGCTGGGAGATATCAGCACCTATCGAGGTCGCCGTCACCGGATGGGGTTGCCCGTGCGAGGACAGCGAACTCGAACCAATGCTCGCACCCGACGCGGACGGCGAGTAACGGTCGCAGGCAAGAAAAAAGCCCCAGGTAAGAAATAATTGACGTGTACTGGATTATTGAGTTAACGGGAGACTCCAACAAAAAATTATGGCGCGACAACCGAAGAAAGGTGGTGCAAAAAAACAAAAGAAAAATGTGCCGAGCGGCATTGCCCACATCCAATCTACTTTTAACAATACTATCGTGACCATCGCCGATAACAAAGGAGATGTCATTTCTTGGGCATCTGCTGGATCGAGCGGTTTTAAAGGAGCCAAAAAAGGAACCCCCTTTGCTGCTCAGACAGCCGCCGATGCTGCTGCCCGCCGCGCGATCGAACAGGGAATGCGGCAAATTGAAGTCATGGTCAGCGGCCCCGGAGCCGGTCGAGAGACGGCTATCCGAGCCTTGCAAGGAGCAGGATTAGAAATTACGTTAATTCGAGACGTTACCCCTATTCCTCACAACGGCTGTCGCCCGCCCAAACGCCGTCGAGTCTAGTCGTTAGTCATTGGTCATTGGTCAGAGACTTCGATTTACATTGGACAAATGACAAATAACAAACCCCAAAAACTAAGGACAAAGGACAATTAAGGGAGGTCATGCTTTGTGGCGCAGTTTCAAATCGAGTGTGTAGAGTCTAAAACGCAAAAGAATCAGAGTCAATATAGTAAATTTGTCTTAGAACCTCTCGAACGCGGTCAGGCAACGACAGTTGGCAACGCGCTGCGGCGCGTGTTACTTGCCAATTTGGAAGGGACGGCAGTTACCGCCATTCGCATTGCTGGAGTCAATCACGAGTTTGCCACCCTTCCAGGTGTCAGAGAGGATGTGCTAGAGATCATGTTAAACATGAAAGAAGTTATCCTCAAAAGCTATACTGACCAGCCGCAGATCGGCAGACTGGCCGCTACTGGGCCGGGAACGATTACCGCAACGCAATTTGACCTACCCTCAGAAGTAGAAGTCGTCGATCCTAACCAATATATCGCGACCTTAGCAGAAGGGGCGAAACTAGAAATGGAGTTTCGCATCGAAAAGGGAATGGGATACTGGTCAATTGATCGCAATAAGGATGAAACGACTTCGCTGGATTTTTTGCACATTGATACCATTTTCATGCCAGTGACGAAAGTCAACTATAGCGTTGAAGATATGCGAGTTGACGGGGCATTGGCCAAAGATCGGCTAGTTTTTGAGATCTGGACAAATGGCAGCTTGACCCCGAAAGAAGCTCTCTCAGAAGCCGCTAATATTATTGCCGATCTGTTTAGTCCGCTTAAAGATCTTAACGAACTCGAAGCCAGTCAGGCAGAGTATCAAGATGAGGTCAATCCCGAAAGCCAGATTCCCATTGAAGAGTTACAGCTTTCGGTCAGAGCCTACAACTGTCTCAAACGAGCTCAAATCAATACCGTCGCTGATTTATTGGATTACAGCCAGGAAGATTTGCTCGAAATTAAAAACTTCGGGCAAAAATCGGCTGAGGAAGTCATTGAAGCCCTGCAAAAACGGCTGGGAATCACCCTTCCGCCAGAAAAAGCCAAAACTTAACTATGATTTTAATGATTGAGTGAGGACTATGATTGAGGGAAAAGCTCATCATCCTATGCTCATTTAATTAAAATCGGGAATGGGGCGTTAGCGGTCGCTGATTATCAAAAAACAAAAAAACAATAACAAGGAGTAAACCATGCGCCATCAATGTCGCGTCCCTCTACTTGGCAAACCTGCCGACCAACGAAAAGCGCTGCTGCGATCGCTGACGACTGAACTGATCCGTCACGGACAAATCACAACGACGCTAACTCGTGCCAAAGCCGTTCGCAGCAAAGTCGAACGGACAATCACCTTGGCCAAAAACGGCTCGCTCGCCGCCAGACGACAAGCACTGGGCTATCTGTATGATAAGAAGCTAGTTCACGCTCTGTTTGCCGAAGCCCAAGAGCGATACGGCAAGCGAGAAGGAGGCTATACGCGAGTTGTCCGTACTTTGCGCCGTCGGGGAGATAATGCTGAAATGGCTGTTATTGAACTGATGTAACCTGTGTTAGTCAGGCGATTTTAGATTGTAGATTAACCCCACCCAAACAAGTCATTTTAACGAACCGATAGTGAAAAAGCCCCGACCCACGCCCGAAAAACAGCGCATTGCCCTGGTAATTCAATACCTGGGTACGCATTTTCATGGCTGGCAGCGACAGGCCGAACAGCGAACGGTTCAAGCCGAAATTGAAGGCGCGATCGCGATAACTCTCGGCGATCACATGACCCTACACGGAGCAGGACGAACCGACGCAGGCGTTCATGCCGCCGCGCAAGTCGCTCACTTCGAGCAAGCCTCTTACATTCCCCCGGCTCGCTGGGCAGACATTTTGAACAGCCGTCTGAGCGAAGATATTTTAATTCGTGCTGCTGCTGCCGTTCCCCCGACTTGGCACGCGAGATTTTCGGCGCTCTGGCGGCGCTATCGGTACACCCTTTATACGGACAAGCGGCCAAATCTATTTGTCAAGCCGTTCAGTTGGCACTACTACCACGCTCCCCTCCAAGTATCTTTGATGCAAGCGGCGTTAAATCCTTTAATCGGAACTCATCATTTAGCCGCTTTCCACCGCGCTAACTCCAGCCGTCCGCACTCTTGGGTGGAAGTTCAAGCCGCCGAGTGCTACCGACAGGGGCCGTTTGTCCAGATTGAAATTCAGGCCAAGGGCTTTTTATACGGCATGGTCAGGCTGTTGGTGGGAATGCTGGTTGAAGTCGGCGGCGGCAAACGAACTTTAGAAAATTTTACCGATATTTGGGTCAACCAACAGCGCGATCGCGTGAAATACGCGGCTCCCGCCAAGGGACTTTGCCTGTTGCGGGTCGGCTACCCAGAGTTTCCTTTTAACCCTCGCATCTGGTACGATAGCCAACCGCTATTTTCTTTTAATGAAGCTTTTATAGATCCGCCGTCACTCCAACCCAACGCTTTGCTGCTGAGTGTCTGAACTCTAAACTCTTAAATTAACCGCTCGAACACCCATGAACAAAACCCCTATCCCTACTCAAGATAGCCTCGAAGCGAAATGGTACGTCGTTGATGCTGCCGACCAGCGCTTGGGGCGTTTGGCAACCGAAATCGCCATGATTTTGCGCGGCAAAAATAAGCCGACCTTTACCCCCCACATGGATACCGGCGACTTTGTTATCGTTGTCAATGCCGAAAAAGTGGCCGTTACTGGCAAAAAACGCACGCAAAAGCTCTACCGCCGCCATTCTGGACGGCCTGGCGGCATGAAAGTTGAGACATTTGAAAAACTGCTAGCTCGTGTGCCTGAGCGCATTGTCGAGCAGGCTATTAAAGGGATGTTGCCGAAGAATTCTTTGGGGCGCAAATTATTCACCAAACTGAAAGTCTACACCGGCCCGACCCATCCCCACCAAGCTCAACACCCCGAACCCCTGATCATTAACACTATTCCTGGAGGAAACTAATGCAAGCGACTGACGCACAAGATAAAGTAGTCTATTGGGGAACTGGCCGCCGCAAGTCAGCGATCGCCAGAGTGAGACTCGTGCCGGGTAGTGGGAAAATTACCGTCAATGGCAAAGAAGGGAAAATGTACTTCAATCAAATTCCTGACTACCTCCAAACCATTAAAGCTCCTCTAGAAACGCTCGGCATGGAAACGAATTACGACATCCTCGTTAAAGCGCATGGCGGCGGACTCACCGGACAAGCAGATGCCGTCAAACTCGGCGTTGCTAGAGCTTTATGCCAACTTGCACCCGAAAACCGCCAACCATTGAAAAGCGAGGGCTATCTCACCCGCGACCCCCGTGCCAAAGAACGCAAGAAATACGGCTTACACAAAGCCCGCAAAGCTCCTCAATACTCTAAACGATAATATTTCTTAACGCAGGAGATTTTTTATGGCAAAAGCGAACATCCACCCTACTTGGTATCCTGAAGCTAAAGTCATCTGTAATGGCGAAGTCGTCATGATGGTCGGTTCCACACAACCAGAAATTCACGTTGAGGTGTGGTCAGGCAACCACCCTTTTTACACAGGAACTCAGAAAATGATCGACACTGAAGGGCGAGTTGACCGCTTCCTTCGTAAGTACGGCAAACTTCAAGGCGGACAAACAACCGATCAACAAGCGGATACTTCCGAAAAATAGCCAATTTATTGACAGAATTGATAAAATTGAACCAGCAAACAACCTGCTGGTTTTTTGTTACGCAGAAACCGGGTTTCTTAGGCTAACCTAACTGGGGTTAACGGCGAGCGCGCTATTTTTGCAGAGAGCTTATCTAAGGGTAGCGATTCTCAATCAAGCTAGCTTAATCAGTCTGGAAGGATTACAGTTCTGAATGTTAAGGAAACACGCCTTGAGCGCAAGAATTTTTGCCCCTGCCAAATATCAGTTTTTCTCTTAGCTATGCCATGTGTCCAATTATATCTAGCTTCACCTTTCAAAACAATCAAGCTTCTTGGATCTAACCAAAGCGATTGTTTTGCGGTTCTTTGATCATCAACAAAGTTCATAACACAAGGCGAACCGAGACTTAATGAGATAATAGTGTCTCGAAAGCAAGTTTTACAATCGATATGATTTTCTATACCTTGCCCTGGCTCATATTCATTGACAATGACTTGATCTGGTAAAGTCTCGCTATACTTTCCATGCAATTTATCGGCTATTTTCAAATTTATTAGATTAAATAGCCGAGGAGAAACGATGGATATTTCAACGTTTTCTAAAGCCAGTAAAGGGAGAGATTGTCAAGTTTTTGAACAAATATTAGAGCGAGGAATTAAAGAACTCAAAAAGAGAAATAAAAAAGAAAAAGATTGGGTATTATTTCCGCTAGATTCAACCATTATAACCTTAACCAGTAAACTGTTGTGGGTGGAAGGTTATCATCAAGTGAAGCTATTTTGTGGGCTGAATAGTCTGACATCTGAAGTAGGAGGAATTCAGATTTACTTTGGACAAGGACATGATAGTAAATATGGCAGTGAAACCATTAATAAAATTCCCGAAAACGCAGTAGGGATAATGGATAGAGGATTTTGTTCTCTCGAAAGAATTCAAGAATTAAATCAAAAAGAAAATCAATATTATGTCCTAAGAATTAAAAATAATATTCAATTAAAGATGCGAGAAAATGGCCAATGTTTAGTCGGAACAGGAAAGAAACAAGTTGAAGTTAGAGTCGTCAATTTTTGTGATCGAGAAAAGAAAACTAGATATTGTTTAGTAACGAATCTATCAGAAGAGCAAATGAGTCAGGAAGAAGTCGCGGAAATTTATCGTCATCGTTGGGCGATAGAAACGTTATGGAAGTTTTTAAAAATGCACTTAAAATTAGATAAATTAATGACCAAAAATGAAAATGGAATCCGGATCCAAATCTATAGTTGCTTAATTGTCTATATTATCCTTCAGCTAGTAGAGATTCCGCCTGAAATAGGAAATAAAGCTTTAGATAAGCTCAGGTATTTACAAGCATTTATGAATGAAAAAATTAGTTATATTCATTGGTTC
>JBGTNM010000109.1:0-44688 GCA_041743025.1 Microcystaceae cyanobacterium
CGCTAAGCATTTGGTGTCCGCTTCACCGCTTTTTGATGAACAGGGTCAGTCAAGCGGATGCGTTGCTATATTCTTAGACATTACCGAGATTAATTTTCAGGAATTTGTCGAAGTCATCAAACAAATTGGTTTATTCTGGGCAGTTGTCAATCAACCCCCCCCCGCTCCGTTAATTGCCAACAGTCGGAGTTAGCCAGGAGGCAAACGTTATGCAAGGGCTGCGGTTTCTCTTACTCGAAGACAGTCTTCTCGATGCCGAACTGATCGAAGCTACTTTGATTGAAGGTGCGATTGAGTGCGAACTTGTGCGAGTCCAGTCTGGTGCCGATTTTTTGGCGGCATTAGCGACAAATTCCTTTGATGTCATTCTCTCGGATTATTCGTTACCCGACTTTGACGGAATGTCAGCTCTCAAAATCGCGCAGAAACGCTGCCCGCAAGTGCCTTTTATTTTTGTCTCTGGTGCGCTGGGGGAGGAGTTAGCCATTGAAACCCTCAAAAGTGGGGCCACCGATTACGTCTTGAAGCAACGGTTGGGGCGGCTGGTTCTCTCGGTAAAGCGAGCGATCAGGGAAGCTCAAGAACGCCGCGATCGCCTGCTTGCCCAGCAGGAACTTCAGCAAACGCATCGCCTATTGGCAACCTTGATTGAAGCCGCTCCCCTGCCCATCGCCGTCATCGAACCGGATGACACGGTACGAGTTTGGAATCGCGCAGCAGAGAATTTATTCGGCTGGTGCTCAGCCGAAATCTTGGGACAGCCACTGCCCATCATCCCAGAAGACAGACAAGCCCAATGCCGTCAGATAAAAGCGGCTCTCCTGGCGGGGGAAACCTTCTCTGGGATAGAGAGCGATCGTTACAAGCGAGATGGTTCAAGGGCGATCGTCTCGCTCTCGGCTGCTCTGTTCGACGGCAGCAGTGGCAGTGACAAAGCGATCGTGTTCATTTTTGAAGATATTACCGAACGCAAGCGCAATGAAGAGACAATTCACTTGCTTCTGCATCTCAGTGAAAAATTGAACTCAATGCTGGATATTGATACCTTGCTCGATAGTTTGGTTACTGAAGCGATCGCTCTGGTTAACGCACAGAGTGGCTGTTCTGGACTCTACACGCCTGGGGGAATGACCTGCTACAAATATTTTCATAACGGTCAAGTGAGTCCCCTAGACTATGTCTGGCCGCCTGGACAGGGATTACCGGGTTGGCTGATTCTCCACAAAGTTCCCTATCTGACCAACGACGCGCTCAACGATACACAGATTGTCCGCGAGTTGTGCGTCCGCTTTGGCGTTCGTTCAGCCCTTTCGACCCCCTTATTAAACGCTCGTGGCGAAATCCTCGGTTTCTTGGAAATTCACAACAAAAAAGACGGTTCTGGCTTTACGCCCTCGGATCGCGAAAATTTAGTGGCCGTTTCACAAATCGCGGCGAGTGCCATCCAAAATGCTCTGAGCTATCGCCACCTTCAACAAACAGAGGAAGCACTGCGGCAAAATGAGAAAGCTTTGCGTCAGAGCGAACGGCTTTATCGGGCGATCGGCGAGACTATTGATTATGGCATCTGGGTTTGCGATCCGCAAGGACGAAACCTGTACGCGAGTGAATCTTTCTTGCGGCTGGTGGGTATTACGCAAGAACAGTGTTCGGCGTTCGGCTGGGGGGATGTCTTGCATCCCGATGACGCAGAACGCACTATTGCCGCTTGGAAGGAATGTGTGCAAGCAGGAAATTTTTGGGACATTGAGCATCGCTTTCGGGGGGTAGATGGCAACTGGCATCCCATTCTGGCGCGGGGTGTGCCAGTCCGCGACGAAACGGGAGAAATTATCTGCTGGGCAGGGATTAATTTGGACATTAGTAGCCTCAAACGAGCAGAAACAGCACTTCAAGAAAGTACGGCGATTTTGAACGCTATCAATCAAACCTCCCCGACGTTGATCTTGGTCAAAGATTTGCAAGGCCGGATGCTCCTAGCCAATCCGTCAACCCTACAGGCACTTGGCAAATCAGAAGCGGAGATTATCGGCAAGACGGATATTGAGTTTCAGCGCAACCGGGATGAAGCTGAGCGAATAGCACAAAACGATCGCAGGGTCATGCAAAGCGGACAGTGGCAGACTTTTGAAGAAATTGTGCAAGGATCGGCCGGCAGGCGCACCTATCTTTGCGCCAAATCGCCCTATCGCGACGCGAGTGGCCACATTATTGGCTTAATTAGTATTGCCTTTGATATTACTGAGCGCAAGCAAGCTGAAGCTAATCTACGACAAAGCGAAGAACGCTATCGGTATTTGGCTGAATCCATCCCGCAATTGGTCTGGACAGCCAATGCTGAAGGCACGCTCCTCGATGTCAATCAACGCTGGTTGGATTACACAGGGATGACCCTGGCGCAAGCGCAAAGCCGAGGCTGGCAACCCATTGTCTATCCCGAAGATGTGCCTGTTCTGTCCCAAAGTTGGACAGCAGCACAAAAAACGGGCAGTTATTACCAAGCCGAAGGTCGGATGCGTCGGGCTGATGGGGTATATCGATGGCATCTACACCAAGCTGTACCCCTGATAAACGAACAGGGTCAAGTCATCAAATGGTTCGGCACGGCGACGGATGTTGAAGAGCAAAAACAACTCGAACAGCAGCGCGATCGCCTCCTCGCCCAAGAACGCACCGCACGAGAAGCAGCCGAAACGGCTAACCGCATTAAAGATGAGTTTCTGGCAGTGCTGTCTCACGAGTTGCGATCGCCCCTCAATCCGATTCTCGGTTGGGCAAAACTGCTACAAAGGGGCAACCTCGACGCGCCAACGACGCAACGCGCTTTAGAAACTATCGAACGCAATGCCAAGTTACAAACCCAACTGATTGAAGATTTACTCGATGTCTCGCGTATCTTGCGTGGCAAGTTAGTTTTAAACGTCAATCCCGTCGATTTAGGCGCAGTCATCCACTCAGCGATGGAAACGGTGCAATTAGCCGCCGAAGCCAAGGGCATTGAAGTAAAGTTTGAGAGACAACCGACAGAGAGAGGCGTTTCTACTCTGCGAGTTATGGGGGACGCGACACGCCTCCAGCAGATCGTTTGGAACTTGCTCTCGAATGCCATTAAGTTTACCTCAGCCGGCGGGCGAGTGGTAATGTGCTTAGAGCGGGTAATCGGTAACGTAGATGAGCAACACGCCATTACCCAATTTGCCCAAATCACCATCACCGATACGGGCAAAGGAATTACGCCAGATTTCTTGCCTTATGTGTTTGAATACTTCCGGCAAGAAGATAGCACGACAACCCGTCGCTTTGGGGGGTTGGGATTGGGATTGGCGATCGTCCACTATCTGAGCGAATTGCATGGCGGAACGGTCAAAGTAGAGAGTTCGGGAGAGGGATTAGGCTCAACCTTTACAGTTCTACTTCCCCTCTTGGAGAGTCGGCAATCGGCAGCTAGCAGCCAAGAACTTGACCGCACTCCACCCCTTCCACCTGGCACCCAACTCGCTGGAGTGCGTATCCTCGTTGTCGATGACGAAGCCGATATGCGAGAGCTATTGAGTGCCATTCTCGAACAGACTCAAGTCCAAGTTCAAAGCGCCGCTTCCGCACGAGAGGCATTATTAGCGTTTGAGTCATTCAAACCCGATATTCTCATCAGTGACATTGGCCTACCGGAGGTAGATGGTTATAAGCTGATGCGCCAGATTAGAGCCTTTCCTCCTCAACAAGGCGGACAAATTCCTGCGATCGCTCTGTCGGCTTATGCAGGAGAATACGACCAAAAACTGGCTTTGGCGGCGGGATTTCAACAGCATATCGCTAAACCCGTCGAACCAGACAGGCTAATCGAGACCATTGTCACACTGCTGGGGAGAAACCGATGAAGCAAGAGCCACCGCGATCGCGCAACGCCGATATTGATTTTCTCCTCGGTGGGGGGGAAATGGCTGCCCTCATGCGAGAGAAGGACTGGTCGCAAACGCTGCTTGGCCCGGTTGAGAACTGGTCACAGCAGCTCAGAACGGTTTTGAGCCTTTGTCTTAACTCTCGCTTCCCGATGGTGATTTGGTGGGGCAAAGAATCGGTTTTGCTCTATAACAACGCTTGGCGACCGATTCTCGGCACCAAACATCCTCAATCTTTGGGAAAACCCGGTCAGGAGGTTTGGGCTGAGATTTGGGATATTATTGGCGTGCAACTCAACGGTGTCTTGACGACTGGACAGGCAACTTGGTCAGACGACCTGCTGTTGAACGTGGATCGCTATGGCTACATTGAAGAAGCTTACTTTACCTACTCCTACAGCCCCATCTTTCGAGAAACAGGAGAGGTCGAAGGAGCCTTTACGGCGGTGACGGAAACCACGCGACGGGTGATTGGTGAGCGGCGACTCAGTACGCTCAGAGAACTAGCCGCCAATACCGTAGAAGCCAAATCAGTACAGGAAACCTGTCGTATTGCCTGCACGATGTTAGCCAACAATCTTTACGACATTCCCTTCGCCTTGCTGTATTTGGTCGAACCCGATAGCAACCAAGCGCGCTTGGTGGGAACGACAGGCATCGAAGCTGGAACGCCTGCGAGCTTAGAACAGGTTGACCTGACACAAACGGGGGATTACTGGCAACTGTCACAAGTTAACACAACAGGAAGCTCTCAAATGATTGAGGATCTGTGCGATCGCTTGGGCAACTTACCGGGAGGCGCTTGGGAAGAACCCTCACGTTCAGCGATTGTCTTGCCTATCGCTCAATCGGCTCAAAAAAAGCCTTTAGCCGGACTGCTGGTTCTAGGGATCAGTCCCCGACGCGAATTTGATGATGAATACCGGGGCTTTTTTGACCTGGTTGCCAATCAGGTCACCACTGCGATCGCCAATGCCCAAGCTTACGAGGAAGAACGCAAACGTGCTGAAGCTTTAGCAGAACTTGATCACGCCAAAACGGTCTTTTTTAGCAACGTCAGCCATGAATTCCGTACTCCGCTAACTTTAATGTTGGGCCCGCTAGAGGAGGCGTTATCCAGTCTGGTAGAAGTACAAGACACGGGGACGCAAAAGAACCTTTCCGTGGCCTCTTTGCGGGAGAATTTGCAGATGGTTCAACGCAATGGACTCCGCTTGCTGAAATTGGTTAATACGCTGCTCGACTTTTCCCGCATTGAAGCCGGACGAGTTCAAGCTTCCTACGAACCCACCGATCTTGCCGCCTTTACTGCCGATCTTGCCAGTGTCTTTCGTTCGGCGATCGCGATCGCCCGAATGCAACTATCGATCGATTGTCCTCCCCTGCCAGAACCCGTGTATGTGGATCGGGAGATGTGGGAAAAGATCGTCTTGAACTTGCTCTCTAATGCGTTTAAGTTCACGTTTGAAGGTGAAATTACAGTCAGTTTACGCTTGCTCGTTGAGCATGAGGGGGGAGAAGAAGAAAGCCTCTCCCTGTCTCCCTGCATTGTCCTAGAAGTACGAGATACCGGAACAGGCATCCCAACCGCAGAAATCCCTCACTTGTTTGAGCGCTTCCACCGCGTTAAAGGGGCGCAAGGACGCACTTTTGAAGGGTCAGGGATTGGCTTGTCGCTTGTCAAAGAATTGGTGCAAATGCATGGCGGAACCATCCATGTAACCAGCGTTTTAGGAGAAGGCAGTTGCTTTACTGTATCGATTCCAGCAGGCTCGGCTCATCTGCCGCAAGACCGCATCAATGCCGCTCGAACACTAGCTTCGACGACTATCAGCGCGACTCCTTACTTAGAAGAATCTCTGCGTTGGCTACCCCCTTCCCCCTTACCCCTTCCCCCTTCCCCCTCCCCTACTGCTCACATCCTACTGGCTGATGACAATGCCGATATGCGCGATTACGTCAAACGGCTGTTAAGCCAGCACTACGCAGTAGAAGCTGTCTCAGACGGGTTAGCGGCCTTGTCTGCTATTAGAGAGAGCGTTCCCGACTTGGTACTGACCGATGTCATGATGCCGGAACTCGATGGCTTTGAATTGTTGCAAACCCTACGCTCTGAGCCGCAGACGAGAGAAATTCCCATAATCCTGCTCTCAGCACGAGCGGGAGAAGAAGCACGGGTTCAAGGTTTGGAAGCGGGGGCCGATGATTATTTAATTAAGCCCTTTTCGGCTCGTGAACTACTGGCACGGGTGGAGGCAACCCTCAAACTGTCTCGCTTGCGCCGAGAGACTGCCGTTCGCGAACAACTGCTGCGAACGGAGGCAGAAACCGTTAAAGTCCGTTTAGAAAGCGTCCTAGCAGGCATTAACGACCAGTTCATCGTCCTCGATCGCGAGTGGCGTTACACCTTCATCAACGACCAAGTGCTGAAAGTTACTGGTAAAACTAAAGAGGAGTTGCTAGGTAAAAATATCTGGGAAGTATTTCCCGATCAGATCGGTACTAAGTTCTATACTCAGCTTCACTGCGCTGTTGCCCAACAGGAGGGTATCCGTGTCAAGCTGTTTTATCCTCCCTTACAACGCTGGTTTGAAAACCGTATCTATCCCTTTACGGAAGGCGTAACCGTTTTTGTCTCGGATATTAGCGATCGCCTACGAACCGCAAAAGCTCTCCGCCAGCGAGAAGCAGAATTGCGCTTGATTGCCAACGCTATACCGGCTTTGATTGCTTATGTCGATACCGAAAGGTGCTACCGTTTCACCAATCAGAGCTACGAAGACTGGTTTGGACACCCGGTCACCGAAATAACGGGAAAACACCTGTGGGAGGTGCTGGGGGAAAGTGCTTATCAAGAAATTCGTCCGTATGTAGAACAAGTCTTAGCTGGGCAATCTGTCACGTTTGAAAGCCAAGTTCCTTACCAAGATGGCGGGGTGCGTTATGTCCGTGCCAGTTACATTCCTCGCTACGATAGCCAAGGACAGATTGAGGGATTCGTCGCATTAGTCATGGATATCAGCGATCGCAAACAAGCAGAGCTTGCTCTACGCCAGAGCGAAGAACGATTTCGCAACATGGCAGACAACGCCCCGGTCATGATTTGGGTCACTGACGCGACAGGTTCCCGCACCTACCTCAGCCGAAGCTGGTACGAGTTTTCGGGGCAGACTGAGGAAACGGGGCTGGGATTGGGCTGGTTGGCTGTCGTGCATCCCGATGATCGTGAACTGGTCAAAAACACCTTCTTGGCAGCGAACAAGTGCTGTGAGCCGTTCCGCCTGGAATACCGCTTGCAGCACAAAGACGGAGAGTATCGCTGGATGATTGATGCGGCTACTCCCTGGTTGGGGGTAAACGGTCAATTCAAAGGTTATATTGGCTCAGCGTTTGACATCACCGAACGCAAAACCGCCGAAGCCGAACGCGCTCACCTCTTAAATCTAGAACAAGCCGCTCGTGCCGAAGCCGAAAGAGCCAACCGCATCAAAGATGAGTTTTTGGCGGTACTGTCTCACGAATTGCGATCGCCCCTCAATCCAATTCTGGGCTGGGCTAAGTTGTTACAAAGCCAAAAACTGGATGAAGCAACGCACCAGCAAGCTCTTTCGATCATCGAACGCAATGCCCAATTGCAAGCGCAATTGATTGAAGATTTGCTGGATGTTTCTCGCATTCTCAGAGGCAAAATCAATCTCAATCCCTTACCCGTCAACCTCGCTTCTTTGGTCAGATCAGCCATTGAGACAGTCCGCCTAGCCGCAGAAGCCAAATCAATTGAAATTCAAACGAATTTTCGGGAAAATCTGGGATTAGTTCGCGGCGATCCCGTTCGTTTGCAGCAAATTGCCTGGAATCTCTTGAGCAATGCTGTCAAGTTTACGCCAAAAGGGGGGCGCGTGGTAGTGCGCTTAGAACGAGTAATGGGTAATGGATCATCGGTAATCGGCAACGTAGATGAGCAACACCCCATGCCCGAATCTGTCCAAATGACGGTTACTGATACCGGAAAAGGCATTACCCCAAATTTTCTGCCTTACGTGTTTGAATACTTCCGGCAGGCAGACAGTACGACGACGCGCAAGTTTGGCGGATTGGGGTTGGGGTTAGCGATTGTCCGCTATTTGGTAGAACTGCACGGCGGAACTGTTCGAGCCGAAAGTCCAGGCGAAGGACAAGGAGCCACTTTCACCGTCAGGCTCCCCTTATTCCTAGACGGCAAGGCTTCCCCAGTTGAAACCCCGGCTGAAACGCCAACGCTGCTGCCTGAGAGTCTACCTTTAGCCAACATTTCTGTCTTGGTTGTCGATGACGAGCCTGACACGCGTCACTTTTTAGCGTTTGTTCTCGAAAATTCTGGCGCGAGCGTGACGGCAGTTGCCTCGGCAGGTGAAGCGTTACAAATCTTAGCGCAATCCCAACCCGATATCTTGCTCAGTGACATCGGTATGCCTAAGATAGACGGTTATCGGCTGATGCAATTGGTGCGGGCGTTAGAAGCTCAACAACAGAGAAAACCTATCAGTGCGATCGCTCTGAGTGCTTATGCCGGAGAACTCGACCGTCAACGGGCACTCAATGTCGGTTTTCAACGATATTTAACTAAACCTGTCGATCCCGAAGTGTTGGTCAAAATGCTGTGTAACCTGATTCATCGCGGGTAGTTTACAATGCTAAAGGCAAATATCTGATGGATTTTGAAGCAATGAGTTTAGAAGGTGCGGCTGGTGAAGCTGTTAAAAGTAATTTGGAGCAATTCTTGCTTGTTTTGTCAGTTTCTTTAAGTGTTGCTGCTATCTCTCGGATTTTTCCTTGGTTTCGCCGAGTTCCTTATACATTACTTTTAGTGATTGTTGGACTAGGTTTGGCTTTTCTCGATGTTCGTTTTCGTTTAATTGACCTTTCCCCTCAATTGATCTTGGATATTTTCTTGCCGCCTTTGTTATTTGAAGCGGCTTGGAACGTACCTTGGCGAGAATTTAAAGAAAATTGGATCTCGATTATTTTATATGCGATCGTCGGTGTAGTTATTTCGATTCTGATTGTCGCCTTTGCTTTAAATCAATTTACTGCCATCACTTTGCCGCTTGCTCTTTTGATCGGTGCTGGTATCTCCGCCACTGATCCGGTGGCTGTGGTTGCCTTATTTAAGGAATTAGGCGCAAGTCCACGCTTAAAGGTGGTCACAGAAGGGGAAAGTTTATTTAATGATGGGGCTGCTATTGTCGCTTTTATACTGCTGTTGGGCATTCCTTTAGGAACAGAGACTTTTTCAGTGACAGTCACTGTTGCTCGTTTTTTAACCTTTTTTAGCATTGGTTTAGCGGTAGGGATGCTCATCGGTTTTGGCATTTCCCGCCTCACACAACGTTTCGAGTTACCACTAGTTGAACAATCTTTAACGTTAGTTTCAGCCTATGGTGCGTATCTTTTAGCAGAACGACTCGGCGGTTCTGGCGTGATTGCGGTTAGTGCCGTTGGCATGATTTTAGGGAATTTTGGTTCTCGGATTGGGATGAGTCCACGAACGCGTTTAATGGTCTCTGAATTTTGGGAATTTGTCGCTTTTTTTGTCAACTCAATTATTTTCTTATTGATTGGTGTTCAGATTCGTTATTCTAGCCTAAGCAGCAATTTTAATATTATATTCGTTGCTATTATTGCGGTGGTAGTTGCTCGATTAATGGTTATATTTGGGTTAGGTGCTATCAGCAACGCATTGAGCAAGACAAAATTAAGTCTGGCTGAACAGACGGCACTTTGGTGGGGAGGATTAAGAGGCGCGGTTCCCATTGCCTTAGCCTTAAGTGCCCCTAAATATTTATCTGGACGACAAGAACTGATTGATATTATTTTTGCGGTGGTTTTCTTTACTTTGTTGGTGCAAGGATTAAGTATGCCGTGGTTGATGAAAAAACTGGATCTTGTCGGCGATCAACCGTTACGTCAAGAATATTCCCAATTGTTTGCCCGTCGCATCGCCCTCAAACGTGTTACCAAATTAATGGATCAATCTGTCGATCAGTTTGCCGATCTCGATCCTGAATTCCGTCGTTATCAAAGCAATTTAGTTAAAAAAGAGTTAGAAAGTCTTGAAGACAAAATCCAAAAACTGCAACTAGAATATCCGCAATTGCGAACGATAATCGAGGAACAATTCAAAAGAACGATGCTCGATGCCGAAGCGGATACCTATGCCGAATTGCTTCAGTCGGGTTGGTTAAATCAAAATCTCACGCCTATTCTAGAGAAAATGGAAATTATTCAGCAATAAAGAAAAGGTGGGCAATGCCCACCCTACAATCCTAAATGAGGCTTGAAATTTTCTGTTGTCTGTCCTTTGACTTAAACAACCTGGCGTGGGCTTCAAAACTAACTAGCCTTCAAAGTAAAGATTGTGGCTAAGAAAGAATTGTTCCTATTAATAATTCAAAGAATATCTTTCTAGCGACGACTTAGTAGATTTCAGTTTCCTGCTATGTGATCGCCTAAAATAACAACCATCTCAAGCAACTCTATTAAGACTATCAATCTTTGCGCTATATTGTCAATCACTTGACTAATATTCTTAGCAGATAAAATAATGGTAGGGTGGGCAATGCCCACCTATAGGTTAAGCACTGCCGATCAGTTGTTTGTGCAGCCAGATTTTTCCCTAGCCTGAATGTAGCGCGGATCGGGTTTGATCGCGATCGCTCGTTCGTCAATAATTAGGAACTTGCATATAAATACATTACCAGTTATGACTAAAAAGATGACTGATAAAAAATCCCAAGTTTTTTTAAGGAAGCGATCGCTATAAATAGATATTAAAGGAAAAATTTGAGTCCACTAGGCTAATTCATTAACTTTGATGGCTAGTTCTACATCCATTGCAGTAAGACCACCTGCATCGTGGGTCGTTAGCTCGATGATCACCCGGTTATAAACATTAGACCATTCCGGATGATGGCCCATTGACTCGGCGAGCAGTGCCACACTAGACATGAAACCAAAAGCTTCGACAAAGGATTTAAACTCAAACTGTCGGTGGAGCTTTCCATTTTTAATCTCCCAACCCTTCAATTTAGTTAAGGCGAGATCGATCTCAGAGCGAGTTAGCGGATTTGGCAGGCTCATAGCGTTTTTTGAGGTTCGGTAATTGATGAAACTGGACTAAATGCTACCGTAAACAGGCACAACAGCACCCCGCAGATCTTGAGCAGCCGTAGAAGCTAAGAAACAAATTACTTGAGCTAAAGATTCAGGTTTGACCCATTTATCGGCCTCCGCTTCCCCCATAGATGCCCGATTGCCAGGTGTGTCAATCACGCTGGGCAGAACGACATTAGCCGTAATCTGAGTTCCCTTGGTTTCATCGGCGATCGCCTGTGTAAGGGCGACTAAACCTGCTTTGGCAGCAGAATAAGCCGCTAGTTGTCCACTAGGCTGCACGGCACCACGCGAACCTAATGTCACAATCCGACCATAGCCATTTTCCAACATCCGTTTCAGGCTATATTTGCAGACCAAAAATGCGACGTTCAGATTCAAGTCGATGTCGCGTTTCCACTGTGCAAAACTGTATTCATGGGTGGCTCCCATTGAAAACCCACCGACCAAATGGATCAGCACATCGACGCGCTCCATACCGTTGATTAATTGCTCAACAGCAGAATCATCAAGCAAATTGGTTTCAACAAATTGAACTTTCGCTAAATCTTTAGGTTGCAGAATGGCTTTCAGACGCTCCACCTCCTTTGGGTTTCGGAAGGGAATTGTGACAGCAGAAACCCCTTGAGCCAGCACGGTAGGAGTGACCCCCATCCCTAGTCCACCTGTTCCACCTGTGATTAAAATATGCTTATCTTTCACATTGCCCTCTCTTTCTCCAATCTTCAGGAAATGGCCGCCCGTAGTTCAGGATTACTGTACCAGCTATAGATTCCTTCCGTAACAGGATGAATGTTTAATTCTTGTCTAACTTCATCAAGGGGACGTTCTAGATGTTCTTCTAGCTTGATGGGAAAAAGAGGTTTAGCGGCTTGTCCCATATCGATCCCTTGGTTGATTAGTCTAAAGGCATAACCCAGAGTTTTAGCTTTCTCAGTATTTTCCAGTTCTTCACTATACAATTGCTCACTAGTGAAGAAGTTCCTAAAAAGTGAGAGCAAAGCGAGAAAGATAAAAGCAGGATAGCCTGTTTGACCTGTTGTTACGGAGAGAACACCTAGTTCTCCCATATTATCTAGGCTAAAGCCTGTGAGAATGTGGTGCAGATCATGAGTCTTATAAACTCGAAAAGTAATGTACTTCGCATCGCTTTCAAAGTGATCGGGTGTTCGATAGAACTGCGCCTCATAGCCTAATGTGCTAAGAACTTTAGCGTAAGTCCAGCCTAATGAACCTTTAGGCATTTTCAGCATCGCCTCTAAGTCGTAGGGAGTTCCCACATATCGTTCTTTCAGAAATTCAGCCGAAGCCGGGTTAGATTTAATGGCTTGAATACATAACTGCATCGGACGACTTTTATGCAGCCTTTCACTCAAGTCAAACACATTGTTAACGTCTTTACCCGATCCTGCTCCTAAATCGACCAACTCCAAGAATTGCTTTAAATTCTCTGGCTCAACCAACTTGTCAATGTATCGGAAACTCATAGGTTCAATCCTTTGTAAATTAGGTCTAAATCAAAGCGAGTAAGAAGAGAGTTAGGTACTTTACTTATTGGTCAGGTGGGACGGGGCTTTTGAACTGCGGAGGAAACCTCCGCAGACAGCCCCTCCATTGCCCACCCTACTTTACTCCCTGTCTAGCTTGTTTTATCATATCAATTAAAGTATGGTGAGCATCTTCAGAATCTTGAAGGGGAGGATCGAAAAGAATGCGAACTGGAACTGTTTTTTCGGGAATTTGTACAGCTAAATCCATGCCTTGAGGGTCAATTGCCAACATTTCTGCTGTTTCGGCTTCTGGCGTATTACCATAGACTTTTGCGTAGAGAACCAAAGCATCGCCGTGATCGTCATTCATGTGTTGGCAAATGCGCTCGCTGATGGCGGGAGTAAGAAGATCAGCCATAAATTTCTCCTCAAATCAAATACTGTTTACTGCTATTAAATGGTAGCGGCAAAATTCAATGACATCGGCTAAATCGCTAGTTTGTTGGGGATAATCCACAGAAGGACGCTCAACCACGAGCAAAGAAACGCCTAATTGGGACGCAACTGCCTGTTTTACGTCTTCTCCGCCTGCTTTTCCCGATGCTTTAGTTACGACAAGGGTAATGCCCCATTGTTGCCACAAAGCTTTTTCTAGAACAGCACTGACAGGCGGGCGCAGGGCAATCAAGCGATCGCTCGTAAAGCCAGCCGAAGAAGCTATCTCTAATGAGTGTACACTAGGAAGGATGCGAGCAAACAAAGTCGCTCGATCTTGCCAAGCACCAAACAAAGGTAATGCTTTGTAGCCAACGGTTAACAGTACTCGTTGTCCTGACAAATAATCTCCTTGCAAAAGAGTATTAAAGCTATCGAGTTGAATAATAGGGGAAGTCGCTAACAGTCTGGGACGTTCGTAGCGCAGGTAGGGAATCGCTTGCTGCCTAGAAAGGGCGATCGCTTGCCTCGAAACATTCACCGCGTAGGGATGAGAGGCATCGACAATAGCGACAATCGCTTCTCGTTCGCACAGAGAAACCATTGCTTCTGCCTCTAATGGGCCGATTTTAACCGTTAAATCGTCGCTAGAGGGGTAAAGCGTTTTGGCAGTTGGAGTCGTAACGGTGACGATGCAGCGCAGGTGATGGGAAGCGATCTCACTAGCAATTTCGGCACTGTCGCTCGTTCCGCCAATTAACCAGATTTGGGAGAGGCGATCGTTTTTCATGGATGTAGATTTTAATTGCTTAAAATTTGCAAGAAGTCTATTAAGCTTTTCTCAAAGAAATCACCGTGTCTCCTGTGCTTCAAGTCTTTGTCTCTCCATTATCTTGTCATTAAACTTAATCTATTTGCATTTTTGGCGTAAGTCTAATAAGATTAATTTGCAATAAGCTCCTTTAAAAAAGGCGTACTTGTTAGTAGCAAGTGCGCCCCTAGTTAGTTTCTGTGTTTCACCATGAATAATAACATTTCTCGAACTGCCTCCCAAGCCAAACGGGTCTATCTGGGATTGACGGCTGCAACTGTAGCCTTCTTCAGCCTTTCTACTCCGGCTGTAGCGGGAGCCATGTATCAAGCGATCGATATTGGTACGATTAGTGGGGACAACTATACTGTCTCGGCGAACAGAATCAACAATTTCGGACAGGTTGTCGGCAAAGACACCGTATTTTCAGGGAATCCCCTTGTTGGCACGGGTACTACATTTCTTTGGCAAAATGGGGTGCGTACTCCCCTAACCTTGACAGGGCCAAAAGTTGGCGGAATTGGCGACGGTACAATTGTAACAATGCCAGGTCGCGGTGGTTTAGCCACGAATATTAATGATGCGGGTGTCATTATCGGTACTGGTGATGAATTGCCAGGCCCGACTGATCGCGGTATGATTTGGCAGCTTAACGCTTCAGGGGACTATGAATTGACCGTCTATGACTTTGGTGGCGTTGAAAGCTATTTCTACGGCCTCAACGAATCGAATCAAATTGCGGGTCGCCATATTTACGCTCCCGGAAAAATCAACGCCATCTACTTTGAAAACGGTACAAAAACCGATCTCCCCTCCCTAGGAGGTGATCAGAACGAAACCAGAGCCATTAACGAGATCGCTCAAATCGTCGGCTGGATTGATACCGATGGTGCGGATAATGGGACTAATACCTCTGCTGCCGCTTTCTGGGAACAAGATGCCAATGGTAACTGGGTTCTCACTAATTTAGGAACGCTTGGGGGGACTCAAAGTTTTGCCAGAAGTATTAATGATAGCAGTGAAATTGTGGGTCAAATCCTTACAGGAACTGATCCTCTTACTCTCACTTCTAATCCCTATCTCTACCAAAACGGAGTAACCCTCAATTTAGGTTCTCTAGGTGGTACAAGAGGAGATGCGCTAGAAGTTAATAGTAAGGGTCAAGTTGTTGGCAATTCCTTTCTCGATGCAGCTAACACCATCCAACACGCCTATCTTTGGAACGATGGACAGATAATTGACCTCAACACGATTGTGAATGGTTTGGGAGGTTGGACTCTAACAACTGCCGTGAGTATCAATGATCGTGGCGACATTGTAGCTCGTGGAACTAATCCCGACTTTACCTATGTTAACGCGAACGGTCAAACGGTTTTACAGACTCGTTCTTTTGTGCTAGCAGCGACTACTCCTGAAGGGGATACGACAGTTAGTTTATTAGCCTTGGGGTCTCTCGGTATCTTATCGCTAGCACATCGTCAGAGAGGGAAAAAAGCTTAGACAAGACTTATCGCTCTTTTCAAAAAGATAATAGGTTGTAGGATGCGTTCTCAACGCATCCTACTGATAATGATGAAATATTACTGTTATTTCCGCCCAGTCAGGGCTTTTTGAAAGTTTTTGCGATAGGCTGGATTGGACAGAAGCAGAACAGGCCACAATAGCGACAAGGCGATTCTACTAGATAACTTGCGGCTAAAGTTGGTACGGCTATATCCTGTCCAGAATTTCCAGATTCCGCCAATATAAACGACTAATAAGCCAAATTGTATGAATGTATACATATCATCTTACTGAGAGAGAGGTTTATCTCCATTGTAGGGGCATAGTCTAGGAAATCACCTACCCCTATTTTGCCTCAATTAGGATCTGAGCGTCCGTTCCCACTCTGAGCCAACAAATATTCCCAGATACGCCGTATTTCCTCTTGAGTACGTTCAGAGTTGCGTCGCATCTCCTCTTGATTCTGTCGGGTGAACGCTGCGAGTTGGGAAAACATATCAGCTAGTTCAGCCATTCGTAAATTTAATTGGAGGATTTGCTCATCTTGTCTAGCAATGGCTTCTGAGTTACGCTGCATTAGTTCAGTATTTTCGTTGATTCGCCTTGCAGCCGTGTTTAAAAGAATTTCAGCTTGTCTGAGACGCTGATCGGGAGTCATATCACCAGGAGGTGGCTGTGTCATCATCAATGCCTGCGTGGGCGTATTTTTCATTCTAATGTAGAGGCACAGCATTGTTATGCCCTTACTTATTTTTAACAACAATATTCTTATTTTTTGTAATATTCCGTAATATTGGGGAGCGCGATCGCTACTCGATCAGACTGTCTTACCATCATCTGGCTCAATATTCAGTAAGGAAACTCTCTAGTTATCAGTGATCTTAGACAATACCAAAGAAGGATATATCCGAGAAAATAAGGATAATTAAATAAAAAAACTTTTTTAACATACTGAAATGCTTACTCATTCACTTTCCCTAACCGATATCCCTTCTATCATCCCAGGATATACCTCTGGTGTCAGAAATTTTCAAAATACCCAATTACCAGAAATCGATCTGCAAGGAGTTGACTTAAGCCATGCCGATTTAGCGGGTGCGAACTTGCGAGGAGCCAATCTAGCGGGTGTAAACCTGTCGGGAGCCAATCTCTGGGGAGCGAATCTCAGCTATGCCAATTTGCGAGGAGCCAACCTAGAAAGAGCCAAGCTCAAAGAAGCAGATTTGCGCCAAGCCAACCTCACTCAAGCTAACCTAAGTGCTGCCAATCTCAATCACGCGCAACTGATGGGAGCTAACCTTACCAAAGCCTGTTTAAATAATGCCAGTTTGCTGAAAGCCAACTTAGCTCATGCTCACCTCAATCAAGCGACGTTGATACACGCCAATCTCCAGCAAGCTAACCTTTGTGCTGCCTATCTGACGGGTGCTAATTTGCAACAAGCACGATTGAGCTTAGCTAATCTTAATGAAGCTTGGCTGTGTGGTATTAATAGCACTCGAACCAAGTTTTATGAAGCTTGCTACAACGATTACACTCGCTTCGAGCAGGGTTTTGACCCCGTACAAGCTAATATGCTAAAAACCGAAGGAATTAAAGTAGAAGAATTTTTGCAAATTGCCAACCATCTCTGTCAATTGAGCGATCGCTATTTAGGCCATTATTTCACGATTAAACTTTGGCAGTCGGCTTGTCCCCATCAAGAATGGCGCAACCAATTCACTGTTGATGACTCTGCTACCATTATTTTTAATGGCAGCTTAACTCAATCATTAAATCCGGCACAATTACAATGGTCGCGTAAGTGGGTTAATAATTTTATTCAATCTTGTAGCAGTATTTTAAAAGGGTTTTCGGATTTAATTGACGCTCAACAACTGGAAAAATGGGGGAGTTAATAGTTAGTAGTTAAGAGTTAAATATAAAAAAGGCGAACATTTTACCCCATAATTTCAGAAGAGTCGTTTTGGCGTTCTTCAATTGTTATAGTTACCTCATATTCTCCTGGAGCTAAATCTGAACCAATATCTGCTTTCAAGCTTCCCTTTTGATCAAGGATTGCCTTTGTTTTAATGGTATGCAAAATAACCTTTTTTTCTCCATGTTCTATTTCAATAGTCACAGGAATTTTCCCTTTTAAAGCCTGATATTGAGCGTAATATTTACCTCGAACAGCTTTACTTAAGTCATATTTATCTAAATTTTCTGAAGCATCCTCTAGAGAATCAGAAGGAGTATGAATTTTAGAGTCCTTGCTCATAAATGGTTCTTTCTCTTTTAGTAGCAGGTCTAGCACTAATAATTCGAGTTTTATTTTCTCGCTCTGTGGAAATGACTACAAGTAACCTTGTTAAGTTGGAGTAGCCAATCGTTAAAAATCTATCTTCCTTAGTAGAGTGTAACGTGTCTTCAAGAGTAGGGGCTAGGGGATCGTTAAAAACAGTCAAGGCTTCTTCAAATGTAACACCATGTTTTCTCTGGTTTAATTGAGCTTTTTGGTCATTCCACTCAAAAGACAAGATGATAGTCCCATAAAGCAGGTCTAATTTTATTTTAAGCTGACTGAGCTTCAAGCGATACTCTAAGAATTAGTCGCAAGGCGCAATAGAAGAAACTGAGTGACTTGAGTGGGGTTGAAATTGTCATCGCTGACTAAAATAAGCGTCTGAGTACCATCTGGCAAATGCGGGCCAAGGCACATCGCTTCTAAATTATCTAACTCAATGCCTAATTGCCCAAAATCCAGCAATAATTTTTTCTTTAAAGGTATAAGTTGGTTTAAATTAGCTTGAAAACTCAGTATTTGCGATGTATCAGTAGCATTACTATTAGCAACTTGAAATAGCTTAGCACCACTGCCAAATAAGCCAAACGTTCGCTCTAAACTCAACCAATACCCTTCTTGGTCTAAAGCAATTAATTCGCTGAGTCCGTTAGAAATTGCTCCTGGCGGCGGCGGTTCTAGCAAATAGAGGTGTTCGGCCACCAACACTGCCGAGCCGATGGGATTGATGACATAGTGTAGTAAGCGCACTGGCAAGCGATCGTCTGAAGTTTTGGCGTTATCTTGGAATAGAGAAGATTCTGTAGCAACGAATAGGCGAAAAGGGTCGTCAGGAAAAGAACTCTTAGCACTCAGGGTTAAAGCTTCAAACCCTAAATTTTCTTGTACGCCGCGAGGACTGCTATCGAGTTTAGCGGCGGCAAGGAAGCGTTGAGGCAAGGGTAAAATTTGTTTATTTTTTCCTGTTTGAGCTTCAAATTCTCCAATAAAAGGAGGAATAGTGCGCTTAGGAATGCCTTCGCTGGCAATAAACACCGTATCTCTTGCAGACAGGGCCATCCCTTCAGGGTCGATCGCTTGAGGAGCATATAGCTCTCCTTGTGCGTCTTGAAGCAAGGTCACGCCTTCAACGCTCACCCGATCTAGGGTCGCTTTGCTGTCTGCGGTCGGGGTAATCTGGAGGTTGAGGGTGTAAAATCGAGCAGGTGCGTTTTGTGAGTGATCGTCTGACAAGGCGTAAAAGCGGTTAGTTGAGCGATCATAGGTTATCGCTGACAACCCGCCGACAGGGGTTTCGGCAAAGGATTGTTTGGCTAGTTGAAATTCGCTCAAAAATTGGACGGATAAAGGCAAAAACAAACGTTCTTCGGCGCTTACCTGCCTTAAAGAGACGCAAGCTGTCAAAATTATCCCTAAAATTAGGCTAGTGATCAGTTTAAGCAGTCGCTTGAGGTTCTCTCTTTTTCGATACATTAAGTCTATCAGCCACAAAATTACTAATGGGCATTGCCCAACCTACAGTTTAACCAACTCGCTCAAATGCTCTATCAAATTTCTATTTCTGCTAATATTTTAAGATTTCTTGGCATCTTTTTGGCTATATTTGCCGAAAGCTGCATTGTATCTTCCCCTTTCGCCATAGCGCAAACTGAACAACCTAAAACCAATCCCTTAGAAATTCCGCTCGAAGATCCCCTGTTGCCGCCGAATTCCCGTCCTTTGAGTCCCTTAGAACGCCGCGTACTCAGGGAAACCCTTGATCGCTTCAACGCTCAGGCGCAAATTCAACTCGTCGCAGGTAATGATGAGGCTGCCTTTGAAATTTGGTATCGTGAACTGAGATTGCGCCGTGTTTTGGGTAATTTGGAGGAAGTTCAAGCTTTAGGGAGAGTAGGCAGCATTGCTTGGGAAAGAACCCGTACCCCCGACGTACAAATTATTAATAAACGACTTGTTACCCTACAACAAACGCTGGAAGGCAAAGAAACACTAACCCCCGAACTCTTAAGTGCTTTTGCCCAAGCGTATCAAAAACTGCACAATTTAGATGATTCTCTCGTCATTTACCAACGCATTTTTCTCAATGCGCGTCAGAGTCAAAATCCAGTCGCGGAAGAAGCAGCGTTAAATCAACTGGGGGAACTTTATTTAGCAAAATTTGATTATCCCAATGCAGCCGTTATTTATGAAGAATTACTCAAGCGATCGCAGGCGAAATTCAATACTTATGAAGAAGGAATTTACCTGCAAAATTTGGCTGAAATTTACAATAAATCTTCTCAGCCTGAAAATGCTGTAAAAATCAAACAAAGCTTAGTAGAACGTTATTTACAGG
The DNA here is from genome assembly GCA_041743025.1 of Microcystaceae cyanobacterium. Classification (GTDB taxonomy): domain Bacteria; phylum Cyanobacteriota; class Cyanobacteriia; order Cyanobacteriales; family Microcystaceae; genus JBGTNM01. The sequence continues at coordinate 19,910 of JBGTNM010000109.1, forward strand.
CGCAGAAAATTGAATTAGTTCCTCCTTTAAAAATTCAAATTGGTGAAGATTATGAAGCACTAAAACAGCTAGAAAAATCCAGTCAAGCTTATCAAGAAGCTTATGCACTTGCTTGGTCATTACAACAATATGGTGCAGCCGCAGAAGCGTTATCTAAACTGGGTAATCTCTATCAAACTTATCAACAAGAAGATTACGCTCTACAAATTTATCAAGCTCTCCTCCGTGTAGAACAACTATCTTACAACTATTATGGATTGATGAAAGCTTACGATAAAATTGGGCAAATTTATTTAAATAAACAACAGTATCAACCCGCTTTAGTTGCTTTTCAACAGGGATTGACCATTGCCCAATCTCTCAATTATCAACAGGATTATTTTTCTACTAAAATTCAGGAAGTTAATACGAAAAGAGAACAAGAGGCAAATAATGAGAAATAGTTTGTTTGTAGTTGCGCTTTAGCACACTCCATATAGGCTCAAGTCTTACTACGAACAATATCAATCGACAGTACTATACAAAGACACGAGTCTAGCAACAATCACCGTTATATAAATCAATCCTGTTATTGCTTCAAAATTCGCTAAAACCATAAGCCATCTATCAACTGGAATAATGTCCCCATAACCGACGGTAGTTAAGGTAATTAAGCTGAAATACATGGACAAATTCCAAGGTGTCAATTCATAGTCTCTTGTAACAGAAATGTGAAAAGCATGAGGATTAATCTGCCAAAAGGTAAAATAGATAAATGACCAAATAATTCCGATGAAGAGATAAGCTGTAATTGCTAAGATAATGGTTCGACCTGTTACCTTTTGTCTGTTCCCCAGTAAGATAACCATCGAAAGCCAGCCACAACCAAAAATACTCACCTTGATCAGTCCGGCAACGACCAAAAAAACAACGTTTAAATTAGGAAACCAATGAGAATAATAAAAGAAATCAAAGAGAATAGCAATGACAATCAAAAGCAGAAAGAAATTAAAATTCCTGCACAAAACCCTATTGCCTCGTTTACTTAAATCTCTAAAAGTAATTAAGAGCATTGTGAGAAAAAAAATAACATTCACACAGAGTCGTATTGTCCAATGAGTGCCAACGATAGAAAAAACGATACTGACCACAGCAAGCACAAAAATCAAATAAGGATTCGTCCATCGTTCCAACATAAAAAGCTCTTAGAGTGACACTATGCTTCATTACTTTAAATTATTGAAAGGCGTTGGACTTCTTCGAGAAGTCCAACTTTAAGAGCTTTCGCCGCCGGAGATTAGGGTGCGATCGCTCAATAAGTTTTATGACTAAGTTGATTGAATTGAGATCAATTGATCTTAGGGTTGACTTAATAATACGCCACCTGCTAAAATTCAGTAGCTAGTTTAACATCTTGTAAAAAATTCTAGGCAACTTTTTTCAAGATTTACCTGCGAAACTCTAAAATTTATTAATTTTTAACCACTCGTATTGATAAAAATGGAGCATTCAAATGGCAATTAACAAACCCAATATTGTGATCATTTGGGGCGATGACATCGGTACTGCCAACCTCAGCATTTTTACCAAGGGAATGATGGGCTACCGAACGCCGAACATTGATCGCATTGCCGAAGAAGGGATGCTATTCACCGATTACTATGGTGAGCAGAGTTGTACCGCCGGGCGATCGGCTTTCGCGACAGGGCAATCTGTTTTTCGCACTGGATTAAGTAAAGTGGGAATGCCCGGTGCTGATGTGGGGCTACAGGCAGGAGATCCCACTATAGCCGAACTCTTGAAACCCTTGGGTTACGCCACGGGTCAATTTGGCAAAAATCATTTCGGAGATAAAGATAAATTTCTGCCCACTCAACACGGATTTGATGAGTTTTTTGGCTTTTTGTATCACTTAAACGCTTGTGAAGAGCCGGAAATGCGGGATTATCCCCCCGAAAAAGATTTCCCCAATTTTAGGGAACACTTTGCCCCTCGTGGCGTACTGCATACCTACGCTGATGGTCGCATTGAAGACACCGGGCCACTCACCAAAAAGCGGATGGAAACCATTGATGATGAGGTATTTGAGGCAACCTCGGAATGGCTAGATCGCAAAGTGGCAGAAGACAATCCCTTTTTCTTGTGGTTCAACACCTCTCATATGCACTTCCGTACTCATGCCAAACCTGAGAGTTTAGGACAGTCGGGACGTTGGCAGTCAGAATACCACGATGTCATGATCGACCATGATAAGATTGTCGGTGCTGTACTCCAAAAGCTCGATGACCTAGGCATTGCCGACAACACCATCGTTATTTATGGTACTGACAATGGGCCTCACATGAACTCTTGGCCCGATGGTGGTATGACTCCTTTCCGCAATGAGAAGGATTCTAACTGGGAGGGAGCATTCCGTGTTCCCTGCTTCGTTCGCTGGCCGGGAGTGATTACTCCGGGTACGGTATCTAATGAAATTGTCAGTAATCTTGACTGGTTGCCGACGCTTTTGGCAGCAGCAGGGGAAGCAGACATTAAAGAAAAACTGCTCAAAGGCTATCAAGCAGGAGAAAAGACCTTTAAAGTTCACCTCGATGGTTACAACCTTTTACCGTACTTTAAGGGTGAAGTGGATAAGAGTCCCCGCGTGGAGTTTTTCTACTTCTCCGATGATGGCGACCTGATGGCGATGCGCTACGATAACTGGAAGTTTGTCTTTATGGAACAACGAGTAGCCGGAACCCTTCGCATCTGGCAAGAACCCTTAGTTACCTTACGCTTTCCCAAACTGTTTAACCTCCGCACCGACCCTTACGAACGGGCAGATATTACTTCCAATACTTACTGGGATTGGGTAATCGAACACATCTATCTGTTTCTTCCCGTACAGAAAGTTGTGGGAGATTTCTTGCAGACATTTGTGGAATTTCCTCCGCGTCAAAAGGCGGCTAGCTTTACCATTGACCAAGTGTTGGAGAAACTGCAAAGCGGTGCTGGAAGCCGTTAAGGGCAGTTAGGATAGTATGGTTAGAGGGGCTTAGTCTCTAGTCCCCTACCTACTTTAAATTTGTTATGAAAAACTATAATTATTGGTTGAGTGATTGATCTTAAAATTTAGGTAGCCAGCCAATATCTAGCAGTTGCTCAAGGCTATAGGGACATTCCAACGGAAAACAATCCATTCTATCTGTTTTGATTTGAACAAATCCTAAAGAACCGCCATAAATTGAGTCTAGCCTTAAATTTAGATAACTGTAAAGGGTTTTGGTCATACGGCGTTGTAACTGTAACCGAAAGTTATAAATCTCACTTTTCCAGTGATTAGCATTATATTCCCTTTCCTCTTGCCAATATTCTAACAAGAGCAAATGACGAATCACCTGATCTAGTAAACTAACCACTGCATTTTTCTTTTCACTCCCCAAATCTTCTAATTCCTCAATTAAATTTTCTAGGTCTAAACGGTCAAACTGACTATGTTTAAGTAGCTCAACGGTTTCCTCTAACCATTGTAGATCATCGGTTTCGTAGAGTTTTTTAAGGGTAGAAATAATAGCCATAATGCTTTTAGGGTTTAATGGTATAAAACCTCTATAATTATAACCCTCTAAGGGCGTAAGGCAATCTGCTAGAATCAATGTCATTCAAACACCTTGCTTAAAAAAGCTATGGTTAACCTCACCTACAGCAAAAATCGCCTTCTTCCCACCGCCGAAGAATTGCCCTCTTCCGACGAAACGCCAGTGGATAATCAGTTACAGAACGACATTCCCAATCTACTGCTAAGCTTATTAGCCTCGATTTGGGCAGATCGTGATGACTGGTACTTCGGCGTGGACATGGCGGTTTATTACAACCCTGACGAACCGGCGATCATCCCGGATGGCTTTTTGGCGGTTGGGGTGAAACATGATACGGGCGAAAGAGGTCGGTTGAGCTATGTACTGTGGGAAGAACAGAATATTATGCCGCTCTTGTCCTTGGAAGTGATTTCCGAGAAATATAATGGTGAATATGAGGATAAGTTAGTCGATTACCAAACCCTAGGGATTCTCTATTATGCGATCTACAATCCCTTTAGTGGGAGAAGAGGAAGGTTTAAAAACAGACAACGATTGGAAGTTTATCAATTAATATCAGGGAAGTATGAACTTCTACAGGGTGAAAATAATCGAGTTTGGTTATCAGAAATTGGGTTAGCTTTGGGTTATGACAAAGGAGAGCATATTGCTTGGTATCGAGAATGGCTCTATTGGTATGATGCGTCTGGCAATCGCTATTTGACGGCGAATGAAAGAGCGATTAATGCTGAGGCGATCGCCAATCGAGAACGTCTGGCCAAACAGGAGGCAGAACAAAAAGCCCAACAGCTTGCCGAAAGGCTGAGATCGCTGGGAATTAACCCCGATGAAATGTAATCGGTTTTGTTCGGTGCATTGCCAATAACGCGATTAATGATCATTGTCCATGAGAGTCGTCGCTTTCGTCACGAGCGACCCCATCAGGAATGTTGACTATGTTATCCCGAATTGGTTTATGATAGCCACAACCCAACACCCTTTGTGTTACAACTCTTAGAGAAATGCTATAAAATGTAAAATAATGCCTTAAATTTGCCATGACTACCACTCAAATTAAATCCTTAAGTTTAGAATCTTTTCTTAAACAATATTATATTGATGAATCTCCCGCGTGGGAATATTGGGAATATATTGATGGTGAAATCAGACAAAAATCTATGCCTCAAGGACAACATAGTAAACTACAATATAAATTTTGCGAAACTATTAACCAAATAGCAGAACCTTCTAAAATCGCTTATGCTTTACCAGAACTCCGTTGTACTTTTGGCGGACGTTCCATTGTACCTGATATTGCTGTCTTTTTATGGGATAGAATACCTCTGACACCAGAAGAAGAAATTGCTAATCAATTTGATTCTTTTCCAGACTGGACGATAGAAATTTTATCCCCTAATCAAAAAACAACAAAAGTAAAAGTAATAGATAATATTCTATATTGTTTAGAATATGGTTGTCAATTGGGATGGTTAATTGATCCTGATGAACGTTCAATTTTTGTGTTTCAACCTCATCAAACTTTGAAAAATTATAAGATTAATTCAGCAGAAAAGTTACCCGTTTTAGAATCAATTGAGCTTAATTTAACTGTCCCTCATATTTTTGGTTGGTTAACAATGAAATCTCAATAGAACAAGCTTCTAGCTTGTCACAGGTAAGATGCCTGTAATACTGTTGATAAAAGTTAGCTCAGTAATAGAGGAATAAATGATGACAGTCGCAACGGATAAACACACTTATTCTTTTGAAGAATACTTAGAACTTGAAGAAACGGCTGACTATAAACATGAATATCAAGATGGGAAAATTGTACCTATGACCGGAGGAACAACGAATCATAATAAGATCGCTGGTAATTTTTACTTTAATTTCCGCTTAAAATTAAGACAGCAAAACTATAAAATATTTATTGGTGATGTGAAGTTATGGATTCCTCATTATCGACAAGGAACTTATCCAGATGTAATGATGATTGACGGGGAACCTATTTATTACGAAAGTGGAAAAACCACTGTTACGAATCCCTCATTAATTGTCGAAGTCTTATCAAAATCCACTCAAAATTATGACCAAGGAGATAAATTTCTTTATTATCGTTCTATTCCTCAATTCAAAGAATATATTTTAATTAGTCAAAGTCAATATTATGTAATGCAGCATAATAAAACTAACGAGGGGAAATGGCTATTAACTGAATATGAGGGAGAAAATTCTAGTTTATCGTTAACTTCAGGTGACTTTGACATCACATTTCACGAACTTTATGAAGGAGTAATTTTCAATGAATAAAATGATTAATATGATTAATCTAAGCCAAAAACTAGGACTGACGTTAGGACTAGGAATACTTTCACTGTTGCCATCTTTTCCCGTTTTGGCAGCAGAAAAAATCACATTTTCCCTAGCACCATTAGGAGAATTTGATATTTCTGTTGATAGTTTAGTCATTTTTGCTCAAGAAGGTAAAATTACTCCCGATCTTGCCTTTTATGCTAATCACGTCACTCCCGAAGAATTGTCAAAGTTACGTTCTTTACTCAATAAATCTTTCTCGGTGGATGAAGTAGAAGTCTTTGAGTTGTTTAATACCAAATTTGGCCAAGAAATTGTCAAGCAACTGAGTCTAGCGATTAATAGCCCACCGGATCAAAGTCAACCCTTTTTACAAGGTGCTGTACTGTTAGCATCCGCCAATCCTAACGGATTTAAAATCATTGATGTCATCAAAAATTATAATAGTCCAACCCTAGCTCTTAATTTAGAAACGATTCGCAATACACTTCATGAAGCCGATCAATTATATCAGGCAACAGATCGCATTTTTGATTGGTTAGATAGTCAATCTGCTACCCAAGCATTAACCACTCCATCAGTTTCCTTGTCTGACTTATCTTCAAAAGGAAAAGTAACTTGGACATCAGAAACATTGACCATTCCTCGTCCTAATGACGATCCTTTAACTGTCTTTGTCTATCTTCCCCAAAAGTTGACTAAACCTGCCCCTATAATTGTGATTACTCCTGGCTTAAATTCTAGTTTTCAGTCATTGCAATATGTTGCCGAACATTTAGCCTCTTATGGCTTTGCCACAGTGGGAATTGACTTTCCTGAAAGTGATTCCCAAAGACTAAAAGATGCTTTACATGGATTAGATACCTTTCCTAATCCTAATGCTTGGATGGATCAGCCTAAAGATGTTAGTTTAGTTTTAGATACTCTAGAACAAAAAATGAAATCTGATCCCAATTGGCAAGACAAGTTAGATATCAAAAATGTGGGTATTTTAGGTCAATCGTTGGGTGGATATACAGCAACAGCAACCGGTGGTGCTAATGTTCAATGGGAGAATTTATTGGCAGAATGTGCTAAGTTAAATAATCCCAATCAAATCAACTTAAATCCCGCCTTACTGTGGCAATGTCAAGGCATAACAGATGCGTCCCCTCTAGCGGATCTTCAAGATCCAAGAATTAAAGCGGTCATTGCCATTAATCCCGTCACAAACCCTGCTTTTGGCAGTGAAGGAATTAATAAAATCTCTGTTCCTATGATGTTTATTGCCGGAAGTGCGGATATTTTTGCACCTCCTTTACCAGAACAAATTTCTCCTTTTGCTGCGATTGATAAAGAGGATAAATATTTAGTTTTAGTCAAAAATGGTACTCATTTATCTTTCTTAGCTGGAACAGCTAAGTTACCTGATTTTATTGTGGGAGAAGGGCGAGATTTAGCTTATGTTTATCTCAAAAGTCTTAGTTTAGCTTTCTTTAATTTTTACTTAAATCAGCAACCAGAATTCGAGCCTTATTTAACGGATTCTGCTGTACAAAAAATGGGACAAGACCCCCTACCTCTTCATTTAATAAGATCCTTAACACAGGAACAACTCAATGAAGCTCTTAAACCCACCAATTGAAAATTGAGAATGAGGAATCGCAATTGATTAAATTCTGCTCTCGGCATTTCTCTAAAGCTGTCCAGTATTTGATGGTTGCGGTTGTAGTCTGGCTGATGATTGTGGCGTGCGCTTTGCGTGCCGTTGGCAACGCACCCAGTTTTGCCCAATCTGACCCTCTGCCATCCTGGAATCAGGGAACTGCCAAACAAAGCATTATCACCTTTGTGCGAAGGGTGACAGACCAGGATAGTACCCAATACGTCCCACCTGAGAAGCGTATCGCTACCTTTGACCAGGACGGTACACTCTGGGTCGAGCATCCACTCTACACACAGGCTATGTTTGCCCTGGATCGGCTGAAGAGTCTGGCCCCACAGCATCCCGAATGGAAAACTCAAGAGCCGTTTAAGGCGATCCTTGAGGGCGATCGCGAGGCGATGACCAAGTTTAGCGAGGGGGATTTGGTGCAGATCATCGCCGCTACCCACGCTGGAATGACAACAGAGGCATTTATCCAGCTTGTCAAAGATTGGCTGGCAACCGCTAAGCATCCACGTTTCCAACACCTCTACACCGAACTCATCTACCAGCCGATGCGGGAAGTGATGCAGTATCTGCGGAGTAATGGCTTCAAGACCTATATCGTAAGCTTCCCACGACTCCGCTACGAAGAACGCTTCGCTAAAGTCGTGGGCTTTCTGTAACCCTGAATCTATTGGACAAACCAACGGATTCGGATCTCTAGGCTGGCTTACACTCAACCCAACTAAAGCTATCACCAGCGAGGCGTTTTAGCTGTATCATCTAACAACTGACGATGCTCTGACGTAGGTTGAAGCTTGACAACTAGCGTTAGGACTTGTCTCACGACATTTGAAAACTCACTAGATGATAGTGTATCATCACAATACCAAAGCTGGGAGCAATCCTAATATTAAAAACTTGCTTAACTTAGTAGAATGCTTTAGTTACCCAGGTTAAAATAAATTAAAAGAAATTCTTCTTCAATCTCTGCACATCATGGAACCTACAACTCTAGCAACAGCGACAATCGCTACTCTGTTTACTTCCGAAGCGGCAAAAGCAGGAGGAAAAGCCTTGGGGGAAGGAACTTCCAAATTAGTTAGCCAACTGCTTACAGTAATTCGCAACAAATTTAAGGCTTTTAAGACGGAAGAAGTGCTAGCAATGGTAGAAGAACAGCCGACAGAACCGAACATTAATCTTGTCAAAACTATACTTGTGGCACAGATAGAGAAGGATGAAGAATTTGCTAATCAGTTGAGAGAATTGCTGTTACAACTAGAGGCACAAAGGGAGATTCGTCAAGTTGTTGTAGAGCGTAGTAAGGGCGATAGTCTGAATGCAAAAAATATATTTCAAGATGTAGAGTCGCAAGACTCTGTTGAACAGGCAATCGTATCCGATTCAGAAATAAAGACCATCAATCTTGATAGAGTGAATCAGACATATCGCCATGACTAAACAAGATAAACCCTCTAAACTGGATGAATCCAAGAAAAGCCAACCTGAACCCAATATCTTGCAAAGCATTCTAAGGAATGTGCAAGCTGCTTCTATTGACATTGGTCGGGTTGTACAAGTTGTTATTTCTGTATCGATCCCATCTCCAAATGAACAACAAAAACGATTCTTTCAGTGTGTTGTCGTTGGAGTGAGTATCACGCTCATCGTGGCAGGCTTCTTTAAGCTATATGAAGAGGGCATTATTCTTCAAACAAAGCTTCTTCTAGGTTCAGGTTGCATCTTGCTCTCACTTATCCTTGGTTATTACGTTTTTTTCTGGAATCCTGACATTCCGTCTCCAATAGACCAACCAGTCAAACCATTAGATTCACAAAACTCAATATTTTGTCCCAATCCTTATGCAAAAGATCTAGAGAGAGAAGAATATAGAATTTGGGCTGCAAGGCAGAAGTATAAAGAGCAGTATGAAAATGAACTCGCTCTAAAGCAGCAGCGTCAGGAAAAATATCAGAACGAATGTAAGCAGTACGAGCAGCATGAGAAGCGAAGAAACAGAATACTAAGGCAATGCCTTATTCGCAGGCGTTTAGCGGCTGTTGCTATGGTCAGTATTCCTCTCGTAACATCTGCTGTAGTCTGGAATTGGTGGACAATTCCTAATCATGCGATCGCTTTTGCTAAATATTACGTAGAACAGAGAGATGTTCAGTCAGATGAAGTTGAAAATATCACTGGGGATCTTCAAGATCAATTGGAACGTGACACTCCTAATTTTGAAATTAAACCAATAAACAGAGCTTTCCAGCGTGCAGAAAGAGAGAAAGCTAGGCAAGAAGCTGTCCAAAGGAAAGCAACTGTTGCAATTTGGGGAGGATACAATTCAAAAGAAGAAGATCCGTCTATTATTGAAATTAAAACTTATTTTGAATTATTAAACGAAGCATTAGTTCTTAATCTTCCAAACCAATTTGAAGATGAATATGAGAAAAATGAAGGCGGATTTATTCTTCCTCATAATGGAATCAAAATTGATGATATAAATGTTGAATTTAAACATGATTCTGTTAATCCTATTTCCAAGGATTTATCTTACTTAGCCAATTTCACTTCTGGATTGGCTCACTATACGGTAAAGCAATGGGAACTTGCAATTAAACGCTTTGAGGATGCTCTCAAACGTTTGGATTATATTAAAAAGCATGAGTCTAGCTTAACTGAGCCAATCTTAGATAAAAAGCTCATTCTTGGTTTTCTTGAGAGCATACCTGAGTTTTATATTGGAAACACACATTTATATGCTGCAAATTCTTCTAAATCTGAAGATGGCTATGATTTAGCAATTAGTAGCTTTACAAAGGCTATTGATTCTATCTCTAAATACGTTCTTACTTCTGATGCTGAGAAACAAAATACTTACGTTAAGCAACGTGATTATGGGATTATTCTTACTAATTATACCTCACAGTTGCTAGGTCAGTCAAATTTAAATGAGAGTAGTGATGACCAAGAGATAATCTGTGGAAGCAGAAGACGTGATACCAATGTCCTCGTTGGTATTTCACCTACTCAGTTAAAAGTTTTTCTAGCAAGGATTTATAACAATCGAGGCATTGCTTATGCAATGAAGGGCGATAATAATCGAGCCTTAGCAGATTATGCGAAAACACTTGAGTTTGATTCCGAAGTAGATGAAGTTTGTATTGGTTTAGGAATTGCTTATGCTGATGAGGGGAATTATAAGCCTGCAATTCAGAACCTTGATCGAGCTATTAGCGTCAATCCTAAAGATGCCATTGCCTACAATAGCTTAGGAAATGTTTATGCTGCTCAAGGTAAATATCAACAAGCAATTACGCAATATATAAAGGCTATTAATATTAAGCCAAATTTTGCTGAGGCTTACTACAATCGAGGGCGTGTCTACTTCATTAGCGGAGGAAATGGTGATTCAGAGCGATCAATCAAAGATTTTAACAAAGCAATTGAACTCAATCCAAATTCTGCTGATATTTACTACTATGGTCGAGGTAAGGATTATCTCACTCAAGGAAAATATAGCCAAGCAATTGAGGATTTTGAAGAAGCGATTAAACTCAATCCAGACTTTGCTGAAGCTTACTACAGACTAGGAGAAAGTAAACTAAATCATAGAAGTTATGCCGAAGCAATCGAGCATTTTAATAAAGCAATTGAACTTGATTCTGACCTTTCAACTTATTTTAAACCAAAGCTTGCTAAAGCTCACAACCATTTAGGCAAAAGCCACCTCAGTAAAAATAATTTTGGTGAAGCAATAGCTAACTTTAATAAAATAATTAAGCTTGATCCTGACCATCCAACCTATCTTATACCAATACTTACTGAAGCTTACTCTAAGCTAGGAGAAAACAATCTAAATACTGGAGAATATGCAGAAGCAATTGAGGATTTTAGCAAAGCTATTGAACTTAAACCAGATGTTGAACTCCACCTTAAATCAAGCCTTGCTGAAGCCTATCTTAAGTTAGGACAAAAGTTTCTTAATGAGAGAGAATATGCTCAGGCAATTAAGTATTTTAGCAAAGCACTTGAACTCAATCCAAATTCTACTGAAGTCTATTACAATCAAGGAAAACTTTATTTCAACCAGCAAAACTACAGTCAAGCAATTGCAAGCCTAAATAAAGCAATTCAATTAAACCCTGATTATGCAGAGGCATATACGCTTCGTGCAAAAGTTTATACTGACCAAGAGAATAACGATCGGGCAATCGCAGATCTCAATAAAGCGATCAATCTGAACCCCGATTTTATTGAGTCTTACTATATTTTGGGATTAATTTACGATCAGCAGGGAAATTATGAGAAAGCAATTGCAAATTTCACTAAGGCTGTTAACTCAGATACAAATCAAGAATTACAACAAGAGGCTGAACAAAAGCGCCGCCAAATATGTCAACAAAGTGGTTATTCAAGCATAACTTTTGAAAATAAAGCTAACTTAGATGTTTATGTAAAATTATTTTTACTAGACAGCAGATCTTCTGCACCAGTAGAAGAAGTCCACCTCAACGTTTATGACAAGGCTACAGTTGAGTGTTTAAGACCTGGAAACTATAGATGGAGAGCAGAAGCTCCCAGCGTTCGATCAATTGAAGTAGACATTAATCTTCTAGAAAGTAAAAATGAACACGTACAGTTGGCAATTAGAACATATTCTGTTCCCATACCAAACAAATGACATGAATAAGTCGTCGTGTGATTTTTTTCAGTGTACCAAAGCACTGGCCAGTATTCAACACGGTAAGCCAAGGTACTCTCTCTTGGCTTCAATCATCAAATCGTCTCTCTGATGTGGGAAGTTGCTGCTGAAGACGCGGCATCAATACTCTTTAAAAGGGACTACTGTGTTGTTAAAGCAGGTTTAACCCCCTTTCCTGCTAACATTTACTGTAGCAGAGCGCGGTTCTTAAAAAAGCCGAGTTGCGCTTTATCCACCACTTGAAAGCGGGCGGTTTTCGTGTTCCCGTCCTTTTCCTATAAAAATTATGTTTACCCAAAAAGAGATTTCTTTTGCCACGTTAGCCTTGTCAATGGCGCTAACGCTCTCTCCCGAATTACCTGCCGCAGGTAAAATTTCCCATTGGATTCTTGCCCAATCACCCAATGCTGCGCCCTCATTTACCCTACCTCAAACCGTTCCCGCAGGAACCACGGTGCGCGTACAAAGCACCGACAGCATGAAAGCGATCGCCAACACCCTCGAACAGAATTTCGAGCAAAAATACACAGGGAGTAGCGTTGACATCACTGAAGCAGAAACCGAAGCCGCCATTCAATCGGTTCAAGCGGGTTTCAGCGATCTCGCCGCCGTTGGTCGCCCCCTAAGTGCCGAAGAAAAAGCGCAAGGATTGATGCAAGTGCCCGTCACTCGCCATAAAATCGCCATCATTGTCAGTCCCGCCAATTCCTTTGCTAACAGCTTGACAATCGAGCAATTTGCTCAGATTTTCCGAGGAGAAATTAAAGATTGGGCAGCAGTCGGTGGGACGGCGGGGCCGATTCGCGTGATTGATCGCCCGCCAACGAGTGATACCCGTCAAGCCTTTAATGATTACCCCGTATTTCAGAATGCACCTTTGCAAACGGGAGACAACGCCACGCCAGTCGCTGAAGATGACACAGCCTTAGTTATCACTGAATTGGGCAATGACGGCATTGGTTACGCCATAGCCGATCAAGTGGTGAGCAATCCCCAAGTCAAAGTGCTACCAATGCACGATACACTTCCCAGCGATCCGCGCTATCCCTTCTCTCAACCCCTGTATTACGTTTACAAAGGGCCCGCACCCAGTCCGGCGGTGCAGGCGTTTCTAGGGTATGCGACGGACAAAGGCAATGAGCAAGCCATTGAAGATGCCAGAAGATCAGGATTTACCACTGTCCTACCAGAATCGCCAGCCCCCATTCCTCAAGAAACGACTGCCCTCGTCCCCCCTCCTCTTGAAACTGCACCTCCTGAAACGACGGGCGGCGGTTTTCCGAGATGGTTGGGCTGGTTGCTCCTCCCCCTTCTGGGCGGACTGCTGTGGTGGTGGAACAAAAACCGCCCAAGTGAACCGACAGAAGAATTAATCGTTCGCAGCGCTCCCCCGGTTGCCGCCCCTCCAGTGGTTCCTCCCATTAGTATCGCTCCTGAGAGCCGCCTCATTCTCACGCCGCGCAATTGCCGGGATGCTTACGCTTATTGGGAAGTCCCAGCCGAACACAAATCCCAACTGCGCTCCCAAGGCGGAGAGCGTCTGGCCTTGCGCCTCTACGATGTCACTGATATCGACCTTGATCGCCAGAATGCCCATCAGATGGAGCAGTTTATCTGCAACGAGAATGACACCGATTTGCACGTTCCCATTCCCGTAGACGATCGCGATTACTTGGCCGAACTAGGCTATCTTACACAAGATGATCGTTGGCTGTCGATAGCGCGTTCTACCCACGTGCGAGTTCCTCCCTGCCCCCCGGTTGATGGGGATGGTTTAAACGCTGCCGCCATTGCTGGCCAATCATTTATTCCTAGCCCTCCGACAGACGAAGTGACAAACCGCCTCATTCTCACACCACGCACGCCGCAGGAAGCTCACGCTTATTGGGAAGTGTCAGAAACGGATAAAGCTGCCTTACGCGCACAAGGTGGGGAAAGATTGGTACTGCGAATCCACGACATCACCGATACCAATTTGGATGGACAACCCGACAGCACTTGGGACTATGATTGTCAGGAAACCGACACTGACAAGACCGTTCCCATCCATCGCGGAGATCGCGATTATAGTGCCGAATTGGGCTATTACACGCCGGAAAACCGTTGGCTTTCACTGGCGCGATCGTCCCCCATTTACTTGCCGTCCGCTCCCTCAAACGTTTCAGCTACACCGACTTTGACAGAGGTTACTCCGCCCCCAGGCGGGCCGAGTCGCATTATCCTCGCTCCTCGTACACCTCAAGAAGCTTACGTCTATTGGGAAATTGCTGAAGCCGACAAAGCTGCCGTACGCTATCAGGGCGGGGAAAGGCTGGTACTGCGTATCTACGACCTAACTGATGCCAATTGGGACGGGCAACCCGACAGCGCTTGGGACTATGATTGTCAGGAAACCGACACTGACAAGACTGTTCCCATCCATCAGAGCGATCGCGATTACGCTGCCGAAATCGGCTATTATACCTCGCAAGGCCATTGGCTTTCTCTGGCGCGATCTTCTCCTATGCAGATTCCGGCTGATTTATCTGCTATTGAGTAAACCCTACTTTTTAGAGAGACGCGATCTGAGCGCGTCTCTTGCGCTTAATTCGGACGGGGAGAATTGAGAAAGCGACGAGCAAATTGATAGATATCGCCGAGATCGACATCTCCATCGCGATCGCCGTCTAAAAAAGAATTGAGTAAAGGATTGCCCCTCGGAATCCCCGGTTGAGTCTCGCCCATTCTGAGCAAGCTTAGGACACTGGGAAGGAGAGCGGGCAGCATTCCTTGCAAAGTGCTAGCATTTAAACCCGTTTTTTGAGACACGGCTTCTATCATTTGAGGAGATAGCAAGGACGAGAGGGCGGTTTCTCCCATGCCACCGCTCGTTAATTGTCCGACTAGATTGCCGAGATCGGGCGCACCGCTAGCAACTCGCTGCTGTTGGAGGGTAGGACGAAGCACTTCTCCTATTGCTGACATGACCGACTGCATGGTGGAGGGATCGATGCCCTGTCTGTGGGCTAATTCTTCAACAGAATTCACCACGTTACTGAGTTCCCCTGTACTCGCCTGTTGGTTAGGATTATTGATGGCTTGCAAGACTTCAAAAAATAGTCCCATTTTCTTTTTCCCAATAGCTTGACAGTTATTAATCATAAAGTCGCTTCGCTCCAATTCAAAATTTAAAATTCAAAGTTCAAAATAAGGAAGAAGAATTTTGAATTCAAAAAAGGTCAGGAGACGACTTCTAGAGATGCTTTCGGATCGGGAATAGTGTCAGAGGGAGCCTGAAATTCGCCCGTTAAGACGTATTCCAACCGCAGCTTCAGCCAGGTAATAAACTGGGCATTCGTGGAAATAATCGCGGCGTTCCTGGGGGGACATTGTGCTTTAACCTCTGCCATCTCTGGGGCTTCTAAAAATGCGGGCTGTTTGACTAGCCAAAAGTCAATTTCCCGCTCTTTCTCCTGATAATCTCGCTTTCTCTCCCGCAGAACTTCTTCTATGGGTTCTTCTTGCAATAAAAAGTGTTGGCTAGCTAAAACGTAGTAGTAAGTTGTCATATCAATTCCCCATTACCCATTACCAATTACCTATTATCAGGGTTATTCTCCCCGCATGGCTTGCTTCATTTCGCGTACTGCTCGTTCCATGCCCACCAAAACGGCTCGACTGACGATTGTATGCCCGATGTTGAGTTCTTCGATACCCGGTAAACCAGCCACAGGATAGACGTTCGCGTAAGTTAATCCGTGTCCAGCATTGACGCGCAAACCCAAGGCTAACGCCTGCTCGCAACCTTGTCGTAATCGCTCTAATTCTAGATGGCGGTGGGTTTCGGTGGTAGCATCGGCATACTTACCCGTGTGCAGTTCGATAAACTGTGCTTCAATCGTAGCAGCTACTTGAATTTGATCTAAATCTGCATCAATAAATAGACTTACTGGAATGCTCGCACTTTGCAAGCGATCGCACACTTCCCTCAGCCGTTCTTTTGCCCCAACCACATCCAAACCCCCTTCGGTGGTGACTTCTTCGCGCCGTTCGGGAACGAGTGTCACGTAATCGGGTTTGAGATCGAGAGCAATGGCAACCATTTCTTCGGTTGCAGCCATCTCTAGGTTTAAATGAGTACGAACGGTTTGGCGTAACAGATGCACGTCTCGCTCTTGAATGTGTCGGCGATCTTCCCTTAAATGAGCCGTAATGCCATCAGCACCGCCTAATTCTGCCAATACCGCCGCCGCAATGGGGTCGGGTTCTACAGTACGCCGAGCTTGACGGAT
Organism: Microcystaceae cyanobacterium; assembly: GCA_041743025.1. Taxonomy (GTDB): domain Bacteria; phylum Cyanobacteriota; class Cyanobacteriia; order Cyanobacteriales; family Microcystaceae; genus JBGTNM01. Next base: position 36,365 of record JBGTNM010000109.1, read on the forward strand.
GGTTGCTACATGATCGATGTTGACACCAAGAGAGAGCAAGAGCAATTTTCCAAACGGGTTTTAAGCTTTTTTATCTTATCAAGGAATCGGATCAGGATTAGAGGATGACAAGATTTTTATTATCTAATGGGTAAAAAAGAAATGATTCTTATTCTCAAAATGAGGTACAATGCTTTATGTTAGGGAGATTTGCAGCTAAGGAGAAAAAGGGTGAGCTATCGACTGTCTCAAAGGGCGATCGCTTTATTATTAGGCATGACGGTTTTAATAGGAGGGTGCAGTTCTCAAAAGACGAATTCTGCCTCAACGTCTGCGGAAGAAGCGTTAGATATCACTGTCAGCATTTTGCCCCAAGCCTATTTTGTCAAGAAAATTGGCGGCGATCGCGTTAAGGTCAATGTGATGGTTGAACCAGGCGTTGAACCCCACATCTACGAACCGAAACCCCAGCAATTACAGGCATTAAGTGTTGCAGAAGCTTACATCACCATTGGCGTTCCCTTTGAGCAAGCTTGGCAGGACAAATTCAAAGCCGCTAATCCTCAAATGACGATCATTGCTTCAGATCGCGGCATCCAACGCATCCGGGGGGAAGAACACGAGCATGAGAAAGAAAAAGCGGCTAACAGCGAACCAGAACACCATGAGAAAACCTTAGACCCTCATATTTGGCTTTCTCCCCGCTTAGTCAAGATTCAAGCCCAAAATATTTATGATGGACTCGTCAAGGTCGATCCTGCTTACCAAAATGAATACAAAGCCAATCTCGATTTATTTTTAGCTGAAATTGAGCAACTTGACCGCCAAATCCAAGAAAACTTAGCTGGAATTAAGAATCGCAAGTTTATTGTCTTCCATCCTGCTTGGGGGTACTTTGCTCGCGACTACAATTTGCAGCAAATTCCCATTGAAGTAGAGGGACAAGAACCCAGCGCGGCAGAATTGGGAACATTGATAGCAGAAGCCAAAAAAGAAAAGATTAAAGTTATCTTTGCTCAACCTGAATTTAGCACTCGTTCGGCAGAAGCGATCGCTAAAGAAATTAACGGCGAAGTGAGATTAATCTCTACTATGTCGCCTGATTGGTCAGAAAATCTGCTCGAAGCGTCTCAAACCTTCGCCAAAGAACCATGATTGAAGCGATCGCACTGCGTCATGTTTGGGCGGGTTATCCACAAACACCCGTTTTAGAAGATATTAATCTAACCGTCAATGAGGGTGATTTTATCGGGTTAATCGGCCCCAATGGCGGTGGAAAAACAACTCTATTGAAGGTGTTATTGGGGTTAATTGCGCCACAACAGGGGGAAATAGCGATTTTGGGCTATCCGGTTGCCAAAGGACGGCGTTATGTTGGTTACGTGCCGCAAGTACTGGAGTTTGACCGCGATTTTCCGGTGCGAGTCGCCGATGTGGTGCGGATGGGACGCTTAGGCAAACGTCGCCTACTACAACGCTACAATGCCCAAGACGAGGCTATTGTCCGGCAAGTCCTCGAACAAGTGGGAATGGAGGAGATGAGCGATCGCCCGATTGGGGAACTCTCTGGGGGACAGCGACAGCGCGTTTACATTGCTCGCGCCTTAGCTTCAGAACCGCGTATTCTCCTCCTCGACGAACCAACGGCGAATATTGATACTAGGGTTCAGGCAAGTATTTATGAATTACTGCGAGAATTAAATCAATTCATCACCATTTTAATGATTTCTCACGATATGGGCGCAATTTCAACTTACGTCAAGACGGTAGGCTGTCTCAACCGCCGCCTGTACTATCATGGAGACAAGCACTTGACAGCCGAAGCGATTGAGCAAACTTACCAGTGTCCCATCGAACTAATCGCTCATGGGGTTCCCCATCGCGTCTTTTCCGAACACGACGAATCTTTTTAATGAACTAAACCGGAAGCCAACTCGCGGTTGATTAAAATTTGAAACTTACCGACGGGAAGACTGCTGCTGAGTCGCCGCACTAACAAATGGTAAGTTCCCGTCTGAGTATAAACGTCTTGTTCGAGAGCCATTAAAGGAGCCGCCTTTGCTGAACTAACTTCCAAAAAGTAGCAGGCTTCTAGGAGCATTTCAACGACCAACGGTTCATCAGTTCCGCCTGTTGCCTTAGCGACCAGTTCCCCTAATTGAGGTCGGAGGCGCTCTAAAAAATCCGTTTCTTTCTCTTGATTAAAGTCTTTAGACATGGCGATCGCGACCCCACAACGACTGACCGAATCCCTACTAGACTGACACGTCTAAAACGGTGCGTTAAATTAATGGGTGTGCGAGCATCTTGCTCGCTATTTTTTCCCCAGTGAGCTAAGCTAATCCACATCTAATTTTAGCTGGGTCAGTCCACTACAATAGGTTACAAGATAGATAAAGTTAATAAATTATTTAATGTACGTGATTGATTGCGGTGTGAGAGTGTCATGATCAAACTGATAAAATCTTGGCGGCGGAAGTTAATCGTCGTTCGTTTGCGGCGTTTTAAGCTGTTTTTTCTGGCTTTAGCTACTTTATCCTTCTGTTTAGGGATTAACCCCTTCAACCTATCCTCCTCGCAGACGCAGTACTTTCCTGCCGCCGCCTCTACTAATGCTTGGCAGTATGCCTCCTTTCCGGTGGAGAATTTTCAGGCTTATACTTCTGGCTATGGCTATCGGAACAATCCCGTGACGGGACAGTATCAATTCCATCGTGGACTAGACATGGCCGCACCTTTGGGGAGTTACGTGCGAAGCTGGTGGACAGGTCGAGTTGTCGATCTCTCCGACCATACCGCTTGCGGGACGCTAGTCACCATTCAATCAGGACAGTGGAAGCACATTTACTGTCATCTGATGGGGTCGGTCGAAAAAATTGATCGCGCAATTTATTTAATTGACCGAAACGGCGGCATTATCCTGCAAAAAGGACAAGAAATTCCGGTAGGAGCGAGAATTGGCAGAGTCGGTATGACCGGACGCACGACTGGGCCGCATCTACATTGGGGCCTGATGTTCGGTCGGGATTACGTCGATCCGGCATTGGTGCTGCAAGAGATGTTTCGCTACCAAGCTGCCTCCTAAATCAGTTATCAGTGAACAAATACTACCCTATTCTACTCGTCCGTAACGAGCGATCGCCTGCTGGTGGGGATGGTCTAAATTGTATTGCCAGGCCCACATCTGATCGCCCCAAGAAAAGTGCCACCATTCCCCCGGATGGCGGTAAAAACCCGCTTTTTGCATCATTTCGTCCAGCAATTGTCGTCGAGCGTGGTATTGTTGGGACTGAGAGTCGCTACGGTCGGCATAGTAATCGGGATGCGATCGCGCTGAGAGTTCGTCAATCTCGCCTCCCATATCGAGAGGATTGCCTGTTTCATCGACGAGGGTAAGATCGACCGCCGCACCTGTACTGTGAGGCGGTGGCGTAGCGCGATCGCGACTGGGAATAGCCCAAATGTGATAGACTTTTTGATAAATTGCCTCAGATTGCTCGATAGAAAGTGCTTCGCGGCTTAATGACTGTTCTGCCAGCAGGCTAGCAAAGGTATAATCGACCATAAACTGCTGCACGGCGATCGGTCGATAGGCATCAAAAATTTGCATCTTCCAGCGCGGCTGCGTTTGCTGCAAATAATTTTGCGCCTCTAATAAAGCATTGAGTACCCCTTGGCGCAGGCAGTAAGGAGATTTCCCGTCATAATTGGCACCCAATTTTTCGTAGGGATGAGGCTGCAAAACCGCAAATTTTTCCAGGGAAATGGCAACAAGCGGTTCATCACAATCTTGTATCGGAATTTGGGAGTAGGGTTTTGAAGGTATCATTTAGTTGCTTTTTCGCTGAGATGGGGAAAGTTAGGGATAGCATAGGCTTAACAGTAATGGTTTGCCCAGGACAATCGACTCAAAAGGGACTAGACAAATGAATCAAACGAACGGACACACACAAACCAGTGACGAGCTAACACGCACCGCCCAAAATGGGAAAACGGCGGCGGTCAAAACCAACGAAAACCGCGAGTCAGGACTCGGCTTCTTGTCTCCCATTACGTCCGATCAAGCTGTCATCCTTCGCCAGTCCCCTAGTTGGTCACGAGGGGTGGTCTGGACAATTGTTGGCGTAACGACCGCCTCTCTAATTTGGGCAGCAATCGCGAGCATTGAGCAAGTTGTTCTGGCCAAAGGTCAGCTTAAACCCCAAGGAACGGTCAAGGAAATTCAGTCCCCCGTCGATGGAGTCGTCAAAGAAGTCTATGTTGAAGATGGCGATCGCGTGAAAAAAGGCCAAGTCTTGCTGACGCTCGACTCGACAGCGACGGCAGCCGAGTTGACCTCTCTGCAAAAAGTTAAACAAGCTCTAAACCAGGAAAATCAATTCTATCGCTCGCTGATGCAGCACCCCCTCGATCCAACGCAAGTCGAACGGGCGATCATCCAACTCAAAATACCCAGAGAAGTTGCCGCACTGGCTCGTAACCGCACGGCTCTAATGGCTGAAAATCAACTCTATCAACTTCAATTGGGTAATAGCGTACCGGGGTCTCAATTGCCCCTCGACCAAGTAGCCAGACTGCAAAGCGCTCAGGCAGAATTATTCTCGCGGGAAATGGCTGCTCGCTTAGAGATGGAACAACAGCAACGGCAACTGCGACAAGCGCAAATTCAACTAGCCGACGCTCGAACGCAACTGCTCGCTGATCGACAGGTACTCGCCACCATCAAAGCGCGTAACGAGCAAGCAATGGATAAAGCCACCAAAGGACTAGCCATCGAACAGAGTATTTTCAATGACGTGGAACCTTTATTAGAAGAAGGTGCTCTAGCGCGGCTGCAAGTCGAGCGCCAGCGACAATCGATTCTTGATCGCGTCAAGCAAATTGTTGAACAAGAAGGTAACGGCAAGATCGAACACGACAAACAACAGCAACAAGTCGAAAATCGGCAAGCCGAAATTCAACGCCTGCAACAGGAAGTCAATCGGCTAGAGCTAGTGATTGCTCGCGCACACGCACAAATGACTAATACAGTTGATATTAGCGAAAAAGAAGTAAGCGATCGCCTTGCTGACAACAAAAAGCGCCTCGCCGAAATTGACAGCCAACTGACCAAAATTCTCGTAGACAATGACAAGCGCGTTTCTGAATTAGACAGCCAAATTAGCCGCGCTCAAGTGACTTTAAAGTATCAAGCTATTAAATCTCCCGTCAACGGCACGATTTTTGACTTGAAAGCAACCCCAGGCTACGTTCCCCCCCCCAGTCAGTCCGAACCGATGCTCAAAATTGTTCCCGATGACCTTTTTGTGGCAGAAGTAGACATTACCAATGAAGATATTGGCTTCGTTCGCGTCGGACAAAAAGCTGACGTGCGGCTCGATTCATTTCCCTTTAGCGAGTTTGGCGATATCAAAGGCCAAGTTAAATCCATTGGCTCGGATGCCCTGCCGCCCGATGAAATTAATCGTTTTTATCGTTTTCCTGCCAAAATTCAATTAGATCAACAGTTTTTAGATGTTAACGGGCAAGAAATGACGTTACAATCGGGTATGTCTATCAGCGTCAATATCAAAGTGCGGGAAAACCGCACCGTTTTGAGCTTATTTACAGAATTGTTTACCGATAAAGTCGAAAGCCTCAAACAAGTGCGCTAGACTCAATTAGCAATTATCAATTGATAATTAATAATGGGTCATTGCTCATTGATATATGGATTTACTCGAATATCAAGCCAAAGAACTGTTCCATCAAGTCGGCATTCCCATCCTGCGCTCTCAACCGATTGCCAATCCCAGCGAGTTGAAACGGCTACAAATTCCCTATCCAGTTGTGTTGAAGTCTCAGGTACGTGCCGGCGGACGGGGACGCGCTGGCGGGATTCGCTTTGTCGAAAATACCATCGACGCGATCGCGGCAGCCCAATCGATTTTTAATTTGCCCATTTTAGGAGAGTACCCTGAAGTCATCCTGGCGGAAGCTCGCTACAACACCCAGGAGGAATTTTTTCTGGCGGTGTTACTCGATTATCAACTACAACGTCCGGTGTTATTGGGGTCGGCTAAAGGGGGGATGGAGGTGGAAACACTGCTCAAGCACATTAAAAGAGTGGTGCTAGAGGAGGAGTTTTCGCCGTTTCAGGCTCGTCACTTAGCACTCAAGATGGGACTGCAAGGGAAATTAATTCTGTCAGTTAGTGCCATTATTGAAAAAATGTACCAGTTGTTTGCCGAAAAAGATTTGGATTTGATCGAAATTAACCCGCTAGCGGTAGGTGCAGAGGGAGAAATCATGGCTTTAGACGGGAAAATTACCGTCAACGATGCCGCGATCGCTCGCCACCCAGATTTACTGACTTTTACGATGACCAAAGACGCTCAACTGCCGGACAGAGCGCACTGGATTGGCAAACTCGAACCCACCACGAACACCGTCATTGTTAGCAATAGTGTCGGGTTAATCTTGAGTGCTTGGGATCTGTTGGTTCAAGAAAACTATCACAATGTCTGCGGTATTGTAGTAGAAAATCACCCTAACGCCTCTATATTTGCCGAACAGCTATTGCAATCTTTAACAGCAATTATTGATTGCCCCCATCTCAAGTCGATCCTCGTTAATATTATCGCTGAGGCAGAAATGTCGGAAGCCGTCGCCCAAGTCGTGGTCAATCACCGTCAGTCTTTACTCAAGCAACACAGCGAAGACCGCTTGCCGAGAGCAACAGCCGCGAGTTCATCGGGGCGAAAGTCTTCTAAACGCAGTCGCGCTCGTCCCCCAGTGAGTGCCTTTTCTCCGGCGTTAGTGATTCGCTTAGTTAGTGGCAATCTAGACCCTATCACTGAACCACTGACCGGTCTGCCGATTGACTGGACAGATAGTTTAGAGCAAGCGATCGCGACTGTCGTTTCCTTGGCAAAATAAGATTGATTTTCTAATTGATGATGCCGGTAATCATATTGATCGCTTCGTTCTTGCACCGAATCGACGCACATGACGGGAACCAATGCGGACAATTAGAAACAGTTCCTAGTAGCAAAATATTTATTTTACAACAAAAATGATATCTGCTAATGCACTAAATGTTTGTGGTTTACCAGGGTAATTAAAATTTACTGTTAGATCTGATATTAGCTTTAAGTTAAAAGCATTAAGAAAAGAGTTTATTGTTGGGGTTAAGAGATCTAGGTTTCTTTTAAGTTTCCAAGAACTTGAGAAATCACTCGTATCAATTAGTACAAGGAATAAGCGATTTTCTGAGCCAAAACGCATTTCTCCTTGATTCTCATACAACCACTTAACTAAAGCTTTTGGATTTTGTTGAGCTTCGTTAACAATTGCTATGTTTTCAGACTTCAATTGATCTAGAATAGCTAGAGATACCTGATCGTTTCTATCTTTTAGCTTTTCAGTTATTTCGTAATATATATCGGACGGTTTTGCCGTTCCATCAAAGTTGATTGAAAGCTCTCTCGCTTTCCGTTTTAAGAAGGTGAGTTCGACAGGGAAGCCTTTCTCCCTTCTCTTCAGCTTTAAATATTCTGCGGGAAAATATGTAACCTTCAAATCAAAAGGTAGATTTTGAATGAAGAAATCTACACTCTTGATTTGCCCAACAGTAGGTAAAACGGATGGATGGGATTTAAATAGATGTTCAATTAAAATACTAGACCAATGGTTATACCAGCTATTCAATACATATCCTTGAACAGCGCGATTGATCTCCTTCTCGAACTTAGATATTAATACGTCATAAGATGTAATTGCTTTCACATAATGAGTTACCAGGTATTTATCTAAAGAATTTTGATAATCGCCTCCCCATTCAAACGTTTTCAATTTATATAACTCAGAAACCAAAGCTTCTTGATTTAAGCCTTTCAATAGTTGCGCGTTTTTCTCTTTAATATAAATATCTAATTTCTGATGAGACTGAGCTAGATTAACTTGCAAAAGTAGAAATAACTCCTCAAACTGCCCACTCAAACTATTAGCAGTTAAGTTCAACGAGTATTTTTCAATAAACTCCGAAATCAGTTCTCTTCTTATAATTGATTTTGTTTTTAGCCATAGTTGACCAGCAGAGTCCGTGTTAAATTCTGCCAGATCATTGCCGTCATGTAATCTTTTCCAATAAGCAAAGTCTTTCATAATAAGTGCTTAAAGCTTTTCATTTCAAGTCAAGATGCTGAAGCCATTTCAGATATTGAAGTTGACCAGCCTGGTATTTCATCCAACCTGTGCTGTGAATTAGTATTAATCTCTTCTTTTGTAAGAACGAGAACGTAGTCTGTTTTTAAACCACCCTCTCTATTATCCTGCACTACTGAATTTGCAGAATATTCCATAGG
>JBGTNM010000110.1:0-7356 GCA_041743025.1 Microcystaceae cyanobacterium
AAACGATCATGTCGGCAGGCTTGTCGGGTGATTGGGGACTCACGGACTGGGAAAACATTTGCTTGTGATGCTTATCGGCTCAAGCATTCACCCCTGCAACCCAATGGAGATGCGCCGATTGTCCCTGTTATTTACTGGCACGCCACCACAGAAACGGGACAGCGAGAATTGTTCGTTGGCTTATTGGAAGACTTAAAATACCGCATCACAAGAGGAACGATCGCAGAACTAAGAGAACGAGTCTATCGCCTGCTCAAAATCTGTCAGGTTGAGATGATTATCCTAGATGAAGCCCATCGCCTACGCTCAAAAACCTTCTCGGAAATCCGCGATCTATTTGACTTACTTGGCATAGCAGTGGTGTTGGTGGGAACCGACCGCCTGGATGCCGTAGTGCGTCGAGATGAGCAAGTCCATAACCGTTTTATGGCGTGTCATCGCTTTCATCGTTTCGATAGTCAAGCGTTAGAGGACACGACAGCAATCTGGGAAGAATATGTGCTGAAAATGCCCCAAGCCTCGAACCTGACCAGCCCTGGAATGCAGAAGATTTTAGGAGCTTCAACCCGTGGTTACTTGGGAGCCCTCGACGAGATCCTCCGAAATGCAGCACGACAAGCTTTGCAGGCGGGGCAATCACGCATTGAGATGTCGCTATTGAGCCAAGTAGCGGGAGAGTACAAATGATGGAGGCTGAAGGCTGGGTATTTCGAGTCAAGGTAGAGGAGGGGGAAAGTCTGGGACATTATCTAGGAAGATTTCGCCGCGCCAATAACTTGAGTCATCAAGCCTTAGCCCAACACTTGGGAGTACGGGTCGAGTGGGTACAAGCATGGGAAGCTCCCTCAAGGCGACGTAATCCGACTGAGCTTCAACTGATTGCCTTATCTTTTCTGGTGGAGGTTGAGCCAAGACAACTAGCAAAGATGTTGCCACCGACTCGTCTACATTTGCCAACTCGCTTATGTGGGGCGTGTTATGCCGAAACGCCTGTACATCGGGCGGCATGGCAGAGAGTTGACAAGAGAGTGTGCGATCGCCATGCTCTACGGTTATTATCGGCTTGTTCAGTGTGCGGAACGGGATTTCGGATTCCGGCGTTGTGGGATTGCGATCGCTGTGAGGATTGTGGGTTAGCCTTCAGTCAGATGCAGTCCTACCAGCAGCCAAGCCGAAGATTGGGGCGATCGTCTGAGACTGGAAGGATAAGGTTTCAGTGATTGGAAGCATAATATTGCAGTAAAAGCGTCTTAAATACTTATTTTTACGTTTGGGTACTATTCTAGTTTGCGGCATATTGGAAGCATAATATTGCAAAAAATCCAGATTGGAAGCATAACTCTTCAGTGAGTCCAGAAAAAAAGCATAGATTTAGCGTAAAAGTTTACAAAATTTAATCGAAAAGTGATGAACAGTATTTCTTTTTGGGTTTATATTCCGCATCTTAATACACAAAACTACTTGGTAGCTTCACTCAATTTATCTACCAGTGCATTTTAAAAAAAATTTAATGTTCATTCGATAAAAAAACCTTTTATAAATAAAACATCGTATTAGTTTAAAAATATTGGGAAAGTTATGACTGAAGGCGAAAATCAGTATGTTACTCCTCATCCCGATGGATAACAGGTCAAAGCAGATAAAGCGGCTCATATTTTCTCGACTTGAAAAAAAACCATCGAAAAGTGACCGAAATCGCTAATAAACAGCAATCAGAGGTCATTATTCACAGTAAGGATCACAAGATCCGCAACAAGAATAGTTACGGTAACGACCCTAACCCGCTAGAAGATACAAAACATTGATAACTTACTGACTTACTATGCTCACTGATAGCGACTTTGACCAATGGTGTCAGCACCTAAAACTCTCAGAGAATGCCAGACGGGAGATTCAGACCATCCGTACCTCCGAACCCTCTCGCCGTGTGGGTGGTGGCAAAAAGAGTGTGTCAGGTCGCTATCCAAGTCGCAAGATGGGACTGACCATGCAATTTGAGTCACATAAGGTCGAACTCCCCTGCATTTACCAACTCGAACACGATGAAGATATCCTAGAGTATTACGACCAACCGCCCCCCTTTAAAATCAACTACCAGTCAGAATCAGGACGCAATCTGGGCTTCTACATCACCCCTGATTTCTTTGTCATCCATACTAATAGCTTCAAGTGGATTGAGTGTAAAACCGAACAGCATTGGCAAAAACTTGCTCAAGATAGACCAAATCGCTATTTCTTGAGTGAAGATAATCACTGGCATAGTCCTCCTGCTGAAGAATATGCGATCGCTTTAGGGGGAAGTTTTCGCCTTTGGTCAGATGCTGAGATTAACTGGACACTACAACGAAATCTAGAATTTTTGGAGGATTACTACCGAGTTGATGAGATTCCTATTTCCCAATCAGCTTCTAATATCCTCACCTCTTTAATCTCAGCCCAACCCGGAATTTCTCTAGCGTATCTTCTCCATCATGCCGAAGGAATTAAATCCGACGACATTTACTACCTCATCACGCAAGAAATAATCTACGTTGATTTAGCCGTTTCTCTTCTAGTAGAACCTAAAAACTGTTTCATCTTTCCCAACCAAATTATGGCTTCAGCTTACAACGCCATTGTTCATTCCCAAACTTCAGCCAATACAACTACTTCTCCTGTGATTAACCTCAGTACAGGAACACTGGTTTCTTACAATAATAAGCCTTTAACCATAATGCTTGTTGGTGAATCTAATATCCTGCTACAAACGCAAGAACAGCAAACCATTGAATTTTCGCTCTTAGCATTCGATACTTTAGTACGCCAAGGAAAAATAACAAGCCTCACATCTAATTCAGAACATCAACTCACTTCAGAGTTAATAAATTTATATCTAAAAGCAAGTGAAGAAGATTTAAAGAAAGCGAACCAACGATATCATCTTCTTCAGCTCTATCTTAACGGTCAAGCCATTCCAGCGAACATCCCTCAAAAACGCTCTCTATACAATTGGTTATCTGCCTATCGGCAAGCTCAACAGCAATGCGGTTATGGTTATCTAGGACTGTTGTATTTTGACCATAACAAAGGAAATCGCACTCGTAAACTACCACCTATCCTCCTTGAACTGATCGAGAAATTCATCGAGGAAGACTACGAAACTAAGAAGCAGAAGCGCAAACAAGCCGTATATAACGATTTTGTGGATTACTGCGCTAAGGCGGGTCTGTGCGATGACCAAATTCCCAGTTACAAAACCTTGAGCAACGAAATTAAAAAACGGTCAGGATACGAGCAAACCCTAAAGCGTGAAGGTTCTCGTGCTGCATATGCTAAGGAATCTTTTTACTGGGAATTGAAACTTACAATTCCTCGTCATGGCGACTTCCCACTACACCTAGCTCACATTGATCATACCGAATTAGATATAGACCTCCGTTGTTCTAAAACAGGTAAGAGTCTAGGCAGGCCTTGGCTTACCCTTCTCATGGATGCTTTCAGTCGAAGAATTCTAGCTATCTACCTCACTTTCGACTCGCCTTCTTATCGTTCTTGCATGATGGTACTGCGAATCTGCGTACAACGATACGGAAGATTACCTCAAGTCATTGTTAGTGATAATGGTAAAGAATTCCACAGCACTTATTTTGAAACCCTTCTAGCTCTATTTGAATGCACTCTCAAACACCGTCCACCGGCCAAAGCTCGTTTCAGTGGGGTCTGTGAGCGTCTATTCGGTACGACTAACACTGAATTAGTCCACAACCTTGCAGGAAATACCCAAATCACCAAGAAAGTTCGCTTGATGACGAAATCGGTCAACCCAAAAAACCTTTCCCTGTGGACGTTAGGACTATTTTATCTGTATCTGGGTGAATGGGCTTATGAGGTTTATGACACGATTGAACACCCGGCTCTAGAAGGTCAAAGCCCTCGTGAAGCGTTTACTCTTAACGTTAGTCAGTTTGGAAGTCGTGACGATCGCCGCCTTCCCTATGATGACAACTTCCGCATTCTGACTTTACCCACGACTGACAGGGGATGCGCCAAAGTACAGCCAGGGAAAGGAATCAAAATCGAATATAAATACTACTGGTCAACCGCTTTTCGTGACCCAGAAATTGAAAATACCCTAGTTGACGTTCGGTATGAACCCTTTAACGCTGGCATTGCTTACGCCTACGTTCGAGGTCATTGGGTACAGTGTATCAGCGAATATTACGCCCTTTACCAAGGACGCTCTGAAAAGGAAATTCAACTAGCTACAGCCCAACTCAACAAGCAGAAACAAAACCACGCCAAAAAATACAAAATTCGGGCAAAACAGCTTGGTCAGTTTCTGGCCAGCATCGAGTCCGAAGAAGCTTTACTCGAACAACGCTTACGAGACGACCAATTAAAAGAAGTCTTTCGTGTCATTGATGGAGGGTTACCCAATCTTCAACCCTACAGCCAATCCTCAGAAGTCGTGATCGATGTTGTTTCATTAGAAGTCCTGAACCCGACTGAGGAAGTTTCCCGTGAGTCGATTAACCTTAACAAACTTAAACTTTTCAAAAGTTACTAACGATGGATGATGAACGCCTATTTCCCTTACATCTACTGCAAGCATCTAAAACACAACGGCTGGCTTATTATGACAACTACACAATGGGTCATCCCTACCTTGATGATGCTTTTGAAATGGTTAAACCTATTATCCGTGAGTGTGGAGATTCCCGCGTAGTCTTTGTAGTTGGCCCAACTGGAGCTGGAAAAACGAAGCTAGTGAAATTGATCCAAAAATGGGTTATTGGTGAGTTGCTATCCGAATTAGAGATTGACCGAGGACGTATTCCTATCGCTATTGTTGAAGCTATCCTACCTCAGTCGGGCTTGTTCAACGCTAAAGATCATCTCAAACGTTCTCTTCGTGCGCTACATGAGTTAGAGGAATTGATTGACCATAAGATCAATTATGGCGTTCAGGGAGTCTACCAAAACCAAGAAGGAGAACTGGTTATTCAATCCAAAATTATCGAAACTGAGTTGGGATGGGCATTAGAACAAGCTTTAAAACACAGACGACCCAAGATTTTTCTCGTTGATGAAGCTCATCATACCTTGGCAGTGGCTAGTGGACGTAAATTAACCGATGTACCAGAAGCCATCAAATCTCTTGCCAATCGAACTGAAATTTTACATGGTTTAGTAGGGACTTATGAGCTACTCACCCTGCATGATATTGGTGAACAACTGAGCCGACGCAGTGTTTACATTCACCTTCCTCGCTATAATGCCCAATATCTTGAAGATAGAGAGATCTGGCAGAGCGTGATCTGGAATTTTCAGGGTCAACTTCCTTTGCTTGAAAGGCCAGATTTGCTCTCCATTTGGGAATATTTATATGAACGTAGCTTAGGATGTGTTGGAATTCTTAAAAATTGGACAAGAAATGCACTAGCTGATGCACTAGCTGAAGGAGCTTCGACAATTACTCACCAACATTTAAAGCGACGAGAACTATCGGTTGGTCAGTCTCGGAATATTCTTAAAAGAATTAAAGAGGGCGAAAAAACATACGCTGAAATTGAAGGACAAGTTGAGTTATTGAGAAATGAATTAGGATTGGGACTTGAACCAATTTCTCGAAAACAAAAAACGTCTAAACTTTTTCCATCACCCGTAGAAAGTTCTCCATCTCAAAAGCGTAAACAAAGTGTAGGACAACGGAAGCCAAAACGGGATGCTATAGGAGTAAAGCAAAATGCAGGATAAAAATTTAAGAGTTTATCCAACTTTAGATACTATCCCACCTCTTATTCCAGAGCGTAGTCTTTTGTACTATGTAGAACCCATTAGCATCGGTACTCCCTATTGCGAGAGCCTTATCAGTTATCTATATCGTCTTTCTTACAAACACTCCATCTCATTGCAGTGTTTGATTTCTGTAATTCTAAAAAGGAAATGGCGCAAAACTAAAAAGCAAATTTTTTACGATTCGGTTTTCGTATCTCAAATCGTTTCTACTTTAGAGTCAATGACTGGCAATCGAGATTTAAAATCCTTGACTTTATTAGTATGGTTACAAGTTTTTCATTTCAGTTTCTTACATGAACATTACCAGAAATGGTGTCCTCTGTGTTATGAAGAATGGCAGCAAAATGGACAACCAATCTATCTGCCACTTCTATGGATTATTGATCTTGTCAGTCTTTGTCCTCGTCATAATTCTTTTTTGATTAATAAATGCCATGCCTGTGATGCTTCTTTTGAAATTCTTACGGTGCAAATTCGTACTGGTCATTGCCCCCAATGTAATTCTTGGCTAGGATTAACTCAATCAATCTCTTCTAAAACATCCCTTGATTTGAAAAAAGATCCAAGTTGGGAAAAATATATAAACTCTAACCTATGTCAATTAATTGTAGCTAGTTCTCGACTTAACCAATCTATTGAAAAACAAAGATTATCAGACGTGTTGAGAGCATTCCTTAGATTTAACGATTTGACGGTTGGAAAATTTTACAGAGCAACATCATTTCAACAAGTTACTAATATTAGTGAAAGATCACTTCAAAGCTATTCCAGCCTAAAACAAATCCCTACTTTAGAAAGATTGCTAGGCATAACATTTTATTTTAATATTTCTCTTCTTGATTTTTTAACTGAAGATATTGATAGCTTAGTTCATAAAATGACAGTCTATTAGTTAGTTGTTCAAGCGTCGTCTACAAAAATAAATCTAACTCACTTTTTGTCAGCGTATATATATGTACTATTTTGTCAATAACCTAAAAATTAGAAGCATAAGATTTCAAAAGTGTATTGGAAGCATAATGTTTCAGTTACTGCAATATTATGCTTCCAGTTACAGCCGTAACCGCAGCTACAGCCTGATAGAACCGTGTGGGATGAATGCCCCAGACAGCCAAGTCAAGATCCGAGTGAGCGTCAAACCAATCGGGAGAGTTGAGAGAACCAAAGACGGCTACTCGTGTTGCGCCAAACTGTTGACGTAATAAATTAGCTAAAACTCTTGCCAGTTGCCAGCCACGTCGCCATCGTTCAAGGTCTGCTTGATAGGGAGGGATTGTAGCCTGATGGTAAGATTGCCACTGTTGAGGGGATAAATCGAGAGCCGTTGCTATTTCAGTCATGATGACAAATCAACGCGATCAGAGCGATCAGAATATTTATTTAATTATAGCCTAATCCAATCCAAAAAAGCAAGTTATCCAATTATATAAATTACTTGGTAGTCCTAAAGGGGTAAGGATGCATTGTAGTGATGGATGAAATACAAAATAGCCCCGATGTGATTTTCTAATTTCTTTGAAAATGACAGAGTTTTTCTGACCAACCGCGATACCCGTTGTCTAAGGGTACAGTTGAAGC
>JBGTNM010000111.1:0-13463 GCA_041743025.1 Microcystaceae cyanobacterium
AATCTTATAGATTAGTGTAGGATGGGTTAGACGGCAGTAAGCATTCAAACTTAATTAGAAATTATCAATCCGTCGTAACCCATCTTTCAGGGATTTGTATCCTAGTACACATTTTCCCTCACTATGCCGGAAGAGCCTCCAGTCGTCTGTCTAAAGATTTTGATCGACGTGCTCTGCGAAGAAGATCTACAGCATTTTCTTTGACCTTGACCCACTCGCCCCAGGTTTTTTGCTCATCGATTGTCTGAGCAAAGAAACGAGCATAGCAGTAGTCACATCCGAAACTACAGCCGCTATAGGGATTCAGTGTAAACTTGTAGGCTCCAATAAACCCACCTGGAGCTTTCAAGATAGTCTTAGTTTCAACATAGTCAACCCTGGCTGAACCAATATTTGATGGTTTTGATTCTCTCTGCGGCTCTCCCGTACTCTTGGGGATAATAAAATCTTATTAATTGACGTAGGATGGGTTAGACGGCAATAAGCATTCAAACTTAACCTGAAATCATCAATCCGTCGTAACCCATCTTTCAGGAATTTGTATCGTACTACACATTTCCCCTCACCATGCCGGAAGAGCCAATATTATTTTGTCGCTATGGTCCAATTGTACTAACAAAAGAAGAAGTTTTGACAATTATTAATCATGTATCGGGGTTCATCTTGTCTCATATTATAAATGTTGTTGCTGCCAAGTTCCGTGAAAACCAGGAGGAATAATACTCGGCAATCCTAAGCGACAGACGGGTTCAGCTTCTAACCTGTCGCTACCATAAATTCTGACTTCACTGCTGTTGCTGCTGCCATCGTACACTACTGTCAAAACCCATCCCTGTTCCGAATGAGGTGCATTGGGGACGAAAATCGGTTCGCTAGGATAATTTGATTCTCCCATGTCTGCCATCGCTAGCTTACCTGTTTGGCGATCATAACGAGCGATCGCACCAAAAATTTCAGCCGAGAGATCCGCGCCGTCTCGATGCACTGCCAGATAAGTATATCGCCAAGGCTGTCCCGTTTGATGGGCAGGAACCACCGGAAAGTCACAACCGCGATCGCAAACCGGTTCAGAGGCAATCAGCTTAGCAGTTTTCGGATCGAGACGAATTCGCACTAAGATTCCTTTAGCCGACGTGTGAATTTCTCCGGCGGCGACTTCTTTTAAATTCTGATTCGTTTGAAAGTCAGGATAACGAACCAATTCAATCTCTAGATTGCCGTCTCTATCGACGCTTCCATTACTATAGTGCCACTGAAACCAAGCCTCAGCCTGAAATTGACTAACAGGTAGGAGGGTATGGCGATCAAAGATTAAAACTTGTGTCCCTAATTCTGGTTTCCACTGCATCGCCTCACTAAAACTGAGAAAGCCTAAAAGCACTGGCATCAAATTAACGCGCACAGGAGAGACAAAAAAGACTAAATATTGCCCTGCAATAACGAAATCATGGATTAATGGCAAACCTTGTAGGGAAAATGTGGTTTTTTTCTCAATTTTTCCCGTCGAATCACTTTGATAAAGGTTGAGAGACGCATTGAGTCCGGCTGAAATGCCAAAATTATAAATATCTCCCGTTTTCGGGTCAATTTTGGGATGGGCTGAATAGGGTTGTCCGAGTGTTAAACTCGATAAATTATCGAGTCCCCGCGTTTCTAACGTTTCTAAATCAAGCGCGTGGGGAAATCCACCTTCCCAAAGTGCCAATAATTTTTTAGGTAAAGCTAAAACAGAAGTATTAGCCGCATTTTTGGCATCTTTTCCCCAAGAATTCCAAAAAAATCCGGGCGCAGTCATGCCGTAGTTTGGGTATAAATAGCGTCCTGCTGCCGTTTCTCGCTGGTAGCCTTCCGTTTGGACATAGCGGTAAGTTGCCGTTGCGCCGCCTTCAGTGAAACGAACCGCTAAAATGGCCCCATCCCCATCAAACCAGTGTCCTACTCTCATCTTACCGCGCTCTAAGCGTCCTGGCCCGTTACGATAGAGCGTTCCTCGCAGTTGGTTAGGAATTTGTCCTGCTAGAACAGGTAAGGGTTGGAGGGGAAATTCTGCGGCGCTTTCGGTGATCGCGTTTGACCAAGCTTTCATGATTGAAATCGTTTTATTTTTATTCTACCTAACCCTTATTCATCGCGTGAGCAATGCCCGCCTTACTTTAAGATAAGCAATAGCAATTTTTTAAAATAAAAGCAATATGAGTCAACAATTTTTCAAAATAACCCTCATCAATCCCCTAAAAATGACACAATCAGGCTTTAGTTTGCTGGATATTTTTAGTGGCACTATTATTGTCAGTATTGTGGGAACGATCGCACTCTACAACCTTTTAGAAAATCCCGAAAGCCGGAAAATTAGATTACCCGCCGAAAGAAACCTCAAAGCATTTGTCGATAGCAACCAATTAAATGTCGTTAAATGTATTGGTCAGGATACTGATAATGATGGATGGGTCAATTGTCAAGCGACTGATAGGCAAGGTCAAACCGTTAAACTAATATGTGGTTACGACAACAGACAGCAAACGTGTCAAAAAGAGAAAATGTAAGAGATTGTTTATTAGTTATTAAGCTTTATCCTGATTTAACCTAAAATTTCTAAAATAATTGAAATTGACATCCCGACAGGCAAAATAATGAAAATCTTGGTCTTAAATGCCGGTTCGAGCAGTCAAAAAAGCTGCTTGTATCACCTAAGCGATAACAACCTACCCGAACATCCTCCCCAAGCTGTCTGGAAATCGGATATTGATTGGACAATCGAAGCCGGAAAAGCGGTTTTAACGGTTAAAGCAAACGGTATAAAGCAGGAAATCACGCTAGATTCCGACGATCATCGACAAGGAATTGCCAAAATGCTTGATACTTTAGTAGCAGGAAATACCAAAGTTATCGACGCGCTATCGGCGATTAATGCTGTCGGGCATCGAATCGTTCACGGCGGAACCGATTATGCTGAGGCTACCCTCATCACGCCTCAAGTTAAAGATACTATAGCCCAACTCATCCCCCTCGCCCCCACCCACAATCCCGCTCATTTAGAAGGCATTGAAGCCATCGAACAGGTGTTGGGCAAAGTACTACAGGTAGCAGTATTCGATACCGCCTTTCACCGCCAGATGCCGCTAGAAGCCGCCGCCTATCCTATCCCCTACGAATGGCTAGAAAAAGGCATTCGCCGCTATGGGTTTCACGGCACGAGTCACAAATATGTCGCCCACCGTACCGCCCAGCTTTTGGGCAAACCGCTAGCGAGTTTGAAGCTTATCACCTGTCATTTGGGGAATGGCTGTTCTTTGGCAGCGATTAAAGACGGCATCAGCATCGATACGACGATGGGTTTTACACCGCTTGAAGGGTTGATGATGGGAACCCGCAGTGGTTCGCTCGATCCGGCAATTTTAATTTACCTCATGCGAGAACATCAGTTTACAACAGAGCAATTAAACGAAATGCTCAATAAAGAAGCGGGACTTAAAGGAGTTTCCGGTATTTCAGCCGATATGCGCTCGATTTTGCAAGCGGTTGACACTGGCAATGCTCGTGCTAAGTTGGCGTTTGAGATGTATATTCATCGACTGCGATCGCATATTGGGGCGATGCTGGCAACACTAGGAGGATTAGATGCTCTAATCTTTACCGCAGGCGTAGGAGAAAATGCAGCAATTGTACGGGAAAAAGCCTGTGAAGCCTTTGAATTTTTAGGATTGAAGTTAGATAAAGCTAAAAATGAGTCTTATCCAGTCGATATAAATATTGCTACACTCGATTCAACGGTGCAAATTTTGGTCATTCACACAGAAGAAGATTTGGCGATCGCTCAAGAGTGCTGGCATTTGTGTCGGGGAAGAGGGAATGGTAATCAGTACTATGATTTTAATGATTGAGTGAGGACTATGATCGATGAAAAAATTCATCATAGTATAATCATTTAATCAGAGTCGGTAATCGGTAATAGGTAAGATGATGATTGCTCAACTAGAGAAAAAGAATTATACGGCTGAAGAATATTTAGAATTTGAGGTCAATTCTGAAGAACGCCATCAGTTTATCAATGGAGAAATTATGCCTATGACGGGAGGTACACCGAATCATAATGAAATTGCTAGTATTTTTAATGCGCTGTTGCGGGTAGGTCTTCGGGGTAAACCCTATAGTATTTTTGTTGCGGATCAACGGGTTTGGATTCCGCAGTTTAATCTTTATACTTATCCTGATGTAATGGTGGTGGCACGTCCGATCGCCTTGCAGTCTGGGCGGACAGATACAGTAACGAATCCTCTCTTGATTGTTGAGGTTCTTTCTAATAGCACAAAGGCTTACGACCGAGATGAAAAGTTTGCAGCTTATCGGAGTATTTCGAGTTTTTGTGAATATCTACTGATCGATCAATATCGGTTACAGGTTGAGCAATATTCCAAAATAGAAGGTAATAAATGGATCTTTTCAGAATATAAAAATCCAGAAGATTCCATTGTATTAACATCAATTTCAAGTGAGATTTTATTAGCCGCTCTCTATGAGGGAATTGAGTTTTAATATCATGAAGTTTAGGGATTACTACATTTTTTGACCGAATCAGCTTGGATGGGAATAGCAACTCTCTGAGCGGATGTTAGAAAATATTGCCTACGAAGTTTCTCGCAAAATTCCGAGTCCTGCTTTTTGTTCAATGTAATCTGCCAGGTTAATGAAATCGTCTCGTGGATAGCATCTACCACCGATTAATTTAAAAGCCAATTCGCTGCGAGAATTGTCAGGATCTTCGAGCAAATGAAGTCCCCAATAATATAATTGATCGCTAGCACGAATACATACTTCTTCCGGGTCGATACAGTCAAATTTACTATCGATTTGACTGATGGTCTTGTAAGACTCAAAAAAAGCCTTTTTGAGAATCTTCAATTTAGCTGGAGAGCGAGGATCTTTAAAATTATTGACTAAGACAAATAAATTAGCATCTTTGTTAAGTCCTCGAATTTTTCTAACTGTCTCTTGAATGACTCTGCCGTGCTTGCTCAGTCCTAAAGGATTTAAGGTAGTAGGGATAATACAATAATTGAGTTTTTTAATTATTTCTTCAGGATTTCTTTCTAAAGCAGGAGAACAATCGCAAATCACAATTTGACAGTTTCGGGCCGCATCTTCATGCCAATCTTTTCCATCAAAAACTTCAATCGTATTGCCTACTCCTCCAGGATTAGGCACGTAAACGCCATCGCCAACTAATTTATGTAGATTTTGTTCGGGATCTAAATCAACTAAAGCAATATTAAACCCTTGAAGAGCTAATGCACCTGCTAGATGAGCGGCAACTGTTGTTTTTCCCACGCCACCTTTGCAAGTAAAAATACCAAAGTAGATCTTTTTATTTTCACAGCGATCACAGGAGGTAGCATCTGGATCTTCAATTACCTCTTTAGGATACCAAATAATTTGATTTTCAGTCGCAATGCCGCAGCGAATTCTTATTCCCTGTCCCCAAGATCGAATTAAGGCTTGTGCTGGCCCGCCAAAGCCTTTAGTCGTAATAAAAAAAGCACAATTAAAAGGTTTTCCGGCTGGCGTTTCTAAATAGTCACAAAACTTGAGCAGTTGAGGTGCAGCAACGTTGCTTTTCAGCCACTTAACTTGAACTGCGCCAATATATTTGTCCTGCTTGACGATTAAATCGTAACCTTGCTGATTGGCTTTAGGGGTTTCTACTGTCCATCCCATTCTGCTGAATAATTTAGCAGCGTGTTGCTCGAAGTGAACGTAATCGGGAAAATCCATGAGATATCGTTTTCAATAAAGCCTTCTAAATATAAAATTCCTCGATGCTTTCCAAAAATATCTCCTAACAATAAGTTACCCGCCTACGGAGGCGGGTTAATCAGTGTGCAAACGATATGGACTCCTAAAAAATAGTAGACTGAGTTTCTAACTTACTAAGGTGGACACTGATTCCGCAATGACTTCTTAACAAAACTGCACATCCCTTTGCCGTTTCAGGTGTTGATTATGGCTCAAACCACTATGCATCGTTGACTACCTAGGGTGAAACCACCTTTAACTTGCGGCGATGCCGTTTAAAAAAAGACATTGAGGTTGATTAGCGCGGGAGACACAAGCGACTAATCTCTTGGTTTTCAAGAAGTTTTTGTTTTTTTCTTTTGTGCCATGCTTATAAGGTAGCATCTTATTTTTGAAAAGGGAACAGAATTTAAAAAACTTAACAGTATTTAACATCCTGAAAAATACAGAAATAAGACGATATATTTCCTTATTCTTGAGTTACTTGCCTTAATTTTTCTTTATTTAAACGGCGTTTTTTCGCATAGAGTTGAATGGAAGCGGCCATAGCAATGACCAGCGCGAAGACTAGCCAGGTTGTCAAATCTAAGGGAAGATTGTTCTTAAAAACAGCTAGTAAGACAATAACCACCAATAATACAGTCGGTGCTTCATTAAGGATGCGAAATTGCTGTCCTGTCCACTGACATTCCCCTTTTTCTAACTTTTTCATCAGCCAACCGCAGTAGAAATGGTAAGCCAACAATAAAGCAACAAATGCTAATTTAACGTGCAGCCAGGCTGATTTTAAAATGTCTGGTTCGGTAGAAATTAAACCAACCGCCATGACGACCGTTACCGCCATCCCAGGTGTTGTAATGATGTTATAAAGGCGTTTTTCCATCAGCACATATTGCTTCTTGAGAATGGTGGCAGCCGGTTCCGCTTCTTGAGACGCTTCGGCGTGATAGACAAATAGGCGAACTAGATAAAAGAGTCCGGCAAACCAAACGACAATGCCAATTAGGTGAAATGCTTTAAACCAGGAGTAAGCCATATGTTGGGGAAGGGGTACTATGATTTTAATGATTGAGTGAGGACTATGATTTCGGGGAAAGCTGATAACTGATAAGGAGAAGGGGTCAGTGTCAACGTTCATGCATTATACGAATCGTTAACATCCTTAAGAAGCATTTTTGTTTAAGAAATGTAAACAAATATACGAATTAGGAGTTAGGGAAATGGGATTATGCTCAATCAAGGAAGCAGAGCCATTAACTGACTCCCTAGACATTTTACCATTGGTAAGTTCTGCTGAAATGGCGATCGCTCACTAAGCCAGTCACACCGACTGCACTCACTACTTAACGATAACCCTGACGACAATTGAGTAAAGCTAACGATGACCCAACTTTCTAGACGCAAATTTATATTAACTGCCGGGGCTGCTGCTGCCGGAACTGCGATCATTCATGGTTGCAGTAGTCCGTCATCTCAAACGAGTACGGCACCCTCTCCTGCTGCCTCTCCCGTTGCGACGGGGGGAGAAGCGCCAGAAGTCACAACCGCTAAACTGGGATTTATTGCCCTGACTGATTCGGCCCCGCTTATTATTGCCAAAGAAAAAGGATTATTTGCTAAATATGGGATGCCTGACGTAGAAGTGATCAAGCAAGCTTCCTGGCCAGTGACACGGGATAATTTAGAGTTAGGGTCAGGCGGCGGCGGCATTGATGGAGCGCACATTCTATCTCCGATGCCTTATATGATGACTTTGGGGACGATTACCAAAACCAAGCAACCCGTTCCGATGTACATTTTGGCGCGGTTGAATACCAACGGACAAGCCATTTCCGTCGCCAACACCTACAAAGATCTAAAAGTCGCTTTAGATAGCCAAGGACTCAAAGAATCCTTTGCCAAAGCGAAATCGACGGGAAAAGAAACTAAAGTCGCCATGACCTTTCCAGGCGGAACGCACGACCTTTGGCTGCGTTATTGGTTAGCGGCGGGTGGCATTGACCCCAATAAAGAGACTTCGGTAATTCCCGTTCCCCCTCCCCAAATGGTCGCTAACATGAAAGTTGGCAACATGGAAGCTTTTTGTGTGGGAGAACCTTGGAACGCGCAATTAGTCAACCAAAAACAAGGTTACACGGCTTTAGTCACCGGAGAACTTTGGAAGGATCACCCTGAAAAAGCCTTGGGAATGCGGAAAGATTGGGTTGATCAGAACCCAAAAGCGGCTAAAGCTTTGCTGATGGCGGTGATGGAAGCGCAACAGTGGTGCGAAAAACCAGAAAATAAAGCTGAAATGTGCGAAATTGTCGGCAAGCGGGAGTGGTTTAAGGTTCCAGTTGAAGACATTCTGTCTCGTTCTGAAGGCACGATTGACTATGGTGACGGGCGCACCGTTAAGGATTACCCATTAAAAATGAAATACTGGGCAGATTTTGCTTCTTACCCTTTCAAAAGTCATGATTTGTGGTTTTTAACTGAAGATATTCGCTGGGGCTACATTCCCAGTAATACGGATACGAAAAAGGTGGTCGATGAGGTTAACCGCGAAGATTTGTGGCGAGAAGCGGCGGCGGCGTTGGGAGTTCCGGCAGCAGAAATTCCGCAAGGGACTTCTCGCGGTGTCGAAACCTTCTTTGACGGCGTGACTTTTGACCCAGAAAATCCCCAAGCTTATTTAGACAGTCTCAAGATTAAGTCCGTTAAAGCTTAGTCAAAAACTAGAACTTACGCAGCATAAGGTGGGCAATGCCCACCCTACCCTTTTTTTAATGATCAATAAAACTTATGGCAACGAATATTGTTCAACGTAGATCGTCTCGAAAACTGCCAAGTTTTCTCTCATTTCTGTATAGTAAAGCGATTTACCGCCCTCTGGTGGCTACCATTGTTTTGCTTTTGGTTTGGCAAATTGTGTGTTCGGGAGAAACGCCTAACTTACCAAGTCCTTTGACCGTTTTGAAAGAAACTTGGAATCCTTTAATTATCAATCCCTTTTTTAATAATGGTGGAACCGATGTCGGTTTGGGTTGGCAAGTATTGGCCAGTTTACAGAGGGTGGCTATCGGGTTTTCTTTGGCGGCTATTGTTGGGATTGCGTTGGGCATTACGATTGGCGGCAGCCGCTTGATGTATGACGCTTTCGACCCCATTTTTCAGGTATTGAGGACAATTCCCCCATTAGCTTGGTTGCCCATTGCCTTAGCTGCTTTTCGAGAAAGTCAACCCTCAGCGATTTTTGTTATTTTCATTACGGCAATTTGGCCAATTATCATTAATACTACAGTTGGCGTTCAACAACTTCCCCAAGACTATCGCAATGTTTCCCGCGTTCTTCAACTGTCCAAGTTTGAGTATTTTTGGAACATCCTGTTTCCGGCATCGGTTCCCTATATTTTCACCGGATTGCGAATCGGCATCGGGCTGTCTTGGCTAGCAATTATTGCCGCAGAAATGTTAGTTGGGGGCGTGGGAATTGGCTTTTTTATCTGGGATTCTTATAACAGTTCTCGCATTAGTGAAATTATCCTAGCATTAGCTTATGTCGGGGTAGTTGGGTTGCTTTTAGATCGATTGGTCGCTTGGGTTGCGAATATTGTCGTCCCCGCCGAACAAAAATAAGACAAGGGAAAGATAACGGATAACGGATAACTGAATTTATGTCTGCTTACATCGAAATTGACCACATTGATCGCACGTTCCCTCTGCCCAACGGGGACAGTTACATTGCCCTCAAAAACATCGAATTAAAAATCAAGCAAGGCGAAGTTATTTCCCTCATCGGCCATTCCGGTTGCGGTAAATCGACTCTCCTCAACATCATCGCGGGATTGGACAAACCGACCCAAGGAGGGGTCATCCTTGAAGGCAGAGAAATCCAAGGGCCGGGGCCTGATCGCATGGTTGTCTTCCAAAATTACTCCCTCTTACCTTGGCTGAGTGTCCGTCAAAACGTCGCCTTGGGAGTTAATCGCGTCTTGCGCCACTTACCTACTGGAGAACGCAAAGGCATCATCGAACATCACATTAACCTAGTAGGGTTGCGCCACGCCGCCGACAAGCTTCCCGCTCAACTCTCTGGCGGCATGAAGCAACGAGTCGCCATTGCTCGCGCCTTGGCTTTGCGTCCCAAGGTACTGTTGCTCGACGAACCGTTTGGGGCGTTAGATGCTCTCACAAGAGGCAATTTACAAGAAAGCCTGATGCAAATCATCGATGAAAGCGGCGTGACCTGTGTTATGGTGACGCACGATGTCGATGAAGCTTTGTTGCTGTCTGACCGCGTGGTGATGCTAACGACTGGGCCAGAAGCCCACATCGGCCAGATTTTAGAGGTTCCTATCCCCCGACCTCGCCATCGCTTAGAGGTGGTCAATCATCCCAGTTACTACGCACTGCGTAACGAAATTGTCTACTTTCTTAACCAGCAAAAACGCTCGAAAAAAGTGGGACAAGTGGCGCAAGTGGCGATCGCCCGTCATGGGTTGGAGAAAATCAACCTGGAAATTGGCTTCATTCCCTTGACCGACTGCGCTCCCTTGGTCGTTGCTAAAGAAAAGGGCTTTTTTAAAGAAAATGGCTTAGAAGAAGTCACCCTCAGCCGCGAACCGAGTTGGAAAGCGATCGCGCAAGGAGTAGTCAGTGGTCGCTTAGATGCCGCTCAGATGGTGGCGGCAATGCCCCTTAGTCTGACGATTGGCGCGGGTGGCAAACCGCCAATTCCGGTGATTACAGCACTCGTCCTCAGTCGCAACGGCAACGCTATTACCCTCAGCAAGCAATTTCAACAACGAGGGGTCAAAACCTTAGCCGATCTCAAAGCTGATCTAGCGCAGTCGAGCGATCGCGTTTACACCTTCGGCATGGTACACCCCGCTTCCATGCACAACCTGATGCTGCGCTACTGGCTGGCTTCTGGCGGTATCGACCCCGATAACGATGTCAACCTCACCGTCATTCCCCCGCCGCAAATGGTGGCCAATCTCAAAGCAGGCAACATTGAGGGCTACTGTGTCGGCGAACCTTGGAACTCTAGAGCGGTTTTTGAGGAATTAGGCTATATTATCGCCCATGATTTAGAAATTTGGCCGGGACATCCCGAAAAAGTCTTGGGCGTGCGGGAAGACTGGGTAGAAAAATATCCTGAAACCCACATTGCGCTGGTTAAATCGCTGCTGCAAGCTTGCGAATATTGCGATGACCGCCGTAATCGAGAGGAAATTCTTAATTTACTGTGTCAACCTCAATACGTCGGCTCATTACCTGAGTATACTCGCCCTGGCTTTATCGATCCCTACCATCGCGGCACGGGAGAAGAGCCTGAAGTGCTATTGCGCTTCAACCAATTCTATGTTGATCGCACCAATTGTCCGGGCCGAGTCGAAGGATTGTGGATTCTTACCCAACTAGCTCGCTGGGGTTACGCGCCTTTCCCGCGCAATTGGGTGGAAATTCTCGAACGGGTGCGCCGTCCCGATTTATTTGGAGAAGCCTGTCGCGAACTGAATTTGCCAGACATGGAGAGCGATCGCCACAGTTTTGCCCTCTTTGACGGCATGGTGTTCAATCCAGACGATCCCATCAGCTATTTAAAACGATTCAATATCAGCCGCGAATTCCAAGTCTCGGAGATTCTTATCGATACGCCGACCACCCCTTAACTGATAACGGATTATGCAAACTATTTCCAATTCTCATTCCGAACCCATTGCAGGCGATCGCGCTTTCCTCGCTGTTGAGGGAGTCTCAAAAGTCTATCCTACCGCCGACGGAGTCTATAGCGTCCTTGAAGGGGTCGATCTGACGGTAGCTGAAGGCGAATTTGTCTGCGTGATCGGTCACTCTGGCTGCGGCAAATCGACTTTGCTCAACATGGTGGCGGGATTCAACCAACCCAGCACCGGGACAATCCATCTACAAGGGAAACCCGTAACGCAACCCGGCCCCGATCGCATGATGGTTTTCCAAAATTACTCGCTCCTGCCTTGGAAAACTGCCTTTGATAACGTTTATCTCGGCGTTAACTCTGTTTATCCCGACAAATCTCGTGCTGAAAAGGTGTCAATTGTCGAAGAACATCTAATGATGGTGGGACTGGCAGAAGCAGCGCAAAAAAAGCCCGCTCAACTCTCAGGCGGCATGAAACAGCGAGTCGCGATCGCTCGTGCTTTGGCTATCTGTCCTCAAATGCTCATTCTCGACGAACCCTTTGGCGCACTCGATGCTATTACCAAAGAAGAATTACAGGAAGAACTGCTCAAAATTTGGTACGAAAATCAGCTAACAGTGCTGATGATTACTCACGATATTGATGAAGCCTTGTTTTTAGCCGATCGCCTGGTAATGATGACCAACGGGCCGAGTGCTAAGATTGGCGAGGTGCTAGACATTCCTTTTGCCCGTCCCCGCGTTCGTTCGCGCATTATTGAAGACCCCCGCTACTACGAATTACGCAACTACGCCCTCGATTTTCTCTTCCACCGTTTTGCTCATTCTGATGTTCCAGATAGCCCAACAGAGGAAGTTCCTCAACGTCAAGGGGTTGCGGTTAAAATAGTGGCAGCTTTAGGCGGCATTGCTGTAGCGGCCTTAATAGGTTTTGGACTGTTTCAAGCGTTTTCTAAACCCACACCTACGACCAACCCAACTGCTGTTGAAACCCCGGTGGGCAATTAGGCTAAACTAATACGAAGCTACAGCAAAATCCGTGTACTGTCTCATCTTAGGCTCGTGAAATGCCAACACGATGTCCTCTTTGGGGACACCTGCGCGAACTAAATCAGTTGCGATACCATCTTCAGTCCAATCTTCTTCGATCCAAATTTTGTCATCCCGAATCCGAACATAGACTGTTATGCCAGTAATGCGATCGCCATTCTGCCAACCGAGATTTATCCAAATATAATGAGCCTTTTGCTCATCTACAATTAAAAATGTTTCAATACCTGGCTGAGGATGGCGATTACAAAGTTCTACATACTCAGTCAAGATGTGCTTAATCAATTTGGGATATTCAGTTAATTTATCCATTGCGTAATTTCCTCTGCTTCTGTGTCTACAACAATGATTGGAAGATGATGTTTATGAAGAATGAGTCGAATTACGTCTTGAGTAAAAAAAGTGTTATATACGACATTACTAATAGCAATGTACAGCTTACGCTCTGGTGCTGTTTCCTCTAAAAGATAACGGTAGATGTCGTACTGGCCAAGAGCCTCTTTCAAATCTTGTATTTTTGATGCACCCATAAAGCTTTTTACTTCCACAACCAGTTTTTGCCCTTCTCGTTCAGCCGCAATGGGACGTTCAGCACCGAGATCAGCGTATAATGTTGTTCTTCGATACTGAATTAAATAAGGATCGTCCGTAATCGTCCAGCCGTCCTTAATGAGTGCATTTTTTACCTCATCATGGATAATGTCTAACTTGGGCATAGTCTAAGTATAAGAATGTGTAAGGATTTAAAACTGGAAATAATCGTTAATTTCCATCCATCGGATCGATCAAATCCATAGGAAGGGATCTTCGTAAGACCACTTATTTTTACGAGACTGACAAACCACGATTGCTTTGTCTCCACTCGCTCCATCGCACAAAAACGCTGCTTTGTAGAGACGGACTCCGTATTCAAACCGACACTCCTCTACCTCTTCGTTAGTGTTGAAAAATTCTGTAGC
>JBGTNM010000112.1:0-3252 GCA_041743025.1 Microcystaceae cyanobacterium
AGACTAAGCTATTTGATAGCATAAAATATAGCTCTTAGTCAAGACTGAGCAAAGAGTCTAAGCTAATTAAATTTTAAAATTGCTTTAGTTAGTAACTCTTTTTTATTATTAAATTGTCATAACTACTCTAGAAGAGCCTTATATATTAAATCAAAATGTTTGCTGGAATGTTGATTACTTCACCTTGACGTTGTAGTGATAAACTCAAACAAGTCAGAATTTGCACTAATTGCCCTCCCATTTTACCCGACGCGAGAGAATCAGATCTGCCGGTATCAATCGCGTTGAGAAAGCGATCACAGACTTCCTTGAGAGGTTCTGCCTTTTCGACAGCTAAAATCTCCTGTCGTTGTCCTTGTGGCATAAATAATGCTTCTTGCGGCTGTAAATAACCGTACTTGAGCGTAAGAGGGGTTTCAGGTAACATTTCATCAAAAATCAAGCTAGCCTGCGTTCCCACTACACAAAGCCGCCTTTGTTTGTCAGGATTTATCCAACACAAATGAATTTCTGCTTGAAACCCATCAGCATAGGTAAGCGTCACCCAGACTAGATCAGCTAACCCTGCTTGCAGCCATCTCCGTCCTCTCGCCTGAACCTGAATCGGCAATTGTCCCAACCAGTGATTGAAAATCGCAATGTCATGAATCGCTAGATCCCATAAGGCATCAACATCCTGGCGAACTGGCCCCAAATGAGTACGACTGGCGTAACCGTAGCGCAACTGGCCTAGCTGTCCCGACTGTACCACATTAGCTCCAAGCGCGATCGCCCGATTAAATAAATACGTATGATCGACAAATAGCTGTCGCTGCTGTTGTTGTGCTAATTGAGTCAATTCAACACATTCAGTTGGGTTGAGCGTAAGGGGTTTTTCTGTTAGAACATGATAGCCTAGCTCTAGGGCATCTTTAATTAAAGGATAATGTGTTGAAGCAGGGGTTGCTACAACGACGGCATCAAGATGATTTAATTGTCTAATTTCTTCCCAACTTTGAGTGAAAATAATAGAAGAATTTTCCAGTTGAAATTTTGCTTGACAGTCGGCTAAATTGTCTGAATCAAGATCGACAATCGCGACAATTTCTGCTTGAGGATGCGCTAAAAAATGACGGACAAAATTAATTCCCCAGCGTCCTACGCCTAAAATCGCCAGCCGATAATTCATAAAAAACGTAAAATATTAACAGATGAGAATTGGGAGGAAGCAATATGACAGTTGAACGATGGACAGATGAAATGCTAGACAAGTTGCTAGAAACAGTCACCAAGGCGGCAGAAACAGCCGACAAAGCCCTGGAAACAGCCATAATAACGTTAATTTAGCATTTGGTTTACTGGCAACAGCTACCATTACAACGATTGTCACTGCGGTTTTTCGTAAATAAGCAAGAGATCCCGATTAAAGGATTAACAGGATGTCATGACTAATTAATCAACTATCAATTAATTAGGGTGTCGGGTGTAAATTATTCCACCCATCATAATCCTCATTCAATCACTCAAATCATAGTCCCTATTACCCATTTTTTTTCTCTCGATCTTGACGGCGGCGATCGCGCCATTCTATTGTTGTAAGATAGATCATTCCACCACTGATAACAATCAGCAAAATGAAGGCAGCGAAAAAGAGTATATTGAGGAAATAGGTTGTTTCCACTGTCTAGAAACCGTTACGCCCCCAAACAACCATTGCAATCGACCAAGTAAACAAAGCCAACAGGCTTACCCAACCCAATGTCAAAATATCCATGACTATCTCTTGTTTGTATGATGATTGTTTTTCAAACCCACAAAAAACATGATACTTCTATTAGGTCGTCTTTGGAAACGCTAGATGGCAAAAGATTTAGAACGCATTGAGTCTGTCAAAGCAGGGGGAATGGGGGCGATCGCTTTTACCGGAGCCTATCTAACGGCTATGGTTGTCCGCTATCATATCATCGGAGAAGACGTGACAGGCATGGCGGTTATCATAAAAATTGCGATCGCGCTGTTGAATGGCTTTCTCTTTGGCGTAACTTATCGCTACCTTGTCCGTACCGATGATAACGCTCACTTGAGGGATGGTGCAGTCTTAGCTTTTAGTTTAGTTCGGGGGTTAGTTCCTTTAGAAATTTCAAGTAATTTTAGCGAAAATTGGTTAATATTAGCTCTTTTATCGGGAGAAAGCCTAATTTGCTTTGCGTTCGCTCGCTTGACACTGGATTTTGCTTTTAACCGCCGTTGGATCGAACCCTTATCCTAATTTATGCAATTAAGTGTTGAAATGAAGGGAAATGGTTTTCCTATCCTCTGTTTGCACGGACATCCGGGGATGGGACGCAGTTTATCCATTTTTACCGATTATCTAGCTCAAAGCTTCCTGACGCTAGCTCCTGACTTGCGAGGGTACGGCAAAAGTCGCACCTCAAAACCTTTCGAGATGGCAGATCACCTAGAGGATTTAGGCGAACTGTTAGATAAACTCAAAATTGAACGCTGTCTGCTTCTGGGGTGGTCTTTAGGGGGAATTCTAGCATTAGAGTTAATGCTACGCTATCCTAAACGAGTTAGCGGCTTAATCCTCATTGCTTCTGCTGCACGTCCTTGGGGCAACCATCCTGCGGTAAATTGGCAGGAGATGGCAAATGCTGGTATTGCAGGCATCTTAAATTATTTAAAACCAGGATGGGCGTGGAATATTGAGACGTTTGGCAAGCGATCGCTCTTGCGCTATCTTATCGCTCAACAAACCCCTCTAGCTTATCAATACCTGGCGCGTTACGGTACGGTTGCTTATTGGCAAACCTCAAAAGTGGCTAACCAGGCTTTAAACAAAGCTTTGAGAGCAGGTTACAATCGTTTAGAAGCTCTGCACTCAATTGAGGTTCCCTGTTTGGTAATGGCAGGCGAACAAGATTGTCACATTACGGCGCAAGCAAGTCTAGAAACCGCCCAGCATCTTAAGCAGTGCGATTGGATTTGTTATGGTGATACGGCTCATTTGTTTCCTTGGGAAATTCCCCAACAAGTTCTCAACGACATCGAGCAATGGTTAGGAAAACACCCTCAGATGTATCGGGGGAGTGGCTAATAGCTACTCTTTCTCACTTAGATCTGTATGTAACAATTAGACCTCTTGCAAAAGTTTTTTATGGTATAATAGCAAATTTTAAAAGCTTGCCCTAAACTAATTTAACCCTACCTAAAATTTGCCTTTTCTCCTGAATTAATATTCAGGATAAGTTCTCTTGTAAAATTAAAAAAGAG
>JBGTNM010000113.1:0-8250 GCA_041743025.1 Microcystaceae cyanobacterium
CAAACTCTTGAAGGCTCTCTAGAAGCTTTTTGATTTCCTCCTGCATCTGACTCTATCCCCCTTTTTTTGCTGATTTTAAGTTGCTCTTTTTATTTTACATCCAGAAATTACTTTATTCAAATGATTTAGGCTTGCTATAAAGAGAATTAAAATTAATTTGAAAATCGACTGATTCTATAACTATTGTTGAATCTGCTTCTTCATACTCAGTCAAAACCCATTTACCTTCTGAGTTTTTAGCGAATTGTTTAGCCTTAAATGTATATTGATCAATCAAAATATATTCTTTAAATTCAGGAATGGAACGATAATAATCAAACTTATCTCCTTGGTCATAATTTTTAGTAGACTTCGACAACACTTCAGCAATCAACATAGGATTATTAATGGTAGTCGTGCTGTTCTCGGCATATACAGGTTGTCCCTTGACTACCATGATATCTGGATAGGTGTACTGCCGATAACGAGGTATCCATAAACGGACATCTCCCATATATATCTCATAATCTTTATCCTCTAATACTAATAAAATCTGTGCGTAAAACTTACCTGCAATTTTGTTATGATTTGTTGTTCCACCTGTCATAGGTATGATTTCTCCATCATGATATTCACTTTTATATTCAGCCTTTTCTTCTAAAGCTAAATATTCTTCTGGAGTATAGTAGTGTTTTTCTGTTTGAACTTGCATTTTAGTCTTCCCTTTTTAAGTGGCCACCTACTTACTACTATTAGTAGCTTCACCCGTTTCTCCGGCTCATAAGATAATGTTAGACTAATTTAAAAGAGAAATACATACAAAAAATTGGACAAAACCATGTTAAATCTACAACTAGACGCAGTAACGGAAAGATACTTCATCGAGATCCTGTCTCAGGAAAAGACAACTTCCGATGAACTTATAAAACGTCTAATTTATCGGCATTGGCTAGATTTACAGCCAAAAAAGACGATTGTAGAAAGATTGGGTGGACATCCTAAGCATTTGCTAGAAGACGGGCCACCAGACTTGTCTTTACGGGAAAATCGTAAGCGAATCGTGGCTGAGTATATTCAAAAACGGCATCAAGAAACGACAGGCTAATGAGTTATCCACCTATTATGCTTATTGATAGCAGCATTCTCGTCGCCTACTACAGTGCTAGAGATAACTATCATCAACAAGTGTGTGTCTTTTTTGATCGATGTACGAGCAATTTTTTGACAACGATCTGTTGTATCACAGAAGTGATGTATTTGCTGAGTGGAAATTGGCAAGTACAAAATCAATTTTTACGAGGCGTTGAAATAGGAGTCTTTGCTTATACTCCCCTATTTCCTCAAGACTTACAACGGATTGCCGAACTCAATCAACAATATGCAGACTTGCCAGGAGATTTTGCGGATCTTTCTTTAGTCGCAATTTCTGAGCGTTTGAATGTCCCTGCTATTATCACTTTAGATAATGATTTTAATATTTATCGCCGTTACCGCAACCAACCTTTTGAGCGCGTATTATTACCAGAATAATGTTCTATAATCCGTCGTAACCCATCTTCCGAATTCGTATAATAACTATTGAGACCTGTGTCGTTTATGGTGCTTAACATAAGTTCCATCCTTACGCTTGTAACCTTTAACATTAATTTCCTGATCATTATTTCCCCAATTCCAAACTGATTGAGATTGCTGATTATTTGCCTGATAATTACCAATTGATTTTTGTTGCAAACGTTCTTCTCTTAATCCTTCAATTCTCAAACGCTCTGCTCTTTCTTTTTGTAAGCGTTCTTCTCTTAAGTATTGTAGTTTTAAATAAGCCTCTTTGTCTTTTTGAAAAATTTTTTGTAAAATTTCACCCAACTGATTCTTGACAATTTCTGGATCTATTTCTGCCAATTTTTCCAAAAAAATGTCAGTTTCTCTTGCTAGTTTATTTTCTGCAAACTGTAAACTGTTTTTGTATGGATTCAGCTTGAGTTTTACTTGCTTCTATTTTTTTATTTTCTTCCAATTTAATTGCTTCTATTCTTTTTTTATTTTCTTCCAATTTTTGATTGCCTGTAAAATATCCTGCAACTCCTGTGGCAACTACTGCTAACGTTCCTACTAAAATAGCTCCCAACCAGCTATTATCTTGTTCATTTTTCTTGTGAAACATTTATCGTTCCTCTTAGGTTCTACACTGAGCAACTATTTTTTGCTCTATTGCGATTATTCCCAGAAATAACAGAAAAATAACATTGTGGTCGCTTGTTTAATTAGATTTTCTTAACGTCAGATAACATATTAAGAGTGTTTAGCAGTTTTCTCAGATAAAGAGAGCGATCGCTTAAACTTAAAACGACAGGGGGTATGAGATGGCCGAGACAATTGCTATTGAAAAAGCGACATTGTATCAACTAGAGCAATCTTTTAGCTTAAAACAAGCAGAGTATGAGACATTTTTCTTAGAATGGCAAGAAAATCTGCCTAATTTAACCGAAGCAGAACGCCAAAGACTAGAACGGGTAAAGATGGCTTATGCTAATTTAGAGCGTCATTCAGTTTTAGAAAATACTGTAAAGTTAGCGATCGTTGCACCCCTATTAGATTTAGCGGGATTTTTCTTGCCGCCGTTCTATATTGATACAGAAACTGCGGTGGAAATAGTAGCAGACGATGAAGGAATGATTTTACGAGGACGATTAGATGTCCTGGTGCTGAAAGACCAGTTTTGGCTATTGGTGATAGAATCAAAACGAGCAGAATTTTCGTTAAAAGTGGGAATTCCTCAAGCACTAGCTTATATGCTAGGGACACCTCAGCCTAATAAACCTTTATACGGTTTAGTGACCAATGGTAGCAGTTTTGTCTTTCTAAAGTTGGTACGTCAAAACACGCCATTGTACAAAAAATCCAAGGAGTTTATTTTGAGTCAGGACGAAGGACTCGCAAAAACTCTACAAATTATGAAAAAGTTAGCAGAAATAGTGGCAGATGAGGGTTAGTTTTCTATCCCTTGTAAACTTGAATAATTTCTTGCAGTTTTTCAGCTACTTTGCCTTGACGTAACATCGCTTCAGCTTGCTCGAATCCGTCAGCTAAAGTTTCACACGTTCCGCACCGCCAAAGATAGAATCCTCCATTAAAGACGGCTGAATTTTTGAGAGAAGTAGGTTTTCCCTCAATTGTAGTTTGTAATAACTCAATAACTTGATTTTTCGATTCTATCGGCACATCCTTCGGTGCGAACCCATAGTCACGGCAATTCAGCAGCAAGCGCTCAAAAGTCGGTTGTTCTCCTCCTAATCCGATGATCGCTGTCCGACTGCAAGGCAGATCGCAACTCCCTTCTAACCCTTTAATCGTTGTAAACTGTTTGACTCCTCGCAAAGCAAACGTTTCCTGAAAGCGTTCTTCGGTGGGAGGATGGACGAATCCCGCGATAATATGGGCATTTTCCCTAAAAGGCGACCAAATTAACTCGACTGTTGCCAAAGGAGGTCGCTTGCCGATTTGATCGCGGTAAGGAATCAAGGCATGAGCTAGGGGAAAATGAGTAGGAAGATAAATGAAAGTCAGTTCAGTTTTCTGGAAATAATGTTGCGTTTGAACGAGGGACAATTGCGTGAAATCCAGACCCAATCCCTGCCACAACTCGACTAGGGGAATGCCATATTTAGTCGGCATGACTTCCCCACCGTGACTGATCACCGAAATGCCGTTAGTTGCCAAGATTAAAGCGGTAATCGGCGTAACGGGAACCGTGCGCGATCGCCCATCATAGGGTGTTCCCAAAACCACTACCGATTTATCCGACTGTAAAGGGTCGAGGTGGAGTTGCGGCCCCAAGCGATCGTATGCATCTAGCATACCCGCCAATTCTTCTGGCGAAGGTCGTTTAATCCGATGAGCAATCAGAAACGCCCCAATTTGCGCGGGGGTTGCCTCCTGTTGCAAAAGCATTTGCGTGGCTATTTGCGCTTCAGTACGAGTTAAATTTTCACCCGTATGAACGCCACTGCCAACTTTTTGAATAAATTTTCTAAAAATCTCACTCATACTCAAAATAATATCGTCAATGCACCGATTAAAAAGCCGATAGGGAAGGCGCGTTATTGGTTAATGGCGGTTCTAAGGTATTAGAATGCTGCCGCACCAATTGACAGAAGTGGGAGATGGGGGGAATGTGCAAGCGATCACTCGTCGTCACCAACACGACTTGGCGCGTTAAATTCAGCTTGAATTTGCCTGAAGCATCTTGTAACTCAGGAACTTGGGCAATAGGGCGTACTGCTAAACTGGCATCACCGCGAGCCTCCACAAGGGCAGTTTGGGGCAACAGCGCGATAATTTCGCCTTGACGAACGACTCCTCGAAAAGCATCGAGGGTGTTAAGTTCCATAACCGCTTTCAGGGGAATGTCTTGGCGAGTAAACCATTCCTGAACCAGCCGTTGCATTCCGTAGCCGTCCTTAAAAATAACTTGAGGGTAGTGAACCAACTCCGAACTGGGAATCTGATCATAACGCGATAGGGGATGATTGGCTGACATCAACACTTCAATGGGTTCTTCGTAAAGTACGTCTACCACCATTTCGGGACTCGACGTTAAAAAACGGTTGTTCATAACAATGGCTACATCAACTAATCCATCCCGCAACACTTTTAAAGCGCGATCGCTTCCCAGTGCCGTCACTCGCAATTGAACATCGCCATAGTCCCGACAGAATTTTTGTAAGATAGGCGGCAAAAAATGAGAGCAGACAGAATGGATAGCAGCAATGCACAGTTCGGGTTGCTTTCCGGCTTGGAGGTCGTTAATTTCTTGACTGACTGTTTTCCATTCTTGGCAGATTTTTCGCGCTCGTGGTAGCAGTTTTTCGCCTGCCACTGTTAGTTTCGCTTGGGCAGTCCTGTGAAACAGAGATGAGCCGAGAACGCTTTCGAGCGATTGAATCTGTCGGCTGATTGTTGACTGAGTAACGCCGCATTGATGGGCTGCTTGTCCAAAATTTCCCGTTTCTGCAACGGCTAGAAAGGCTTGTAGTTGCTCAATCCGCATCGATGAGGGCCTTGTATTACATTACGTCATCATTATTTGACGATAACGAATTTCCGTAGAACTTTTAGTAGAAATTGATACAGGAATGGGCAAAGTTAACAAGTTAATAAACAATTGCCACGCCTGAGCGTCGCGGATCGCCCGTACCTTCCATTTCACCATTTTCTTGCCATCTGACAGCATGCACTCCGCCAAAAAACATATTGAGTTCCTGCCATAAAACCACTTGCGTTGAATCGGGAAGCATGAGATCTTCTAAACTCTCGCTTTGGCTTATGGGTTCAATACTAAACGTACAATCTTCCCAATGAACTCGCGGACTTTTTACAGCAACTTCTAGCGGCAAATTAAAATCAAGTAAGTTAGAAATAACCTGTAAGATTGCCGTTCTAATACGATTTGACCCACCCGATCCCAACACAATCATCGGCTTGCCTTCTTTAAGAACTATCGTCGGTGACATCATCGAAGAAATGCGGCGATCGCACTGCCATTGATGAAACCCTAGTGGGTTTAAATCGGCCTCTCCTAACATATTATTTAACATGATTCCCGTACCAGGAATTACATAAGATGACCCCTCACCATTCGAGTTAGTGACACTGGCAGCATTTCCCTCACTGTCGATAACACTAATATGGGTCGTACTTCCCCATTTATTGATTGAAGTTTGTAAATAATTTTGATAATTTCTTAGTGTATTTTGGCATAAGAATTGTTCAATAACTTCAGTTTTATAAAAATGACTGTCATAACTCTCTTTTCTGGCTTGATTGGTTAAAGACATAACCTGAGCTAATATTTGTAAATGTTGATTGCTACCACAAGAAACTGATTGCAAAGCAATATTTTCTAGTAGTTTGAGAGCAAAAGCAATCAAAATGCCTCCCGAACTTGGTGGCGGATTTGTCAGCAATTCATAGTCTCGATAATGAATTTTAAGCGGTTTTCTTGCAATCACTTTATAGTGATTTAAATCTTCAAGCGTTAAACATCCACCATCAGATAAATCGTTAATTAATTGATGAGCAATTTCTCCACGGTAAAATAATTGAATCCCGTTTTGACTAATTTCAGTTAGGGTATTAGCAAAATCTGTCATATATTTTATTTGCCCCGTTTGCAACAACTTTCCCGTAGGCGCATAAATTTTTTGCGATTCGCTCAGTGCTGTTAAAATCGGATCGAGCAGTTTAAAAGCAAAGGCATTAAATGACGTAACCGTGTAACCCTGCCGAGCATAACTAATGGCAGGTTCTGCCACTAAATCAAAAGGCAACCGTCCCAATTTTTGCTGAATTTCAAAAGCACCCGCTAAACTTCCCGGCGTAGCAATCGATCCCAAACCAATATGAAAAACTTGAACAGCACCGCCAAAATTAACTTCAACCGGATAAAAATCTAGTTTATTTAAAGGTTTTTTCTGGCGAGGCGTTTGACAAAAAAAGTCAAACAGAATATTTTGTCTATCAGCAGTATGCGCCAGCAAAAATCCCCCGCCGGCGGCTGAGGTGAGGGTAGATTCTACGACAAATGAGGCTAACATAGCAGCGATCGCTGCATCAAACGCATTGCCTCCCAACTCAAACATAATTTTACCTGCTTCGGCAGTTTTGGGGTGTCCAGCAGCGATCGCTCCACGCACTTTTTGAATCATCACACCCTATACGTTTAATTTATTCAGTCCAAATATCTAGTATAAAGAAGATACGCAAGGTGTGAATCGCTCAGTCTGTTACATTTCTTTACATTAGATGCTCAAATTGACCGTAATAATGATGGGGATTTTAAAAGTAGTCTGAGTGACAAGACTAGTACAAAACGCTTCTCGCTGAGAAAGCATGCCAACTGTCAAAACAATATTTAAATCGACGACACAAGATTTCGTAATTTAGATATTATAGAACTAAAGCACTATTTTATTGAAATCTACAACTGTTGACTATGAGGCTTTTAGAAACTCAGAACAGAATTAATGAGCTAATGACTCAGTTCGTTACTAGAGTTAAGGGTTATAGTGCAATGACAAGAACTGATATTAATCACGTTGCAGAAACCCTCTTAGTTCCTATTTTGGCTGAAATTTATGAATATAGAAATCTAAAAAATTTAAATCACATAGATTATAATTATCCTGCCATTGATTTAGGAGATGATATTGCTAAAGTTGCTTTGCAAATCACCTCAACTCCTGATTCAACAAAAATTAAATACACTCTACAGAAATTTGTAGAACACAAATTATATGAGAAATACCAACGATTAATAGTTTACATTATTACAGAAAAGCAAAATTATTATTCAGGAAACGGTTTCGATGAGATAATTCAAGGAAAATTTGAATTTAATAAAAAAAGCGATATTCAAGATTATCAAGATCTTTTTAAAACAGTTATTAAATTTCAAATCGAAAAAGCTGAACGAGTTAGAATGATTTTGGAGAAAAACTTTGGAGACAGTAAAAATTATTATTTATTAAATCCACTGTTAGATAAAGAAAA
The DNA here is from genome assembly GCA_041743025.1 of Microcystaceae cyanobacterium. GTDB lineage: Bacteria > Cyanobacteriota > Cyanobacteriia > Cyanobacteriales > Microcystaceae > JBGTNM01. The sequence goes on from JBGTNM010000113.1 coordinate 7,528, forward strand.
AGAACAAGTAACCCTCAATCTTGTAGAACTTAATTTTCCGGCTCAACTCTATATAGCAAATCTGTCTATCATACGAGATCGCATTATAGAAACCTCAAAAAATCCCCAATATAAGTGTAAGCTCAACAATAAAAGTTATTGGAAAGAGGTGATACGTGCTGCTCTCGAACAAAAAAATTTACAATTTTCTTGTGATTGGACAACCCATAGCGGAAAACTTATTACGTTCCATGATTTAACAGATTTTAACTTACCTTTAAGCCATATTATTGACCAGTCAACCATCGAAATCATTGATTCTCAAAATTACTATTCTCGTAATTTAGATAATGAAAGAGTTTTTAAAACGCTTTTAGGTCGATGCTTACAGCAACAACTCTATCAGCGAGGTGTTAGTTGGCAAAATCAAGAAAAAATGTTTATTTTTTCTCCAACAGATAATCAAGATAAGCGCAAGCTGATTTGGCATGGAGAAAAAGAAAATGAAAGAACTGTCTGTGAAAAAATCATGAAAAAGAATAACCCTAATGAATTACTAAAGTATAAACATTTGGGATTTAAAACTGAGTGCAGAAAGTTTGCTGATAAATGGTATTTATTGATTAAACCTGAGTGGTTTTTTAGTTTTGATGGTTATCAAAAATCATTTTATCATAAAGATAGTCTTAGTTGGCTAAAATGTAATGAAAATAACAAAACTGTTTTTAATCATTTTCGATGTAT
>JBGTNM010000114.1:0-3403 GCA_041743025.1 Microcystaceae cyanobacterium
CGATTATTGTAAACAAGCTGTCAGCAATTTTCGTCACTTAATGACTTGCAAAAACTGAAAAATTATTGCTATTTTATCGAGAGAAAGTTTAAAAAATAGCCATTTATTATAGCATAAAATATTTTTTCAAGAGGTCTAATGAAGATGACAGCATCCAGGTCAGCAGGCAGAGGGCCCAAGATGGCGCCCAGCGCTTTGAGTCCACCTGCCGAAGTGCCAATAACGATAATGTCGTGTCCCAGCATAAATTCCTTTTCTTAGTGATTGAAAGTAGCTCAACGTTATCTAAAATCAAAAGATATCGGGTCGAGCAGAAATGTTGAATCTAGCAACAAAACTTTACACTTGAGGTTAAAGTAATCGAATTCAAGACAATTTTAACTTAAAAATGCCAGACGACCAAACCAATGAACAAAGCTTTTCTGCTCTTTCATAAAAGCTAAAAGATAGCGTAATTTATCGAGGGGCGAGAGCCAAATTCTCGCGGAATTTCGACTAACAGTAACAAAATATAAGCGATTAAACTGGCATAAATTTGAAGGGTAATTCCGTTGATATTCTGGGTAATAATTCTGTCTAATTTAAGGTGCATTTTCAGGAATTTCCCTAACAACTCTATCTGCCATCTTTGACGATAAATTTCCCCGATTTCCTCATTGCTAATCGCCATTTCTCCGTCTAGCGGTAAGTTGGTCGCTAAACGATATTCACAACGTTTTTCGAGGTCACAAAAGACCGTTGAATCTAAGGGATATAAAGCTATCTTTTCAGAGCAATATTTTGATTTTAATCGTTTAATTAAGGATTGAAATAGTTTCTCAAAAACGTCTGGACTTCGGTGTTTACTCGCCTTGGAAAAAGTGCTAATATCAACTTTAATGCCTTGTAAATTTAATTGATAAAACAAATCTCTCATACTGGTTATTCCGGCATCCATCGCAAAATTTAACCAGCAAGACACGAAGAGAAAGGTGTTGAGAGTAGGATAATCATGTCGGGGCAAGTGTCCCAGAGACTTCTTGACAATTTTCGGTAAATTCGATAACATTGAGTTAACAAAAATTATTGAATAAATTGTCTCTATTTTACCAGATTAGGGGCATTTTTTATTTCTGTTTTTTGTGATTCAACACTTCTGGATTTTAAGGATTGCTCAAAGCCTTCTTGGGTGAGAATTTCTCGTCCTTGGGGATAAGCGAGGATCAACCGGAAAACCGTATTGTAATTTCCTTTTACCTGACCTTTGATGGGTTGAGCATCCTGCCGGGTGATTTGATGTTTGTTGTTTTGCTCATCTGAGGAAGTAATGGGCAAAGCCGGGTTGAGAAACTGAGGAACTGGGTCGAATCCCCGATTGGGATACTGGCATCTTTTAATTCGTTGATAAGCCAGTTTTAGTCCTTCTAAGAAACCGTGTTGAGAGAGAGCTTCAAGCGCATATTGCGAACAGCTAGGGGTAAATCGACAACGAGAGGGCAGAATTTCGCTAACAGTTTGCTGATAGAGACGTATCAAAAATAGGCTAGAGCCTTTCAGAAGATTACTTGGCGAATTCATCTTAAAACCTCAACAATAAAAGAGAATAGCGGTTGCCTGGGGGACTCGCTCAGAGCGATCGCTTAATTCTTCAAATTTCTTTAATCCCGCTCCAGAAACGGAGAAAGTATGGCGATCAAAAGCTGAAACAAGACAATCTGCATGGGGGAAACCTAGCGAAGCTGACATCAGGGGCAAGATAGCTCAAAAAGCTTGTCCTGTAAGCATTTCAGCAATAAAAAAAGCCAAAAATACCAACGCCAAAATCTGGCAGCTTTTAGCGAATCATGGCCAAATTGGCTCGCTCCTAGATTAGGCTAAAAAGACTGTAAGGCTTACTGGTTATAGATTTCAGGTATTACTATCCCAAATTAACTGGGATAATTCATAGCACGGAAAGAGGCAAAATTTCCCATCTTGCCCCTGATGTCAGCTTCGCTAGGTTTGCCCCAAATAAAATAAATTAATATTAATAATTTTACTTTAAAATTACTCAAAATCTCCTCAATTTCATCGAAGGAAAATAGTAACTACCCTTCAAGCTATCATTAAGTAGTTATTATCTAAAACCAATGGATTCAAGATGGAATTAGAACACTTATTTTGTGAAATCGATGATTTTTGTTGTCGATTTGAAGACAGATTTAATTCTCAACTTCTAGCGTCAAAAGTCCAGATAAGAAATCGAAAAAGTCAATTGTTTTTAAGTGAAATAATGACGATAATTGTTTATTTTCATCATTCTAGTTATCGAAATTTCAAAGCCTATTATCTTGAAAATATTCTCAAAAATTATCATCAAGAGTTTCCCTACTTAGTTAGTTATAACAGATTTATTGAGTTAATGCCATTAACTTTAATGCCTTTAATCTTGTATCTAAATTCCCGCAAAGGAATGGTCACAGGAATCAGTTTTATTGACAGTACATCGATACCGATTTGCCACCCTAAAAGAGCCAAAAGAAATAAAGTATTTGGAGATTTATCAGATTGGGGCAAGAGTTCTGTAGCTTGGTATTTCGGGTTTAAGCTTCATTTAATTATTAATGAGCAAGGAGAATTATTAGCCCCCGACCCTGCCCGAATGCATTCGGGCAGGAAAGCGGGGGTGCATTCCGCACTTTTCAGATAACTCCTGGAAATACAGATGAGCGAGTACCAGTTCCAACTTTAACTAAAAATTTATGGGGAAGACTTTTTGGTGATAAAGGATATATTTCTAAAAAATTATGGCAAGAACTTTGGTCAAATAAGACTGACGGGGTGACAAAGAAGGGTCAAAGGCTTATCAGGAGATAAGTTGAGCCAAGTATGGTAAAAAAGAAGTTGCCCAAATAGCAACTTCAGAGAGAATTAATTAAATGTTACCAGAAAACTATCAGAAACATCTAGTCACGCAACTAAATAAGGTGCAGTATTTAATGGTATCAATTCTCGTACAATTGCTCCAGAGCTATCGGTGGGTCAGGTTAGAAGAGTTATCCAATAAATTTCCCTCCCCCATCTTATGAGCAAGTCGGAGACGAAAACTACAGAGATTTTTAGACTTGCCAATTTTAACGATAGAAGCCCTTTGGTTGCCAATTATATTAAAGTATATCAGAACTAAATACTCAATTCAAGAAGTCCTCAATATAGCCATAGACAGAACGGAATGGAAAACGATAAATTTGATGATGGTCAGTCTAATTGTAGAGGGAAGAGCGATTCCCCTATATTTTGAATTATGGCTCTTCTAGAGTAGTTATGACAATTTAATAATAAAAAAGAGTTACTAACTAAAGCAATTTTAAAATTTAATTAGCTTAGACTCTTTGCTCAGTCTTGACTAAGAGCTATATTTTATGCTATCAAATAGCTTAGTCTT
>JBGTNM010000115.1:0-1629 GCA_041743025.1 Microcystaceae cyanobacterium
TCCTGTGATGCACCTCCTTGGGTTCTCAGCGCTAGAAAGACTATGCCGCTAACGTGCAGATTCCCTGTTTTTTTACAAAAACCCAAACTCAAGCATCTAACAGCTTACAAAATCTACGTATAAATGCTGATATAGCTCTGGGGACGCTTTATAAGTTCAGTGAAACAACGATGGTTTGGCGCGCTTTTTCTACGGACAATAACTTCAGATTGAATAAAGATTTACACAACTCCTGGCTTACGCCCCAAAAAAAAGGAGTCATGAAATATTAAGGAGTTTTATATGGCGGCAAGTCAAACTTGTGTTTGCTCTGATGGAATGGAATTATTAATTTCCTATTATCAAAATCCCTCTATTGGACTTCGGAATCAATTAGTAAAATTGCACAGTGGTTTAGTACGGAAGATAGCTCATCAATTTCGCAATCAATGCACTGAACCTTATGAAGATTTAGAACAAATTGGTTATTTCGGTTTGATTCGCGCTATTGAGCGGTTCGAGCCTAAACAAGGATACGCTTTTAGTTCATTTGCTGTTCCTTATATTCGGGGTGAAATATTGCATTTTCTGCGCGATCGCAGTAGTCTAATGAAAATTCCCCGCCGTTGGCAAGATCTCCACAATCAGGGGCAAAAAGTCCGTAAAGAATTAATTTTATCATTAGGTCACTACCCTACAGATATTGAAATTGCTCGAAAACTTAAGGTATCTGTTGAAGAGTGGCTAGACAGCAAGTTAGCATCTCAAAACCGCCTAACTTTAAGTTTAGATACTACTGTTGTTCAGAACATTGATTCCCCAGTAACGTTAGGTGAAATGCTGAGCGATCCTCGCGCTACTGCTTTTCAGCAACAAGAAGAAGATAGGCAACAATTGCAAGGTGCTTTAGCTACATTAGAAGAAAAAACTCGGACAGCAGTTGAATATGTGTTTGTCAAGGAACTTTCTCGCAAAGAAGCGGCTAAGCGAATTGGCATTAGCCCGATGACAGTAACACGCCACCTGCAAAAAGGAAAAGAGCAATTGATGTCCTTACTACAACCGCAGGTTTTGCAACCTGGAGCTTGATATTATCGCTCTTTCATCACTCTGATGAGAGTAAATTCTGAAACCCTTTCGGTACTTGGATTTATGCTGAAAGCCTACAAATAGAGGAAGGCATTAGGAAATATGACTTGAAAGGCATACGGTACAACCACTTTCAATTCTTAGTAAGATTTTTCTTCACTTAGAGTGATTGAAGAGCGTTATAGCAATTGAAGTATAGGTTAGGACATAATAGAAGAAAGTATTATTGATTTAGTAATCAGATGCCAGCTTCTTACAGTTACGATTTAAGAACGAAAGTAATTAGCGCGCTCGATGAAGGAATGGGAAAAACTTAAGCTAGTCGGAGCTTTAAAATTAGTCGAAATCCAATAAACCTCTGGTTAAAGCCAAGGAAAGAAACAGGAGATTATAGAGCAAAAGTTGGATATCAACAGGGGTATAATCCGCAAATCACTAACTTAGATAAATTTCTAGAATTTGCCCAAGTTCATGGCAGCAAAACTCAAAAAGAAATGGCAGAAGCGTGGTCAGAACATATTAGCTATCGCCCTATCGGCTCAGCGCTTAAAAAAATTGGTT
>JBGTNM010000116.1:0-2359 GCA_041743025.1 Microcystaceae cyanobacterium
TTTATTAATCAGTTTTAATGACTGAATTTCCCCCTAATATTTACTAGCTTGATTAATATAGTTTGTTGCTTAAGGTAATAATTTAACTAAACTATTAGATAGGTTTTCTCTTTGCTTTTAAAAATAGTTTTTGCTCAGATTAAGCCTATTGTAATCTCTTTAGATAGCCACCTAACTACTGGTCTATTTTTAATAAAAAACTTATTTACTTATTGATGTAATTTTTGTTCTATAATAGCCTTCAAGTTTTTTCTAAATTTCATCCAAAAAAGAATAGTTTGACAAATTAATTTGATCGATTATTTCTTAAACCGATACTGTATAATAGTCTTCTTTTTTATTAGAGTCATCATATTTTGGTATTCTTTTCCTAGTTTGGTAACCAGTCTAGTGAACCGTTTTCTGAATATTGTCTTTTTGCCACCGTAAACCAATTAGCATGGCAGTAAACAGCATATATCCGGGTTCTTCCATTTGAGTAAAAATCAGACCAACAGCAAAAACAACTAACATAAAGAATTTTGATAGTTCATTGGAACAGATATTATGCCAAACGATAAAAGCTAAATATAAATATGAACCCAATCCTACCAATCCTAAATCTCCCCAAATACCAGCCCAGCTAAAAAAAGGATGATATAAAGTAGATTCCAAAGCAATCCAACTATTATAATAAGCGTCCCAAGCATCTGCGGTTGCAGGATGACTTGTAGCGTGCAAAGGAACAAATATAGCAGCGTAATCTTTGATAAACCAGGCTGCTAGCCTACCAAAAGTATGACCTGGACCAAGACCAAAAAGCCAGTTTAAGATAGATTTATAGTAAGAAATGGCAATTCTAAAGGGTGCCGTTTTGATTTCTCTAGCTTCTCCACCAGGACCCCATTCACTAAACTTATCCATTCCATTTTTAAACGCACTAAAAGCCTCTATATTTTCTACACACCAAGAAAAAATAATTAGGAGAATAATTAAACTGAATAAATAACCTAAAGTTTTCCGCAGATCTTTAAAATTAATAAAAGTTAAAATAATAAAAGCTAGTCCACTACAGATAAGTATTTGTTTAGAGTCAGAAATTATTAGTTGAGCAAAGGCAGTTCCCAACCAAGTCAATCGAAACCAAAGAGGCACTTTTTTGTAAAAAAATAAATAATATAAAGCAAATTTTATAGAAACAGATGTAGAAACATAGTTACCAGCTCCTGATACAAAAAAAACTCCCTGAGCACCATCGGTTCCATCAAAATCGTCTGCATAAATATAGCCAGAGTCAATTAATGGTTTTTGAATCAAAGCTAACATCATATTAATTGAAGCAGATAAAAATAGAAAGCGTTGAAAAAATTCAATTTTGGCTACTGACATAGGTATAGAGACTATTGCCAAGAGCAGCATAAAAGGTTCGGCAAGCAGAATATAATCTACAACTACATTAATAGCGCCAGCCTGATTTACTAGTCCACTAATAACAACTGCCATCAGAAAAACAAATAGACCGACAACAAGCTTTTGAGAAGTAATAATATGCTTAGGGATTTTAACTTTTGTATGAGTTAAAGCAATTAATAAAGTAACCGGAACAGTAATAAAATGAAGAAAATTTATTACTGATGGAAACCCTACTGCTACCAGCACACGGGGGTAGAAAGCAGTGGCAAAAGATAACAAAATAAGCGTTGATATTGCCAGGGAGCTTTTCTTTTTTTTATAAGTAAGCATAATACATTTTGCAGATTATTTTATTCATAATCTCTGAATATAAAAAGAATAACCATTCGGTTTAAAGTCTTAATGTTTATAAATAGAATTGTAAGCTTCAATTATAAATTGGCATTTCTACGGTAAATGCTATATTAAATCGCAGCAAATTTTCTAATGGACAAATTTTATTTTTATAAGTCAATTAAAACCTATGAAACGTAACCTAAAATGAAATTTACGTAGTTTACTTTTTACTCTCATTAATTGTTGAATGATAAAGCTCCATAGTAAACAACTCGGGAGGAGTCATTAGTTTTTGTTTTTGACCGTTATGAATTTCAAGTGCCTGAAATCGTCTGGCTTTGCCTGATGCCCAAGGATACTGAACATAAGAAGCTGATAAAGAAGAATTTTTGGTAATAAAATAAGGTACGGCTGGTTGATACTCATCAGAACCAAAATGATCGCGGAAAAAACCGCCCAGAATTTCGGTTTCTCCTTGGTTTTCAGTAATAACGTGAATTGCAGGTGCTTCGGTTTTCATGCCTAAGACCCATAATTTGGCACCATTGTTGATCCCATAAGTAACTTGAGAGTCTGATTGTCCTGGAATAAAGGGATTGTTTTCTGGGTTCCATTGTCTTAGCCAAGCAGA
>JBGTNM010000117.1:0-7806 GCA_041743025.1 Microcystaceae cyanobacterium
TAGCAATCGCTTTTAGATGTTTTTTCAGGTTTTCTCTGTCGGCATCATTCAATTCTGTCATGTTACCTAACCTTTCTTAATAGAGTTATCTTTGATTTATCATTTTTTGAGTATTTTTGCAAAACTGAGATGCACCCGGTAGGTACTTACATCAAACTCATGCGAGAACTGACGGATAATGAAAAACATTGGAAGCCACTGTTAGATGGTACAGGCTTTGTTGGACGATATGAATTACGTTTAGGCAAGTCAAAGCCACACTTAAATTATGGAAGCTGGCTTTACTGTCCTTACGAGCCAAAGTATTTTGATCGAAATAAGATTATCCTTGTTCGTCTCAGAAATAAAGCTCTCAAAAGACGAATTATTGCAACTTATGATGAAACAAGTTTATACATTCGTGACAACTATAGTAGTATTATTCAGAGCAATGAAGACTATAAATTGAAGTATATCTTGGCACTGATAAACTCTTCGCTACTAAATTTTTGGTATCGCAGAAGATTTGACAATGTAAACATAAATCCTAAACAGTTTCGTCAGCTACCAATTTGCCCTGCTGATGCTGAAACTCAAGTAGAGTTAGTCGAAAAAGTTGATCGCATCCTGGCCAAGAATACACAACTCAATGAATTTCGAGAACGGGGATATACTATCCGCAAACAACGAGATGGTAGTTCATTGATTGAAATTCCCTACGATCGCCTCTTAGTTGAAATTCAACAACGCAATCCCAATTTTTCTACCCTAACCTTATTTGATGCCAAAGCCGCAGGACTAATTACCATTCCCGATCGCTGCGATCTTCAAGTTGCCATTAGCAGCAATATTTACACTCCTGATCGCTATCCCACAAGCCTTATTCTACGTCATAACAAACTCTGGCTGGTGGTTGAAGATAACAACATTCGCCGTTATTTACTCGAATCCTTAAAACGTCCCCAATGGCAGGGCAAAACCTGGGATGAAATCAAAAATCAAGCAACCTTACCAGCCGAAACCAACGATCTCAATGCCTTTTTTGCTGCTGAACAACAACGCCGTAGCGAAATTCAAATCCTGCTGGATGAAGTTGCTCAAATTGATGCAGAGATTGATGAGAAAGTGTTAGATTTGTATGGCATTACTGATCCGAGTGATCGTCAGCGTATTCTTGGCAGTGCGGCTATCTCAGAAGACGATGAAGCCAATGCTACCGAGAATATTGTTGAAGAAGAATAAAGTCTCTAAATTACAAGTGCTCAATTTCTGTGCGAACCGTTTTAATGGTAGAAGGCAGTACGCCAACTAACAAAGCAAACGCCTCATCTGGCAATTGGGTAGCCGTTTCGGCATCGAACCAGTGTTCAAATTGATTAAGAATCACCTGCGCTCGCTGGCGAGGAACGGGATTGTCGCTAATTTGTTTGGCTAGCTTGACCCACTGTCGCCGAATCAAATAGCTGTTAATCTTTTCTTTGGCAGTTTTTGGCATTAACAGCGATAATTTGCCCACCGCAACGATATCGGTGACATCTTCATCAAATTCCCCACCAACGGCAGCCCCCGGCCCCGCAAATTCAGCATGATAGGGCTTGTAGAGAATCAAGCCATTCTTGCGGCGGGGATTGACTATTAGCAATTGCTTTTCCTGCAAATAGTTGAGAATAACAGGAATTTGCTGCTCTCTAGTGAAAGAACGGTCGGCAATGAGGAAGGGTTCTGACATAAACGATTAAGCAAAATTAGGGTTAGCTAAAAAGTTTTTTGCAGCAACAGCCGCCGAGGATAAGGAAATAGCCAACCCAACCAACTCATTTCTGTGTGATGTAGTTGGAAACCACAGCTAAGGTACAACTGCCGTGCGGCATGGTTATCTTCTAAAACGTGAAGGGATAGAGAAGGAAAGCCCCACTCTAAGGCGATTTGTTCGCATTTTGACAGAAGTAAGCGTGCTACGCCTTGCTGTCGGTAAGATTGGCTGACAGCCAAGTTCGCCAAATAGGGAAGGCGCTCTCTGTAACCACCAAATGCCCGCAGGGAGATCTCGACCGTTCCCACAATGATATCGCGCTTTCCGAGTGGAGTTTTCCCACATTCTATGGCAATCAGACAGCGATAGGAATCGCATCGAGAGCGCAAGCGTAGCCGCACATCTTCGTAGATGCCTAGTTTGAATAGGGGTTGCAGCCACTTGGGAGATCCCTGCGAAGAATGGAAGCTCTCAACTAACACGTCCACCAATCCCCGAATATCTTCGAGTTCGGCTTTGCGGACGCTAAAGGCAAGCGACTCGATACTCGGCAGGCCCGCAGGAGGAGAACTCGACAAGACTAAAGACAACCAACACAAGTCCACAACCTCTCTTAACTTAGGCTATTCTCTGAAATTGTAACCTTTTGATCCTAAAAATCTTGTAAAATTGCCATAGAGTCTGACGGGAGTTTAGATTTTACTTTATCCTTGACAGACAGGTTAGCAAAATGTCGAGGTTTGTCTAAGTCTTATTAACGGACAAGCATGCCTGAGCGACAACCGCCCCCTCCCCTCGCTCCATCGCTACTTTTAGATGCGACCTCGCTTGAGTCCGCCTTACAAACCCTCGTTACTCAGTTAGGGCGGTTGATGAAGGTCGATTACTGTATTTTGCGCTTGTTTACTCCTGATTTCAAGCTACTCAGCAGCATCTATCAAGCCGGAGATGCTAGCATTAACCGAGAGATTCTAGAGCAGACCGTCTGGCCAGTTGATGCTATCGAAGCGATCGCTTCAATCGAGGTCTTTCCTTCCCTATCCACGATCGCAACCGCCACCCAACAAAAAATCCGCCAGGCCTTCCAACAAGCCGACATTGGTGCGGCGCTGTTAATTCCTCTCCAACCGCAAAAACAATTAATAGCCGTTTTGGGACTGTATCACTGCGGCACTGCTCACGACTGGTGCAGCGAAGAAATTCAACTGGCGGTCATGGTCGCCGCTCAAATCACCCTAGCGATCGTCCAAGCGCAAGCCTACGAACAGGTGCAAGCACTGGCTCGACAAGAAGCCACGATCAACAGCATTACTGCCGCCATCCGCTCGTCCCTCGACCCGCAGGCGATTTTTACCGCCATCACCCACCAACTGGGTCAAGGATTGGCCGTCGATGGGTGTGCCCTTTCTCTTTGGACGGCTAGCGATGAATTCGTCCAGTGTGTCGGTCTCTATGACCGCCATCAACGCCAAATCGATCCTCTGCCGCAATCTTGCGTTCCCATCGCTCAAAATCCCGTCTTGCAGCAATTGCTGGGCACCTCAGCCCCCGTGGTGCTAGAGAACATGGAAGAACACCCTCAGATGAACCAGTTTGACTTGCCCCTGCGCCAAGCGGCCCGCGCCTTGCTAGTCGTTCCCTTGATCGTGGATGGCGCGATCATTGGCAGTATCTCCTTGCGCCAAACCGATCACCCCCGCCACTGGCTGCCAGCAGACATTGAGCTTGCCCAAGCGGTGGCTTCCCAAGCTGCGATCGCCGTCCAACACGCCCGTCTCTATGAAAAAATCAAGCAGCAAGCCGAGCAACTGCGTCAGAGCGAGCATCAAGTGAAGCAACTCAACCAATATTTAACTGAATCTGTTCTCAATCGATTTCTCCCGCCTGCCATCGTCAATAAAGTGGCGGCTGGCGAGTTAGTACTCGATCTCACGCCTGAACCTCGCTGGGTGACGATTTTGTTTAGCGATCTGGTAGATTTTACACCCCTGGCTTCTCATTTGGGGGCACAGACGGTGGCTCGACTGCTTAATGAGTATTTAGAAGCAATGGCGGCTGAAATCTTTGCTCACGGAGGAACCGTCGATAAATTTATGGGCGATGCCGTTGTGGCTTTGTTTGGGGCCCCAGAAGACCTCGCACCCGACGAACAGGCACGGCGGGCGATCGCTACTGCCAGAGCTATGTACCGCCACCTGGCTTGCCTCAACCAACACTGGCACGAGCGCGGTCTGGTCGGGGAACACCGCTCGCCGCCGGTGCAGTTGCGATGCGGTATCCATCAGGGAAATGCGGTAGTAGGGATGTTCGGCAGTAACCAGCGTGCTGACTATACCGCGATCGGCCCGGCAGTCAACTTGGCCGCTCGCCTGCAAGAAGTGGCCCCATCTGACAGCATTTTAGTCTCTGATACCGTTGCTCAATATTTAATTCCCCAGGAAATTGCGCCAGTTAAATCGCTGAAACTCAAAGGCATTAAGGAGCCAATTTTGATGTTTTCTGTGAATATTACTGCTAAAACAAGATGATTAAGGGATTAAAATAGGTTTATTGCTATTCAGCAAACCGAATGATGTCATCGTCACCCAGATATTCCCCATTTTGGACTTCAATCATGACCAAGGGAATCACTCCCGGATTTTCTAATCGATGGCGAGTGTTCATGGGAACGTAGGTAGACTCTTTTTGTTTGAGAAGCTTTTGTTGTCCGTCACAAATCACTTTAGCTGTACCCGAAACAACAATCCAGTGTTCGCTGCGATGGTAGTGCATTTGGGTACTGATGTGATGGCCAGGTTTGACCACAATGCGATTAATTCGGTAGCGAGGCCCTTCTTCTAAAACCGTTACCGTTCCCCAAGGCGGCGTTCGAGTACTGCCGAGTTCTTGGGGAGGCAGGGTTTCGGGCGTTTGAGACTCTGGTTTTAAATTCATGACAGTTCCTCGACGCTACTCCCTAATTTTACTGAGACAATCCCGTTTTGCCTACTGGGGTTAAATAGTCTTTATTTGCGTTACTCCCGATAGCCCACATCCTAATCTTAGTGACCCATATCACTGACTCCAGCCAAAATCAATCTTAGGCTTAGCAAAGAGTTTGATTTTGAACACCTATTTCTGCCGCTAAAAATAATCATGATTCCGTATAAACCCTTAGTTTTGTGCCAAAAAAACACCTTTAAAAAAACCGTAAATACACGGATATGGTTGACAAAAATTCAGCTTAAAATAAAAGGGATGATTTTCATTAATGCCATAAAATTTATTTAATTACCTTTTAAATGGCTGAAAACACTACTGCTATCGAAAAAGCTTTCCCATTTCTTAATTAGTTAATAGTCATTTGGGACAGAACTTCGACCAAAATTTCTACTGCTTATTTTGGGAGTAATTTCAAAAATTGGCTCCCCCATTACTACTCATTCAACTTGGCTATCGACTATGAAATATTTATCATTAGGGTTGCTTTTGACAGGAGTGATTGTTCTAGGAAATCAAAGCCAAGGACAAGCCGCCAACCTTTTCCGCAATAGTAGTTTTGAAGTCGGCAGTATAGACCCAGGTAATGGCTATGTCTCCTTGGATGCTGGTTCTACTGCCATTGAAGGGTGGGAAGTAACGCGAGGCGGGATTGATTATATGGGAAGCATTTGGAATGCAGCTAATGGCAATCGCAGTCTCGACCTCAATGCCTCCCCTAGTGCCCCTCCAGATAATATTGGAGGTATCAAACAAACCGTCACCACCATTCCTGGTGCGCTCTACAGCCTGACCCTCTCTTTGGCGACCAACCCTGGTATTACCGGACTGACCACTATTAGGGCATCAATAGGAGACAAATGGGCCGATTTTGATAGCGACCCAACCCAGACGTCAGGCAATCACTTAAACTGGGATAGTAGCCCTTTCTGGCAATTTTTCGCTAGCAGCAATCAAACGACCGTCGAATTTTTTACCCTGCAATCTTCATCCCCTTATGGCGGGCCAGCCTTAGATGCTGTTTCTTTAACCCAGGCAAACACTCTCTCTTCTGGTAATCAAGGGATTCCAGAGTCCACACCCGTTATCGGGGTGTTAGTGTTTGGGGCTTTAGCCTTGAGCTTGAGTCGAGAAAAAAATCCTTAAGCAGTAGGGGCACGGTAATAGGAACTAACGATTAAAGTAGGGGCATAACATGTTATGTCCCTACGCTTATGATCGCCGTGCCTCTACCACTGTAATTCAAAGTCGCTCTGCTTCATAAGTGTAAAACTGGGCAAAAGCACCAATGGTTTCAAACTGATAGCTGGGAACAGGTGAAGGAAACGACAATTGAGTTTCATAAATGCTAAACAGCAGATAATTGTGCCGTCTGGTCGCTCTAGCAATTATTTGTTGAATTTGAGGCCGTCCCGTATCTACCAAGGTTTTACAATAATTTTGGAGCAAGCCACCTAAGTCAAGAGGAGCTTGCGTACAAACTTCTTTCTTTAAATAACCTGTTAATGTCTCCGTTGCGTAATCTTCGTAGTCGTTCTGTCCGGGGTTAGTGACTGTCATCAAGCTACCCACCCCCATCAAGGCTACTCCTCCAATTAACACCAACACCTGTAACGCTTTCATCTCGCCACTCGCGATTGACCGTCTTTGATTTTTAAGGTAACTCAGATGGGTAACCTAGGGAAGACAACAGAGCTATGTTATACTAGATAAGGTTCAATGGCGAGCGTAGCCAAGTGGTTAAGGCAGTGGATTGTGGTTCCACCACTCGCGGGTTCAAGTCCCGTCGTTCGCCCTATATTTAGATTTGAAGTAAGACTTTGTATTCACAAGAGATAAAGATTTATTTCACAAAAAGAAATTATATAAGAGCGATCGCATCAGATTGAGGATTTCGATCTAAGATTGAGTCAGCAATATCTTATGTTGGAGTATAAGGCTATGGAACCGATTTCTCTCATTCTTGCTGCGTTGGCTGCTGGTGCTGTTGCTGCTGCTAAGGATACGGCGGGAACAGCCGTCAAGGATGCTTATGAGGGTTTGAAAGGGTTAATTAAAAAGAGGTTTGCAGAACAAGGAAAAGCGGATTCAGCAACGATTTTAGATAAACACGAACAGAAACCTGAAAAAACGAAAGCCCTTTTGGAAGATGAGTTAGTAGAAGCAGGAATTGATAAGGACGAAGAAATTCTCAAAGCAGCCCAAGAAATCATGAAAAAAGAAGATCCACAAGGAACAACCGCAGGTAAGTACACCACAAATGTTGCAGGAGATATGAAAATAGGAATTCAGGGAGGTGTGAGTGGTGGAAAAATCAATCAGACTATGTAATTAGTTGGTAATAAAGATATTTTTTTAGTGTAAAAAATCATTAAGATGAGCGATCGCACTTCAAGTTACTTTTCGGAAATTGGTGGTGATTTCAAAGGAATCCAAGGGGATATTAGTGGTGGAACCATCACTCAATATATTATTACTCAAAAATCTGGGGCTGATATTCGCAATCAGCCCCTAATTACGGGTTCGCCTTACGTGGGGTTAAGGAAATTTCAGTCGAAAGATAAGGATAAATTTTTTGGCCGAGATGGACAAATTCTTAGCTTTAGTCAATATCTAGAACAAAATAAATTACTGCTATTGATGGGGGTATCAGGTAGTGGTAAATCCTCGTTAGTTTTGGCTGGACTAATCCCACATTTTGAGGATAAATGGGGAACTACTAAATTTTCTCATCTAACATTTGTCCCGAGTCAAGATCCGTTTAAATCTCTTGATAAAAAGATTCCTGATGAATATAGCAATATTGTTGATTGTTTAACGTCAGAACCAACCGAAGATATTTTAATTCAATTGGTCAATGGTATTAAGCAGGATTACGAAAGGCAACTTATTTTTATCGATCAATTTGAAGAACTTTTTACACTGACTTCTAGAGATAAGCAAAAATCATTTATGGCTCTTCTAGGTTGAGTATGCTATATTCATACAAAATCACCCCTAAAAGCCTTGCTGTGCAAGGCTTTTAAAAATATAAAAAAGCAATTTTAAACCAAAAGGCTTTTTATTGTGTTGAATTCCCTATTGCTTAAGGGATT
>JBGTNM010000118.1:0-7994 GCA_041743025.1 Microcystaceae cyanobacterium
TAGCAATCGCTTTTAGATGTTTTTTCAGGTTTTCTCTGTCGGCATCATTCAATTCTGTCATGTTACCTAACCTTTCTTAATAGAGTTATCTTTGATTTATCATTTTTTGAGTATTTTTGCAAAACTGAGATGCACCCGGTAAGTTTTGAAGTTGAGATAAAAAGCAGAAATTATTTGATTTCGATTGATGAATCTTTAATGATTCAGCTATTAGAAATTGCTGAGTTACAGAAGGTTCCAGTTGAAAGTCTCATCAATTCATGGCTCAGTGAAAAATTATTAGAAGTGAGTTAATACTGTTAAGATTTAAGTTCTGACTTCTATCTCTCTGCGACCAGGTACTGCTGTAACAAATCTAACAATTTTAACGTGAGTTTAGCTAAACTCACGACAACCGTACTCCCAAAAGCGCGATCGCTCCCCTGTGGTTCATAATGAGAAGTAGCGCAGGAGTTCCCCGACAGCCTTTATGCCAGACCTAAAAACGTCGATCGCTTTCCACTACCACGAACGCACCAAATATCATCCCGAAACCATTGCCGCCAAAAATAAAGGACTCGACTGGTCGCAACAGCCTTCTCCCTTCAAAGACTACAAAATCGGTCATATTTACGACCTCAAGCCCTATCTTGCCGACCAAGACCCGACCAATGCCGAAGCCACAAGCTGGCAGAGGCTTTCGCGCTTGTTAGGGGCCAGTTACGGACTGACGGCTAAAATTCCTGCGATCGAAAGGCCCATTTTCTTGCGTTCTGCACCGTCGGCGGGGGGGCTATATCCGGCAGAAATGTATCTCGTCTCGCGGGGAACGCCTTTGCTGGCGGCAGGACTATACAACTACCAACCTAAAACCCATTCCTTGATTCATTTTTGGCCGGGTGAGGAGGTATGGGGAAGGCTACAAGAGGCCTGTTTCGAGCATCCTGCCTTGGCGAAAACCCAACTGGCGATCGTGACAACGGCGGTTTTCTATCGATCCGTGTGGCGGTATGAAGACCGGGCCTATCGTCGAATTTTCCTCGATACCGGGCATTTAATCGGCAATATCGAGTTGGTAGGTGCAATCAATCACTACCGACCTCATCTGATTGGTGGCTTTCAAGACGGGTTAATCAACGAACTGTTCTACCTCGACCCAGATGAGGAAGCCGTGATGACAGTGATTGCCTTAGCGGACTTAACCGACAGCCAACAGCACTTTTCTGCCTCTACGACTGCTTTACCTTCAGACATTCACACCGATTACCCTCGTCTGGCTGACGGAGAATTACTCTCTTATTTCCATCAAGCAACCGAAATTCGTGACTCAGAACCTCTACCAACACCTGCGACACCCCAAAAGTTGCTAGAGGATAAGTATAATTTTCCGTTTTGTTTGAAAATTTCGACCCAAAGTCCCCCAATTGACTGGAAAGAAGATCTCATCAAACTCGAAAATACGATTCTCAAGCGGCGTTCGACCCGCGCTTACACCAAAGGTGATATCACTTTAGATGAACTCAAAGCCGCATTGCACTTCACTTACCAACCCCAAGCTTATGCCAACCAAGGATTAGAGGCTCAACCCGATTATTTCGATCTGAGTTTGATTTCAACCTTTGTCGCCGTGTCGAGCGTGACAGGACTCGAAGAAGGCTGTTATTACTACGCGCCAAAAGCGCAGGAATTGCGGCAAATTCGCTTTAAAAACTTCCGCAGCGAGTTACATTACCTGTGTTTGGGACAGGAATTAGGCAGAGATGCGGCAGCCGTTGTCTTTCATACCGCCGACTTACAACAAGCCGTCGCGAAATATGGCGAGCGTGCCTACCGCTACTTGCACGTAGATGCCGGACATTTAGGCCAGCGTCTCAATCTCGCTGCTGTTGGACTTAATTTTGGGGTCAGTGGCATTGGCGGTTTTTTTGATGATAAGGTCAATGAGGTGTTGAGCATTCCTGAAGATGAAGCAGTACTCTACATTACTACTTTGGGACGGCCTCGCGGGGAAAATGGTTAAGAAACTATCAATAAGAGAGTATTGATAGCGACTGCACTACGAGAACTGTTATAAACGTTCTCTAATATCAATGACATCAATACTTTTTAAGCGATGTAAAATTCGATAATAAACATTCAGATTATTAATGACAAATATCTCAATTTTTTCAGGAACTCCTGTTTTAAAATCTTCCCTTTGAATGGATAACTCCTCTAACTGGCCACGAATT
This sequence comes from Microcystaceae cyanobacterium, assembly GCA_041743025.1. Classification (GTDB taxonomy): domain Bacteria; phylum Cyanobacteriota; class Cyanobacteriia; order Cyanobacteriales; family Microcystaceae; genus JBGTNM01. The sequence continues at coordinate 2,211 of JBGTNM010000118.1, forward strand.
TTGTAATAGGTTTTAGGGGCATTTTGTTTCAAATTATCTAGTAAGTCTCTCGTTTTTAAGGATAACCAAATATCATACGCCATATTCGTTTAAAATTGATATTTGATGAGTTGATCTTGTGTTCTTTCTAATAAGGCTTGTTTTAAAGCTTGTTGTTCAGACATAGGAAGATCACCAAAGCGAATGGTTTCTTTTTGATAATAAATGAGATAATCTGGATTGAGTTGATTTAAAAGATCGTTGGAGGATGAAGCGATCGCTTGTTTAATCTCTTCATCGGAATAAGATTGAGAAGTTGAGGAAAAATGAGATTTCATAAGAAATAAACAGTAGTTGTGGTAATTGATTCAATAATATAATAGCTTTTACAAAGTATCATTCGCTATCCAAATTTCTAATAAAAACCTTAAAGTTGACTCCATGCGTATCAGCATAATTTTGAGTTGGGAATCTGTATACTTAGGAATGATTTCGTGGGTTCCACGTTGGAAAAGGTTAAGAAATTCCAAAACTGTATCAATATCCTTCTCAAGAAAATTTGAGAATGGTTCATGATTGAATAGACGGCAAATATAAAGTAACCGCGCTCTTCTTGTAGGTCTACCCCTATCGTAATGCTTAGGAGAATTAGTCCAATCTTTGAGAGCTTTATCAGGTGCAAGAGCATGTAGAACATGAGTAAAAAGTTCTCTTAAAGAGGATGCAAAATGACGAACTCGATCAGGATTTGTAGATTCTAATGAATGTCGTGCTCCCTGCCATAGAATTACAAGATCAATATTTAGTTTTTCAAGCAATTCTTCGAGAACACTCTCATTTTCTTGTTGAATATCTGTTTGAATTTGATGCTTTTCAGCCTCAAATTCAGAATTTTGCTCAAGTTCAGTTGGTTCAACAGTGACAACTTCAGTAACACTAACTGCATTAAAAAATTCAGTAGATGGATACCGCGAGACTACAGGTGGCATTGAGATAACAGATGCTATATCATCATTGAATGATGCAAACAGAGCAGCATAAGACTTTGCAAAGTTAGTAAGAGAATTTTGAAGGGTATTTTGAACTGATGAACTAGCCGCAAGTGCATTACCTATAATATCTATAGGCAATCGAGATAAATATATTTGTGAAAAAGCCGAAAACTTTGAGATTTCTGCTAGATGAGCTTGAAGAGCTAAATCGTAACGGGGTAGGAGTCCTGAGATTGCATCAGTTGCTTTAAATCGCTGCTTCCAAGAGTGAGATTGCAAAGCCGATTGCTGAAGCAATTTATTAATGCTTGAATTATCAACTGATGAAATGAGTTTTGCGATTGATGACTTAGTTGAATTTATTTGCTCAATAATTGCTAATTGCTTTAAATTTTCTGAAGCTGCTAATCTAGTTTGTGAGTCAATAATTCTAGAAACTTCTGGTAGTGCAGATAGAATTACACTGTCAACAAGTGATTGATAAAGACTGCGCTCTTGACGAAAATTGTTCAAAAAATCATGGGGATCGTTTGCTTTAGCCATTATCCACTACAACTTGTAATATCTCTAATCAATTTAAAGTAACATAACCATTAATTATACCGCTACCGTCCCACAGATACGGTCTAATTTTCTCGATCAGCAGCATAACTCAGGCAAGCGCGAATGTCATCCTCGGTTAAGTACGGAAAATCCTCAAGAATCTCTTGATAGGTCATGCCTGCCGCGAGGTATTCTAGAACGTCGTAGACTGTCATTCTCATCCCTCGAATACAGGGTTTCCTACCCCGCTTGCCTGGTTCTATGGTGATGATGTTTTGGTAGTTCATCGCTTTTATTTTCTAAAGACCCTATCAAGATCTTAATTCTAGTCTACCGAATTTATCAGACGATTCTGAATTCAATCAAATAGCTGCCCTTACCAATTCTGGATAAACGAGGCATAATAAATAAAATTATCGGTTTACTAGAACGTCTTTTTACCTATTCCAAAATTGCATAGATTAGGAGATAATTGTGAGTCAACCAACGTTGCTGGATACGCCCGCGCCGATCCCTTCATCCCCTCCCGTTACCTTCGATAGCAGTGAATTTGATACCTATGTCATGCAGACTTACGGGCGATTTCCCGTTGCGCTTGAACGAGGCGAAGGCTGCCGCTTATGGGATACTAACGGCAAAGAATACCTCGATTTTGTGGCAGGCATTGCTACCTGCACGCTCGGCCACGCTCATCCGGCCTTAATAAAAACTGTTACCCAGCAAATTCAAAAGCTACACCACGTCTCCAATCTTTACTACATCCCCGAACAAGGGGAACTGGCTAAATGGATTGTCGAGCATTCCTGTGCCGATCGCGTGTTTTTCTGCAATTCTGGGGCAGAAGCCAACGAAGCCGCTATTAAATTGGTGCGTAAATATGCCCATACCGTTTTAGATTTTTTAGAGCAACCTGTTATTTTAACCGCCCATGACAGCTTTCACGGGCGCACCTTAGCCACCATTACCGCTACCGGACAGCCGAAATACCAACAAGACTTCGATCCCCTCGTCCCTGGCTTTGCTTACGTTCCCTACAACGATATCACTGCCGTCGAAAATGCGATCGCCGACATCGATGAAGGCAACCGCCGCGTTACTGCCATCATGCTAGAACCGTTGCAAGGAGAAGGGGGTGTGCGTCCGGGAGATATCGATTATTTCCGGCGGCTGCGCCAAATTTGCGACGAAAATAACATTCTTTTGGTGTTTGATGAAGTGCAAGTTGGGGTCGGACGTAGCGGCAAACTCTGGGGATACGAAAATTTAGGGGTAGAACCCGACATCTTTACCAGTGCTAAGGGATTGGCAGGCGGCATCCCCATCGGGGCAATGATGTGCAAGCAATTTTGTGCTGTGTTGACTCCTGGCAGTCACGCCAGTACCTTCGGCGGCAATCCTTTCGTCTGCGCTGCCGCGTTGACGGTGCTGCAAACCATTACTCAAGACCATCTTTTGCCAAATGTCCAAGCACGAGGAGAACAGTTGAGAAGCCGACTGCGGGCGATCGCAGGGCAATATCCTCACCTATTTGTTGAGGTGCGCGGTTGGGGACTCATTAACGGACTGGAATTGAATTCAGAAACTACTTTAACCTCCCTAGATATTGTCAAGCAAGCCATGCAAGAAGGGCTGTTGCTTGCTCCCGCCGGGCCAAAAGTGCTGCGTTTCGTTCCGCCGCTCATCGTGACGGAAGCCCAAGTCGATTTGGCGGTGGAAAAATTGGGTCGGGCGATCGCTCAACTTCAGAATTAACACGAAGTTGCGTAGGGTGGGCATTGCCCACCTTACCTTTGTATTAAAATTTTGGAAAATTGGTATAAGTCAGGGCGAACGCAAGGGGAAGGCGAACGCAAGGGGAGGGCGAACGCAAGGGGAAGGCGAACGCAAGGGGAAGGCGAACGCAATTCGCCCCTACAGGTTTCAATCTGTATTAATTTAAGCAAGATTGTTGCCAAACTTTTTTCGGCGGCTCTATTGTTTGTGTTTCGTTCGGGGGAACTGTTCTTTCTTCTATAAAATAAATTACAACGCTTTCTAATTGTTGATCGCCTTGATGTTTGGTGTTCCAATCGTCACAGAGATACTGAGCATAGTGGGGAGTCAATTTGTTGCCAATGGCGCGATTGAGGTTAATAAAATAGGTTCGCCACTGCATATTCGTGTAAAGAGCATTGCGCTGTTGCAAGGTGGGTTTTTCCCAGCTAATCGGGCTATCTTGTTGCAGCAAATTAACTTCAGTACCATCTTTTAATTTACCCAGAATAACGTGCCAACCATCATCTCTTGGCGGTGCAGGCGCAAAGATACTCCAAGACTGATCCAAACGGGTGACATAACTGAGAATATCAAGTTTTTGAAAAGTTCTTCTAGATAAAAATTTTTGAGTAGCACTAATCCAATCATTTTTCTTTTCGGTTCTGCGCTCGACCGTTTGATCGACAAAGCTTTTGAGGTTCCAAAGCGTGGTTAAAAATAAAAGCGATAAAGCGATAATATTTAACACTTTTGAAGGCTTAACTTCTAAGGGACGAAACTTGAAAGGACGAGTAAAATTTCCAGCAAATTTACGATTAGTGGCAATGGTTTCATAAAATCGAGTTCCCACCCGCATAATAGGCTTCCAATGCAAGCAAGGAACAATGATCCAAAAGAGAGGCGACAGACTGCAAATGTAAGCGATCGCTTCAAATTTATAATGGCGATTTCTCTGCCAATCTATTACCACCCAAGAATTCTTTTCCAGCATATCTTCGTAGATAGAAGCCTCACTTTGGGCAGTTAGTAAAGGTGTTCCTGGTAAGATCAATAAAGTTCGCAATAAGTAAACAACTTTTTTGCAAAATCCACAATCGGCATCATAATAAATGGTCAATCCTCGGCGTTGCGCTGTATCATTCTGTTGCCTCGCTTTATCCCAAATAACAGAGGGAATAATCGCCAACCAAAAAACGATTCCCAGCCAGGAAAATATGCCAATTTCAAAACAAAGTCCAAAACTGATGTGTAGTAGAATAAAGGAAGCGATCGCAACACAACGGAAAAAGCTCGTCCAAACAGGGATAAATAAAAGCAGTGCCCCTGCCCATTCAAAGACTAACGCCCCAAAGGTTAATAGCTTTAAAAATGCAGGAGAAAGGGTTGCCAAAAATTGTCCTAATGGAGTCGCATACTGGTCGAATTTTAGGGCATAATAAACAGCATCGCCATCGGGCCACCAAAGTGGACTTTTCGTTTTAAAAGCGGCTGACCAAATATAAATAAAACAAAGTTGAATGATAAATGCAATTGTCGCTCCGCTAACGATTCTTTTGGGCAGTGGTTGAGTTGAAGTATTGAGCGCACTGTCAATAGAATAACACGCCCCCAACGGCAAAAACATCGACCAAAATAGCATCGCCCTCAAAACATCATCTCCTGCAAATAGTAAGGCAGGATTTCGGTTGTGTAGAGAAATCGTCAATGCCCAAGTCGCAATGGTTGCTAGTCGTGTGCGGTATCCAACTAACATCCCCAAGGCAATCAAAATCGCTATTGCAAACAGCAACCCTTGAAATAATAAACTGCCATTAATTAAATGAAATGACCAATACCAAGGGTGTAAAATGTCTTCAATTAGTGCCTTACCTGGTAAAACGCCTTGATCGGTGTAATGCGCGGTTAGAGATTGGGCGTGGATGAAAAGATCGACAATGACAATTAGGGCAATACCGATGCGAAACAGAGCAAGCGATCGCAAATCTAAGCCAAAGATAGCTTCTAAACGAGAGGGAGGTTGCTGGTTCATCGTTAGTTAACATAAGTTGCTAGTTACAAATATAAAGGTTTAGGTTAACTAGTAACTTAGGTTAGAACTCAATAATTTTGCGCCCCTTGGTTCGTAGTTGGGCTTTAGTGATAAATCGCGGCATCCAGTCCGTACATAATCACTCTAAACCAAGACTCCCAAGTCTAGTTTAAACTTCTCGATTGATGTAGGTGCAAGCCCTACCCGTCAAACTCAGACGTGACTCCTTATCTGCCCACAGTGAGCAAGCTCGGTTCTTGCAGGCTGAAGCTGGGAACAGGGCGCGTGCGATTCGTTCTAACCCCAAAAGGTTATGAGCCTACTAAGGTTAGGTCTTAGGTTTTTCTAAGATAACTCTCATTCGATGTCAGTGAGGCATTTATCGCCAAGTCTGACCCACCAAAGGCTGGTGTGACTCGAAAACGAACCCCACAGAGGTTAACCACCAAAGTGAAAGCGGGTTGTAAGGGCTTGACTGAAAGGTGA
>JBGTNM010000119.1:0-2483 GCA_041743025.1 Microcystaceae cyanobacterium
TGCTAGAAATTTCATATACATCTATCTTGGCTACATTTGGAGCTAAGTGCCATCTCCCTTCTTGAGGTGCTAAACATACATTTCCAGTTCCAGCTCCAATGAAAACCATTAATACTTCTCGCCCATGTAATTGAGAACGCTCAAGAAAGTTAGAAACATCCTCGGAAATATACTTGATATTATTTTCTGTGAATTTACCCATCTGAACATTTTGCGCCCTGATTATAGGAATCCCCTCAACATCGTTAACCCTAAAATATTCTGTATACTCAAATCCAGCCAGTTTAGTGACATGAGCTAAGAAATCAATATTTGTAACAACCCATGTCTTTGGTAAACTGATTTCTAATTTAGATTCAATTAAAGGAATTTGATCAGAAAAAGCTTTCCTGGGCTTTTTTTTATTTTCTAAACTACACTTGTCACATTCTCCCTTGTATCGTTTCAGCCGCCTTGTAAGAATTTGTCTCAAAAGTTCTGACGCAGTTTCTACATCGGGATTTTGCTCACGCCAATCAGCAGTAAGACGACCAGAGCAGGCGGCGGCTAATATGGCTTGTTTGTAGCGATCGCACAGCTTAGGAATCCTCTCCAACTCCTCACGGGCACGACGACTGCGGGTAAACAGGCGATCGAGCTTGGCAACAATGCGGCGTTGTTCGTTGAGGGGTGCGAGGGGAATGGTCAGAGATTTAACAAAAGCTCTCGTTAAACCGAGAATGGTTGATCCTCGACAGTTAGCAATTAAATAATCAGAAATACTAGATAAGTAGCGACATAAATATTCAGGAAGCAAACCTGCACTACAGACATATGGGCTTAAATCCTGACTTGCCCCCATAATTTCTGTGGCAATTCCCACTCTGCCAACACCAGTACGAGTTACAAATAAAACTGTTTCGGGTTTGCAAATAGTAGTCTTTCCTGAATTCAGCCCTTCCTCAGTTAAAAAGGTTCGTGCATTTTGAGATGAGATGTAGAGGTTAGTTATATCTGCACCTGTAACAAAAGGAATATCACCACTCCAATAATTTGATTGTTCTTTGGATGGCGTACCTCCTGATTCAAATTGCCCCACCATATCCAGTTCGACGATTTCCCACCCTTTTGGTAATTCACTCATGTGGCTGCCTCCGTTTCAGGCTCTTCGCCTTCCAGTTCTTCATGGTTTTGTCTTCGCTTGGCTCAACATTTGCACGATCGCCATTTTCACTGGTGGTAACGACTCTTGTACCGTCGCCCACACCACCACTGGATCAATAGTCCAATATTCATGAACCAAAATATCCTTCATTCCCGCCACCGATTTCCAGGGAATCTCTGGATAATGAACACGCTGCTCGTTCGGTATTTTCTTAACAGCTTCGCCAACTATTTCTAATAACTTGACTACGGCTAATATTTTCTCTCTATTCGCTTGGAATACTTGAAAATCTAAGCCATCGGTAAACGATTCAATCTCAGCGATCGCATCCAAAATATCCTGCAAAAACTCTGAAAAGCTGCGTTCTGTCATAGGTAAATGACCTCGGATAAAACGCGATCGCGAATCCGCGCCTTAAGACCATTGGGGGTCACTATATCCACCTTCAGCGCCAAGAGTTGACTCAAATAGTCTCTGAGTTCAATTAATTTAGGCAACGTCGGCGGCTGACTGTAACTGTAATCTACCAAAATATCCAGATCGCTAGCTTCCGTTTGTTCCCCTCTGGCATAAGACCCAAAAATCCCTAACCGGGTAATTTGGTAGGTTGCCAATAACGATGATTTTTGATTGGCTAAAATATGCAACACTTCAGTTTGGGTTTTCATGGTCTAGCTCCTGAGTAAACAGCTCAATTTCTGCCAGCGCTTGCCGCAAATAGGTGGCGTTCATCGCACGATCACGATTTAGCTCCCACCCCACTGGCAATTGACTCATGTTATTTCTCCCAGTTCTGTCAATGCTTGGGTTACCTGCGATTCTAAGGCAGGCAGATCAAGTGCGATCGTTTCCCAGACGATATCAAGGTTTACGCCAAAGTAATTGTGAATCAGCTTATCTCGTTGCCCTGCAATACTTTTCCAGGGAATCTCTGGAAAGCGAGTTTTGAGATCAATTGATATATCTTTACTGGCTTCTCCTAATACTTCTAACGCGCGGATTGTGGCATCTTGCGTTTTGATATCTCCTAAAAAATCCTCGTAGCTGATGCCTGCGATGTAATTGGTTGCTCTTTGGATGGCATCTAGCATATCGGCTAACCGCTCACGATCGCCCCGTCTAGACATAAACCAGGCTCCTGATAATGCTCTCTGCTACCGATCGATTACGGATATTCGCAACGCCCGCCAGCGTCAGAACGTCCACCTTTCTACCCAGGCAAGCTTCAAGATAGTCACATAAATCGACAAACTTTAAGCCGATCGGTTGTTCAAACTCGATCAGCAGATCAACATCACTCGTTGCTGTCGCCGTTTCCGTCGCAAATGAGCCAAATAAA